>DASPGT010000071.1:0-41050 GCA_035620475.1 Gaiellaceae bacterium | reverse complement strand
CGCCACGCGTCGAGCAGGTCGACCGCCTGGCCGAGCCCGTCCAGGAGCCACGCCGCAACGGCGACGCCCGCCGCCACCGCGATCGCCCGGGCACGGCCGGGCCGGACGGAGCCGACGGCCAGCGCCAGCGTCCCGAAGAGGAGCGCGAGCAGCCCCACGCTGGCCGAGGCCGAGACGAGCCGGTCGAAGCCGATCTCGAGGTCGACGGCGAGCGAGCCGAGCCAGGTCGTGAGCAGCAGGACGAGCGAGAGCGCGCCCACGTGCGCCGTCAGCGCGAGGAACCGCTGGAGCGCGTAGCTGCGCCGGCGCAGCGGGTGCGCGAGCAGGAAGTCGAGCGTCCCCTTCTCCTCCTCCCCGGCCACCGCCCCGGCGCCGGCGCCCACCGCGAAGACGAGCAGCACGAGCGGCGCCATCAGCGCGAAGATCTGACTGTTGAGGTAGCCGGCCGGGCTCGCGATGTCGAGCTCGCCTCCGGCGAAGAGGCCCCGCAGCGACTCGGGCAGGTCCTCGACGTATGCGTTGATCGAGGGGTCGTCGCGGATCGACGGGTAGAAGGCGACGGTCAGGGCGACGAGCGCGACGACGCCGAGGGACCACCAGACGAGCGACCGGCGGCGCTCGCGCAGAGCCTGGACGGCGACCTCAACCCGCATGGTTGCGGCCGTAGTAGGAGAGGAAGATCTCGTCGAGCTCGGGCGGCGCGCTCGTCAGGGTCTGCACCGGAAGCTCGGCCAGCGCCTTGACGAGCCGGTCCATGGAGCCGTGCACCTCGAGCCTCACGACCTCGCCGTCGAGCGTCAGCGACTCGACGCCGGGAACGTCCCGCAGCCGCTCCACCCCGTCGACGGGCGCCGCCAGGCGCACCTCCACCCGCCGGACGGCGCGCGCCTTGAGCGCGGCGATCGACTCGACCGCCACCAGCCGGCCCTCGCGGACGATGCCGACGCGCTCGGCCACGTGCTCGACCTGGTCGAGCTCGTGCGACGAGAGGAAGACGGTACGGCCGGCCGCCGCCCGCTCGCGGACGAGGTCGAGCACGTCCTCCTGGCGAATCGGGTCGAGCCCGCTCGTCGGCTCGTCGAGGACGAGCAGCTCGGGATCGTGCATGAACGCGGCCACGATCCCCACCTTCTGCTTGTTCCCCTTCGAGAGGTCGCCGATCCTGCGTGTGAGGTCGAGGTCGAGCCGCGCGGCAAGCTCCGCGATCGCCTGGCGCCCGACCCCGCCGCGCAGGCGCCCGAGGTAGGCGAGGAACCCGGCGACGGTGCTCTGCGCCGGCGGCCTCAGCTCGCCGGGGAGGTACCCCGTGAGCCGGCGCGCCTCGACGCTCTCCGCATGGACGTCGAGCCCGGCGATCCGTGCGCTTCCCCGCGTCGGCCGGATCAGGTCGAGCAGGAGCCGGATCGTCGTCGTCTTGCCGGCTCCGTTCGGACCGAGGTAGCCGAAGACCTCGCCCCGCTCGACGCGGAGGTCGAGGTCTTCGATCCCGCGGTGCGTGCCGTAGAACTTCGTCAGTCCGGCCGTCTCGATCGCGGGGGCGGTCACGGCCGCAGGCTATCGCCCGGTCGCCGCGTGCGATCCTTGGCCGTTCATGGGCGATCCTCCTCCTCCGGGTGAGCTCGAAGAGCGCCGCGCGCGCGTCCGCCGCCGGCTTGCCGAGGCGGGCGTGGACGCCTGCGTCGTGCTCGCCCCGGAGACACAGCTCTGGCTCAGCGGGCTCGAGTCCTTCATCAGCGGCGTCCTGCCGCAGGCGCTCGTGCTCCCGCTGGACGAGAGCGAGGAGCCGGCGCTGGTGGTCTGGGACGCCGACGTCCCGCTCGCCCGCGCGACGAGCCCGCTCGCCGACGTCCGCGCGTACCGCTTCGGGGTCGACGACCCGGCCGCCGCTTTCGCCGCCGCCCTCCGCGAGAAGGCGCCCGGCTCGCGGCGGGTCGGCTTCGACGGCGCCTCGCGGGCCGTGCCGCATGCGCTTGGGACGTCCCTCGGCGCGGCGATCGCTCCCGCCCGGCTCGTCGACTGCAGCGCGCTCCTCGCCGAGGCGCGCGTCGTCAAGTCGCCCTTCGAGCTCGACTGTCTCCGCCGTGCCGGGCGGCATGCGGAGGAGGGCCTGCGCGCAGCCCGGGAGCACGCGCGCCCGGGCGTCACGGAACGGAGGCTCGCGGCCGAGATCGAGTACGCGCTGCGCCGCTCGGGCTCCGACTACCCGTCGATCCCGACCGAGCTCACCTCGGGCCCGCGCACGGTGCTCGTTCACGGGACGCCGGGCGACCGCGTGCTCGAGCCGGGCGACCTGGTCCACGTCGAGATCGGCGGCGTGGAGGCGCGCTACAACGCCGTCGGGATCCAGACGTTCTGCCTCGGCGATCCGCCGGCGGCCGGCGTCCGTCTCTACGACGTCGCGCTCGCGTGCCTCCGCGCCGGCCTGTCGGCGGTGAAGCCCGGCATCGAGGCCCGTGCGGTCGAGGCGCCCGCGCTCGCCCTGCTCCGCGACGCCGGGCTGGGCGACGGGTTCAAGATGCGCTTCGGCTACGGCGTCGGCGTCGGGTATCCGCCCACCTGGCTCGACCCGCTCGAGATCACGCGGACCTCGACGCAGCCGCTGGTCGAGGGCACGACCTTCGTGCTCCATGCGTGCCTCCTCGACGAGGCGGCTTCCCTCGGGGTCCTCGTCGGCGGCACGTTCGCCGTCGGGCAAAACGGCCTGGAGCAGCTCGCGGGGGCCGGGCCGGTCGAGCTCGCGGGCGCGGCCGGGTAGTCAGTCCTCGGCGGAGAGGGCGATCTCGAGCGCGATCCGCGCGAGCTCGGTGATGGCGACGAGCGCCGCGACGAGGTAGGTGAACGCCGCCGCCCGCAGCACCCGGCGGGCGACCGGCAGCTCCCCGGCGGTAACGAGCCCCTCCGCCGCGAGCAGCGACAACGCCTGCCGGCTCGCCCCGAGCTCGACCGGGAGCGTCGCCAGGTGGAAGGCCGCGACTCCGGCGAAGAGCATCACCGCGAGCACCAGGAACCCGGCGGACTCGAGGAGGATGCCCGCGCCGATTGCGACGATCCACCCGTAGGAGCAGAAGGACGCCACCGGCACGACGGTCCGCTGGAAGCGGAACGTCCGGTCGCGGGTCTGGTCCTGGATGACGTGGCCGACCTCGTGGGCGACGACCGCGAGGGCCGCCACGGAGGTCGACTCGGCCACGCCCTCAGACAGACGGACGGCGTGCGCGCGCGGGTCGTAGTGGTCGGTCAGCTCGCCGTCGACGGTCTCGACGGTGACGCCCGGGCACCCGCCGGCGAGGAGCTGGCGGGCGGCCTGCAGGCCGGTCGCGCCCGACGCCGCAGGCACGAGGTCGGCCTTCCGGAAGACGGCCGAGACCCAGAACCGGGCGGCGAACCCGAGCCCGATCGGAACGGCCGCGACAAGCAGGTAGATCGCCGTCGACATGACGCCCTCCCTTCGTCTCCTGACCCCTCACAGGTCGCTTGGAGGCTAGGAGGGAGGGCTCAAGATCCGCTCAACCCGGGAGACTCAGCCGCCTTCGAGGCTCCTGAGCTGGGCGAGCACGGCGAGGACGCGCCGGTGGTCGTCGGCCTCAGGGGGCAGGTTGAGCTTCAGGAAGATCGAGTGGACGTGCGTCTCCACGGTCTTCGGGCTGAGGAAGAGCTTCCTGCAGATCGCCTGGTTCGAGCGGCCCTCGGCCATGAGGGCGAGCACCTCGCGCTCGCGCGGGCTCAGCTCCGCCAGGGGGTCGGCGGTGCGGCGGCGGCCCATGAGCTGGGCGACGACCTCGGGGTCGATCGCGGTCCCTCCCCGCGCGACCCGACGGATCGCCTCCAGGAAGTCGTCGATCTCGAGGACGCGGTCCTTGAGGAGGTAGCCGAAGCCCTCGGGGTGCTCGCTGAAGAGCTCGAGCGCGTGCTTCGCCTCGACGACCTGGGAGAGGAGGAGGATGCCGACCTCCGGGTGCGCGGCGCGGATCTCTCGCGCGGCGCGGGCACCCTCGTCGGTCTGGGTGGGCGGCATGCGGACGTCGACGATGGCGACGTCCGGCTTCTCCCGGTGGACCGCGTGGTGGAGGGCGTCCGCGTTGTCGACCTGGGCTGCGATCTCGAAGCCCTCGTCGGCGAGCATTCGGGCGAGCCCCTCCCGGAGCAGCACAGAGTCCTCGGCGATCACGACGCGCACGGGATCTCCCCCACGACGCGCGTCCCGCCGCCCGCCGGGCTGACGACGCGGAGCCGCCCGCCCAGCGCCTCGACCCGGTCGGCGAGCCCGCGCAGGCCCGAGCCGCCGTCGGCGTGCGCGCCGCCGACGCCGTCGTCCTCGACCTCGATCACGAGCATCCCGTTGCGCCGCAGCGCCGTGACGGTGGCCGCCGAGGCGCCCGAGTGCTTGACCACGTTCGCGAGCGCCTCGCACGCGACGAAGTAGGCGGTCGCCTCCACCTGGGGCGGCAGGCGGTCGCCACAGGCGTCGACGGTGACCGGGACCGGCGTTCGGCTCGACAGCGACTCGAGCGCCGCGGCGAGACCGTCCTCCGTCAGGATCGCCGGGTGGACGCCGCGGGCGAGCTCGCGCAGCTCGTCCACGGCCGCCTGCAGCTCGTCCACCGACGCGGCCAGGATCCGCTCGAGCTCGGGATCGGTGCTGCCGCCGAGCCGCCGCTGCGCGGTGCGGAGCTCGAGGGCGAGCGCGACGAGCCGCTGCTGCGCCCCGTCGTGGAGGTCGCGCTCGATCCGGCGCCGCTCCTCGTCCGCGGCCGCCACGATCCGCGCGCGCGACCGCTGCACCTCGGCGAGCTGGGCGCGCATCTCGGCCTGGAGGCGGGCGTTCTCGAGTGCCATCCGGGCGGCGGCGCCGGAGGCGCGCAGGAGCTCGGGCTCGTCGACGAGCGTCGCGTCGTGCACGATCGCCGCGACCGGCTCTCCCTCGTGCTCGAGCAGCGTGACCGTGCGCGCCCCGCCCTCGTCCGGCAGAGTCACGGGACGGCCGCTCGCGTCCACGTACTCGCTGCGCTCCGGGAGCCAGAGCGCCACCTCCAGCGTCGGGTCGCCGAGGGCTCTGGCGAGCGCGTCGCGGAGGCCCTGCGGCGGCGCGCGCTCCAGCTCGAGGACGAGCTCGGCCACGCCGGCGCGCGCGAGCCGTGCGCGGAGCATGCCGGCGAGGAGCGCGAGCGGCAGGGCGACGAAGCCGGCCACCTGCCACCAGAAGAGGTAGACGTAGAGAATCTCCGAGGGCCGCTCGGCGAACGTGAAGACGCACTCGAAGACGGCCCGCAGGGCGAAGACGACCGCCGCGAGGAGGAGCGGCGCGAGAATCCGGCGCGCCCGCGGCGTCGCGCGCACGAGCCGGCGGAGGACGAGGAAGATGAAGGCGCTCGCCAGGACGCCCCAGACGAAGACGACGAACGCCTTCTGCAGGTTGACGGCCAGCGCGCCGTTCTCCCAGACGAGCAGGAGGCTGTCGCGCGCCGTCGGGTCGAGGAAGCGCAGCGGCCGGCTCGCGTCGTAGACGAGCAGGATCGCCAGCGGGAAGAGGAGCATCGAGGCGTAACCGACCCTGACGAGCACCCGCTCGGGGCGGCCGACGACGCGCCCGGAGGGGTAGGCGAGGACGGAGTGCGCGACGAGCGCGTAGCTCAGCTCGCTCAGCGCGAAGAAGACGGTGAAGAGGCCCGCGTCGTGGCTGTAGCGGAGCTGCCGCAGGAGCAGCGCGAAGCCCGCCGCCGCCAGCAGCGGCCCGAGCCGGTTCCCGGGCCGGCGCGCCCAGGCGACGAGGCCCGCGCCGACGAAGGCCCACGCGACAGCGACGATCGCCAGCGAGCGCGCGGGCGTCGTCGCCGCTCCGAGGTTGTCGAGCTGGATGCGGTAGGCGACGACGCCGAGCGCGATCGCCGCTGGAACCAACGCGAAGCGGAGGGCTCTCATGCCGCCCGGCCGAGGAGGGCGAGAATCGCCTCGCCCGACAGCCGCTCCTTCGAGATGAAGCCGACGGCGCCGCTCTCCCGCACGCGCCGTCCCAGGTCGGCCTGGGCCCGGCTCGAGACGAGCACGACATCCGTGCGCCTGCCCGCGAGCTCGCCGGCGACGTCGAAGCCGCTCCGGTCGGGGAGGCCGATGTCGAGGAGGACGAGCCGCGGCTCGAGCTCCCGCGCGAGCGCCAGCGCCTCGCGCGCGTCCGCCGCCTCGCCGACGACGTGGAACCCGTCCAGCTCCAGCAGCCGGCGAGCCGAGGCCCGGAACGCCGGATGGTCGTCGACGACGAGCACGGTCATGCTGATGTGCGGATCGTCACACATCGGGCCCGCCGATTCCACCGGCGCGGAGACGGGCGGGACTAGGCGTTTCCGCGTCCCCGGGCGGTGAGATTGTCGAACTCGACCGTCGTCCAGGTCGCGCCGACCGCCGGGAAGACCGAGAGCCCGAAGGCGCCGAAGACGATGCCCTTGAAGGAGCGCGGCGGCTCCGGGTCTCCGACCTCGGCGAGCTGCCGGCCGTTCAGCGAGAGGACGAGCGTCGCGGAGTCCGCGCCGCCGCGCCGGCCGCCCCGGCACTCACCGCGGATCCGCCCGGCGCCGCCGGCTTGGGCCGCCTCCGGGTCGACTCCGGACGCGAGCAGGACACGCTCCCCCGGCTTCTCCCTGAGGATCGCGTACGAGCCGTCGGCGGCCACGACGAGGTGGTACCCCTCGAAGAGCTGCCAGCAGCTGACCCCGTACGCCGCCGCGCCGGCGGTCGGCAGGACGTCCACCTCGACGGTCACCGCGAAGACGTCCGGGTCGAAGTGCGCCCGGGTTCCGGAGAACCCGTCGTCGGTGCGGCTCATCCGGTACACGCCGTCGGCGCACACGGACTCGCCGGCCGGCTCCACCCCTTCGGGAAGAGGACACGGTGACTCGCCGAAGTCGAAGCGGAAGGGCAGGGAGTCCGGGATCGCCGACGCCGATGCGGCCGGCGCCGAAGCAGGCGGAGCGGTCTCGGCGGGCGGCTCCGTCCCGGCCGGAGCCGGAGCGGAGGTGGACCGCGCGGCCTCCCGCTCGCCTCCCCCGCACGCCGAGAGCAGGACCGCGACGGCGGCGAGGAGCCCCGCGGCGCGGGCCCGGCTGCTCTTCCCGAGACGCGCGTGAGCCATGCCGGCGACGGTAGAGCCGGGTGGTGCCGCCGGCCTCGGGCCCGGCCCCGGATCGAGCTCCGGGCTAGCCCTGAGACGCCGGTCGGCACGCTGGGCCGAGCCCTTGTACCCTGCTCCGGCAGAGGCCGCCGTAGGGGTGCGGCGGCCGTGACTCGAAAAGGGGGGTCCGATGCGATTTCGCACAGGACTTCTGGTGGGAGCGGCGGTGGTGACCGCGCTCGGCGTCATGCTCACGCCGGGATTCGCGGGTCAGCGCGCCGCGGAGACGTCGGCTTCGATGAAAGCCGAGAAATCCGGCTTCGCACGGGCCGCGAAGCGGGGGAAGGCCGACCGAGACAGCGGCGCCGCCCGCTGCAAGGACGGCATGGCGGCCGGCTATCCGTGCAAGGACATCGACCTGCTGAGCCAGGTCCCGCTGGCCGACCTCGGCCTCAGCTTCGTGAACGAGGTCTGGGGCTGGACCGACAGCGGCAAGGGGAAGGACGACAGGAAGTGGAGGCACGGCAAGAAGGGGAAGGGGAAGGGCAAGGGGAAGACCGACTACGCCCTGGTCGGCGGCACCGAGGGAACGGTGATCGTCGACATCTCGAAGCCGACGCGCCCCGACGTGATCGGCATCCTGCCGGCGCACACGCTCGACCCGCAGGCGCCCTTCTGGCGCGACATCAAGGTCTACGGGCACTACATGTTCGTCGTCTCCGAGCAGGCGGATCACGGCATGCAGGTGTTCGACCTGAAGGAGGTCCGCAAGGCGAAGGGCGACTACACGGTGTTCAGCGAGACCGCCCACTACGCGGGCTTCGGGCACTCGCACAACGTGAACATCAACGAGGACACGGGCTACGCGTACGCGGTGGGGACGTCCACCTGCGACGGCGGTCTCCACATGGTCGACATCAACGATCCCGAGAACCCGATGTTCGCCGGCTGCTTCGCCGCGCACGGCTACATCCACGACACGCAGTGCGTCGTCTACAAGGGGCCGGACCGGGACTACAAGCGGCACGAGATCTGCTTCAACGCGAACGCGCAGCAGCATCACGACCCGCCGCCGGGGTCGGACCCGATCACGAACGCGCTCTCGATCGTGGACGTGACGGACAAGTCGAACCCGGTCGTGCTCTCGCGGACGGAGTACCCGAACGACGGCTACAGCCACCAGGGCTGGCTCGTCCCCGGGCAGAAGTACTTCCTCCACGGCGACGAGCTCGACGAGGTCACGCACGGGATCAACACGACCACGCGCATCTGGGACGTCCGCGACCTCGACGCGCCGAAGATGATCCTCGAGTGGCAGAACGAGACCACGTCGATCGACCACAACATGTACACGGAGGGCAAGTTCGTCTACCAGTCCAACTACACGTCGGGCCTCCGCATCCTGAGCACGAAGCGGGTCTCCAAGCCCGACCTCCGCGAGGTGGCCTACTTCGATGTCTATCCCGAGAACGACAATCCGTCGTTCGAGGGCGGGACGTGGAGCAACTACCCGTGGTTCCACCAGAAGGACGTCGTCGCGGTCAGCAGCATGGACCGCGGGCTGTTCGTCCTCGAGACCGACCTGAAGGGCGGCAAGCGCCACCGCTAGGCGCGATCCCCGCTCCGAGCCGCGAAGGGCGCCGAGACCCGGCGCCCTTCGCGCTGCTTGCGCGCCGCCTCTCGCCGCGTTAGACCTCCCCCATGCCGCATGTGACGCCGATCGGCCGCGACGAGGAGCTGACACAGCTCGTGCAGGCCGCGGAGAGCGCCGCCGGCGGCCGCGGCTCGATCGTCTTCCTCGAGGGGCCGACCGGGAGCGGCAAGTCGCTCCTCCTGAAGTCCCTCGCGGACGCGGTCGCCGAGCTGCCCGGGGACAAGCGGGCCGACGTCGTGTCGGTCGTCTGCTACGAGACCGGCGCCGGCAACCCGCTGGGGCCGTTCGGCGAGGTCCTCCGGGCGCTCACGAGCCAGGACCGCCGCGGCGAGAAGGCGAAGGGCACGCTGGAGCTGATCGGCAGGATCGCGCCGCCGCTCGTCGAGCTGATCCCCGTGATCGGCAAGCTGGCCGCGGTCGGCGTGAAGGCGGCGTCCGACCTCGGCGTGTACGCGCTCGGCGGCAACCGCGAGGCGCAGCAGCTCGAGCTGGCGGCCGACGTGGCGCTCGCGCTCCGGAGCGTCGCCGCCGAGTCGCCGCTCGTCGTGATCGTCGACGACGCACAGTGGATCGACGCCGCCTCGACCGAGGTGGTCGCCCGGCTGGCGCAGGATCCCGAGGCGCACCCGCTCCTGCTCGTCGTCGCCTACGACCCGGGCCTCGTCACGGACAAGGACCTGCTGGCGCGGGCGCGCTCGGCAGTCGCGACGCGCGCGGGGGTGACCGGCATGGCGCTGCCGCCGCTGACGGTCGGCGCGGTCGAGACCTTCCTGGCCGACCGGTACGGGGCCGTCCCCGACGGCAGGCTGGCGGCCTGGCTCCGGGATCAGACCGAGGGCAGCCCGCTCTACCTGACGCAGTACCTGGCTCTGCTCGAGGAGCAGGGCGTGCTCCGCGAGGGCGAGGCCGGCTGGGCCCTCGACGGCACCATCGCCGGCGAGCCCGGGGACTGGTCGCTCGGCGGCGCGCTCGCGGCCGCTCAGACGCCGGACTCGCTCCTCGACCTCCTGCGCCCGCGCGTCGCCGACCTCGACGACGACGAGCGCTCGCTGCTCGAGACCGGCGCCGTGCAGGGACGGCGGTTCCTCTCGACCGTGCTGGTACGGCTCCTCGACGCGGAGGAGGACGCGATCCTCGACCGGCTCCGGCAGATCTCGGAGCGCCGCCGGATGATCGAGACGGAGGACGTCGAGGACTGGTGGAGCGACCGGTCGGCCCTCTACACGTTCGACCCGGGCGTCCTCCAGGAGCTCCTCTACGACCGGTACGCGAAGAGCCCCTACGAGCGCCGCCGCCGGCACAAGGCGGTGGCGGAGGCGCTCGAGTCGCTGATCGAGGGTGACGACCCGCCCCCGCGCGTCGCGCTTCTCGAGATCGCGCGCCACTACGAGGCGGCCGGGAGCCACGTGCAGGCGGCGACGCGCTTCGTCGAGGTCGCCGAGTCCTGCTTCGCCGAGGGCGCCGACCGGGAGGCCGCGGCGCACGCCGAGCGCGCCGTCGCGGCGCTCCGCGAGCCGCTGGCGACGCTCAAGGGCGAGGAGCAGGCGGACGCGCGCCGGCTCCTCGTGCGCGCGCTCCTCCTCGTGCTCCTCGGGGGCGAGCCGACCTGGAACGTGCACGGGGCCGACGCCGCCGCCGCCGGCGTGCAGGAGCTCGCCCGGGAGGCCGAGGAGATCGCCGAGGCGACCGGCGACCCCAAGCTGCGGGCGAACGCGTGCTACGCACGAGCCCTCGTCCAGATCGCCTTCGGCGGCCTGGAGGAGGGGCTCGCCTCCTACCGCGAGGCGCTCGAGCTCGCCCGCGCGGCGGAGGACCCGCTCGCCGAGTTCGCCATCCTCATGAACTACGGCCACCAGCTGAACAGCGTCAGCCTGCAGGAGGGCTGGGAGCAGCTCCAGCAGGCGCACGCGCTCCTCACGGGCGGCGCGCTCGACGGCCAGCTCGGCGAGGAGCAGCGCGCCCTGCAGGCCGCGAGCCTCGAGACGCTGCTCGGCGTCGGAGCCTTCGACCTCGGCCGCTACGGCGAGGCCCTCGACCTGCTCGTGCGGAGCGCCGCGGCGCTCCGCGAGGCGAGGCGCCGCGACGAGTCGTCCTGGGCGCTCGCGTTCCTCGCCCAGGTGCAGACGGCGGTCGGCGACTGGGAGGCCGCCGAGGCGTCGCTCCGCGGCGGCATCGACCTCCTCGCCGACCTGACCGGCTCGGTCGGCGTGCGAGCGTACCTCCGCGCGCTGCTCGGCCGGCTCTACCTGGAGCAGGACCCGCCGCGTCCGGCCGAGGCGCGCGAGGCGCTCGCCGCCGCGCGGGAGGAGGCCGCCGCCTCCGGCTACGTCCCCACCATGCCGCTGGTGGACGCGATGTGGGCCGAGCTCCTTCTCGCCGAGGGCACGCCGGAGTCGCTCGCCGAAGCAGACCAGGTTCTCCGCGCGATGGAGACACACGGCTGGGCGCGGAGCGAGATCGAGTCGTGCACCATGCTCGCGCAGGTCGCGCTCGCCTCCGGCCTCGCCGCGGATGCCGTCGAGCCGAGCACGAAGGCGGTGACGGAGCTCGAGGGCCGCGGCGGCGCGGTGCCCGCGCTGCGGAGCGAGGAGGTCCTCTGGACGCACGCCCGGGCGCTCGCCGCGACCGGCTCGGCCGAAGCCGAGACGTACGCGGCGAAGGCCGCAGAGATCGTGAAGGCGAAGGCAGAGTCGCTTCCGGACCCCGAAGCGCGAAAGCGGTTCGAGACCGGCGTGCGCCTCTCCCGCGAGATCCTCGCCGGCCTCTAGGGCTAGAACTCGACCCCGGAGACCGGATGGGGCACGTAGGCCTCCTCCAGCCGCTCGACCTGCCCGTCGCTCAGCGTGAGCGCCTCCGCCGCCAGGGCGTCCTCGACGTGCCCGAGCTTCGTCGCGCCGACGATCGGCGCCGTCACGCCCGGCTTCCCGAGGAGCCACGCGAGCGCGACCTGCGCCGGCGGCACGCCGAGCTCCTCCGCGACCTCGCCCAGGCGGTCGAGCACCGGCGGGTCGAGGTCGGGCCGGTAGAGCGAGCCGAGGAAGGGGTCGCTCCCTGCGCGGGTCGTCGGCGCCTCGTCGCTCCTCCGCGCGAGGAGACCGCGCGCCAGCGGGCTCCAGGGGATCAGGCCGACCCCCTGGTCGAGGCACAGCGGGATCATCTCCCGCTCCTCCTCGCGGTAGATCAGGTTGTAGTGGTTCTGCATCGAGACGAACGGCGTCGGGGCCAGGCGCTGGGCCTTGGCGAACTGCCAGGCGTACATGCTGCTCGCCCCGAGGTAGCGCGCCTTGCCGGCCTTGACGGCGTCGTGGAGCGCCTCCATCGTCTCCTCGATCGGCGTCGTGGGGTCCCAGCGGTGGATCTGGTAGAGGTCGACGTACTCGAGCCCGAGCCGCTGGAGCGAGGCGTCGATCGAGGCGAGGACGTGCTTGCGCGAGAGCCCGCGCCCGTTCTCGCCGGGCATCGTCCTTCCCCAGACCTTGGTCGCCACGACGTATTCCTCGCGCAGGCCGAAGAGCTTGCGCAGAAGGTTGCCGGTCACGACCTCGCTCTGGCCGCCGTTGTAGACGTCGGCTGTGTCGAAGAACGTGATCCCCCCCTCGACCGCGCGCCGGACGATCGGCTCCGCGTCCTCCTCGCCGAGCGCCCACGCGCGGCTCTCGTGGCTGCCGAAGCTCATCATCCCGAGGCAGACGCGCGAGACGCGCAGGCCCGTCCTGCCCAGGTTCACGTACTCCATCTGACCTCCCAACGTCGCCGGCCGGAACGCGTCCACCGTAGTCGGTCCGGACGGGCCGCGGCGGCGACCTCTCCCGGCGACGTTGCCGTTGCGGGAGACCTCCCGTACGATCGTCGCCGGGACTTGGGGGTACACGACGACGGAGGTGTCAAAGTGAGACGCACACTCGCGCCCGCGCTCGGGGCGCTCCTGGCTGGAGTTCTCGCGCTGCCCGCGCTGGCAGGCGCACCGCAACGCGACCAGGTCGCGCAGAACCAGGTCGTCCAGGGGCCGACGTCCTGCGGCCTGCTTCGCTGGGAGATCCACCTGACGGGCGACCGGTTCCGGTTCTTCGACCAGGACGGCCGGCTCGTCCGCGTCCAGGTGCACATCAGCGAGGACAACACCATCACCAACCTCGACACGGGCGAGACGTATCGCGAGGGGCCCGACAACTTCATGCAGACGACCCTCTTCACCGACGACGGGCCGCTGATCGTCGCGACCGGGCTCGCCGCGAACGTGCAGGGAGCCCAGCTGAAGGACGTCGGGCGGGTCGTGATCAACCCGCTGACGGGCGAGATCGTCTTCTCGGCGGGCCAGCACCCGCTCCGCGAGGCGCAGGAGGCCGGGAACGTCCTCGAGGGCTTCTGCACCCTCTTCGACTAGGCAGCGAGAGCCAGGGGGCGCGGGCCTCCGGCTCGCGCCCCCTGGCCATCGCATAGGGTTCTCTCGGTGAGTGCCCCGAAGGCGGTTGCTCCGCGGCCGGCGGATCTTCCGGCTTCGAAGGCGCGCGCCCTCGCGGCCGACCTCACGGCGGCTGTCCGGGGCGAGGTTCGTTTCGACGCCGGCTCGCGCGCCCTCTACGCCCACGACCTCTCCATCTACCGGCAGGTGCCGATCGGCGTGGTCGTGCCGCGCGACGTCGAGGACGCGATCGCGGCCCTCGAGGTCTGCCACCGCCACGAGGCGCCGGTGCTGCCCCGCGGGGCGGGGACGAGCCTCGTCGGGCAGTGCACGAACGCGGCCGTCGTCCTCGACTTCTCGAAGTACGTCAACCGGATCCTCGAGCTCGACCCGGACGCGGGCGTCGCCCGCGTCGAGCCCGGCGTGATCTGCGACCAGCTGAAGCACGCGGCCGAGCCCCACGGGCTCACCTACGGGCCGGACCCCGCCACGCATGCCTGGTGCACCTTCGGGGGCATGCTGGGCAACAACTCCTGCGGCGTGCACTCGATCCTCACCGAGCTCCACGGCGAGGGCGCGCGGACGTCCGACCAGGTCGAGGAGCTGACCGTCCTCACCTACGACGGCCACGTCCTCCGCCTCGGCCCGCGCAGCGACGAGGACATCGCGCGCGCGGTCGCCGCGGGCGGGCGCGAGGGCGAGCTGGTCGGCCGCCTGCGCGACGTGCGCGACCGCTACGGGGAGATCGTGCGGGAGCGCTTCCCCGACATCCCGCGGCGCGTCTCCGGCTACAACCTCGACGACCTTCTCCCGGAGAAAGGCTTCCACCTCGCCCGCGCCTTCGTGGGGAGCGAGGGGACGTGCGCCACGATCCTGGAGGCGACCGTCCGCCTGGCCGCGTGGCCGCCCGCGCGGACGCTCCTCGTCGCCGGCTACCCGGACCACTTCGCCGCCGCCGACGACCTCATGGGCATCCTCGCCCACCGGCCGATCGGCCTCGAGGGCTTCGACGGCTCCGTCACCGAGACGATGGCCGGGCTCGGCCTCTTCGCGGGGGAGCGCGCGCTGCTCCCGGAGGGAGGCGCCTGGCTCCTCGTCGAGTTCGGCGGGGAGACGGCCGACGAGGCGACCGGCCGCGCCGAGGACCTCGCCGCCGAGCTGCGGCGCGGCAACGGCGGCCGGACCGTACGCATCTTCGCGGAGCCCGAAGAGCAGGCGATGGTCTGGCTCGTGCGCGAGTCAGCGCTCGGCGCCAGCCGGATCCCGGGCATCTTCGAGACGTGGCCCTCGTTCGAGGACTCCGCCGTCCACCCCTCCAGGCTGGGCGCCTACCTGCGCGACTTCGCGGGCGTCCTCGAGCGCCACGGCCTGCGCTGCGTCTACTTCGGCCACTACGGGCAGGGCTGCGTGCACTGCCGCATCAACTTCGACCTGCGCACGCGCGAGGGCATCCGCGTCTTCAAGCACTTCCTCGAGGACGCCTCCGACCTCGTCCTCGCCTACGGCGGCTCGCTCTCGGGCGAGCACGGCGACGGCCAGGCGCACGCCGCCCACCTGGAGAAGATGTTCGGGCCCGAGCTCGTGGACGCGTTCCGCGACTTCAAGCGGGCGTGGGACCCCGCCTGGAAGATGAATCCGGGGAAGCTCGTCGACAGCTACGACGTCGACGAGAACCTGCGGATCTCACCCGACTACACGCCGCGCAAGCTGCCGACGTACTTCAGCTTCCACGAGGACGGCGGCAGCTTCGCCGCCGCGGCCGAGCGCTGCTTCGGGATGGGCAAGTGCCGCCGGGTCGAGGGCGGGACGATGTGCCCGAGCTTCATGGCCACGCGCGAGGAGAAGCACACGACGCGCGGGCGCGCACACCTGCTCTTCGAGCTGGTCAGGGGCGAGGTGATCGGCAAGGACGGCTGGCGGGACGAGGCCGTCAAGGAGGCGCTCGACCTCTGCCTCGCCTGCAAGGGCTGCAAGGCCGACTGCCCGGTCTCCGTCGACGTGGCGACGTACAAGGCCGAGTTCCTCGCGCACTGGTACGAGCGCCGGCTGCGCCCGCCCCACGCCTACGCGCTGGGACTGATCGACGTCTGGGCCCGCCTCGCCTCGCGGGCGCCGCGGCTCGCCAACCGTGCGGCGGGAAGCCGGGCGCTCTCACGGCTCGTCAAGGCGGCGGCCGGCCTCGCGCCGGAGCGGGACCTCCCCGTCTTCGCGACCGAGACCTTCCGCGAGCGCTTCTCCCGCCGCGGGCGCGGGCCGGGCGAGGGCGCCGCCGTCCTCCTCTGGCCGGACACGTTCACGAACCACTTCCACCCGCAGGTGGGCGATGCCGCCGCGGACGTCCTCGAGGCCGCCGGCTTCGAGGTGCGCATCCCCGCCGGGCCGCTCTGCTGCGGCCGGCCGCTCTACGACTACGGCATGCTCGACCGCGCGCGCCGCTACCTGCGCCGCGTGCTCGACGCGCTCGCTCCCGAGCTCCGGCAGGGCACGAGGGTCGTCGTGCTCGAGCCGAGCTGCCTCGCCGTCTTCAAGGACGAGCTCCCGAACCTCTTCCCCCACGACGAGGACGCCGGCCGCCTGCGCGACCAGAGCCTGCTCCTCTCCCAGCTGCTCCTCGAGACCGAGGGCTGGCAGCCGCCCAGGCTCGACCGCGCCGCGCTCGTCCACGGCCACTGCCACCAGAAGGCCCTCGTCGGGACGGAGTACGACGAGGCGCTGCTCGCCGTCCTCGGCGTCGAGGCCGCCGACTCCGGGGCCGGCTGCTGCGGCCTGGCCGGCTCGTTCGGCTACGAGCGCGGCGAGCACTACGAGGTCTCGATGAAGGCCGGCGAGCAGGTCCTCCTCCCGACCGTCCGCGCCGCGTCGCCCGAGACCCTTGTCATCGCCAGCGGCTTCTCGTGCCGCCAGCAGATCGCCCACGCCGGCGACCGCCGCGCGCTCCACCTCGCCGAGGTCGTCCGGCTGGCGTACGACGGCTCCGGCTAGCGGCCACCGCGGTTCCGTCGGAGTCGGGAACGCCGCGGAAGACGATCCCGGCGGGACCGGAAGCCAAGCTCGCAAGCGACCCGTTACCGGTGCGTTAGCGACCTGTTGGCGGCGCTCGCCAGGCTCGCCTCCTGATCTCGAGCGAAGGGAGGGAGGGATGAGCAGGTCGACACCGGTCGACGGAAACCCGGGCAGCCATCCAGCGAGTACCGGGGCTGGCCCCGAGGCCGCGCAGCCCGAGGGGCCCTACGTTCGCTTCGTGACCGAGAGCAGGAGGAGGTTCGAGCGATGAACAGGGGCCCACACGTCATTTCCGAGGAGGCTCTCATGGCGTTCGTGACGGTCGTCGTCGTGGCGACGGTGGTCGTCGCCTTCATCGCCTACGTCGGCACCTGGATCTCTGCACAGAGACAGCAACGAAGAGGAGGCACCGATGCGCACTCGCCGAGCACATCTGATCCCGGCGATCGCCGTGGCGATCGCCCTCACGAGCCAGTCCGCGGCGGCCCTGCCGTCGTGGGACGACCCGACGACGGCCCGCGGGACGGCGTCGGAGCCCTCTGACGCCGAGCCCGTCGCGGTGACGCTCGTCCCGCCCGCGAACGACGAGCTCGCGAACGCGGCGGTCGCCGCCGGCCTGCCGTTCGCGGCCTCGCTGAGCACCCTCGAGGCCACCACCGCCCCGGACGACCCGTCGTGCGTCGGCAACGTCGCGTCGGTCTGGTTCGCGTACACGCCGCCGGTCTCGACGACGATCGCCGCCGACACCTTCGGCAGCGACTACGACACGACCCTCGCCGCCTACACCGGGACGCCGGGCTCGCTCGTCGAGGTCGCCTGCAACGACGACGCCGGCTCCGGCCCCCAGTCGCAGATCGTCTTCCCGGTCGTCGGAGGCCAGACGTACTACCTCATGGCCGCCGGCCTCGTCGACGCCGGAAGCCTCTCGTTCCACCTCGACGGCGCAGCCTTCCCGCTCCTCGGAGTCCGCACGACGAGCGCGTACGAAGCGACGCCGTCCGCGGCCGCCGGGACCGTCGCCTGGTCGCAGGCCACGCGGCGGAGCCCGCGCTGGACGCTCTACGTCCAGCGCGCCGGAGAGCAGCGGGTGCGCGTCAACCGCGCGCGCACGCACGGCTTCTCCGGCGGCTTCGAGGGCGAGACGTTCGTCTACCAGGAGGTGCGCGGCAGCCGGTCCGAGCTCGTGCTCTACGACCTCTCCGGCGGCGGCCGGTCTGCGCCTCCCGCCGGCGTGAACACGCGCCAGTGGGAGTGGCACCCGACCATCTCGGGAGACTGGCTCCTCTTCGGGAGGCAGAGCTCGGCCACCCGGGCCGACCTGGTTCTGCTTCGCAACCTCGTCACCGGTCAGACCCGGCGGCTCGGCCGGCTCGCCTGGGGCAGGCGCACGCTCGCCGAGCCGGGGCAGGTCGCAGGCAACTATGCGGTCTGGTTTCGCTGCACGCCCCTCTGCGACGTCTTCCTGCACGACATCGCGGCCGGGACGACCACCAGGATCCCGAATCCCAACCGTCGCCAGCAGTACGACCCCGCGGTCACGAGCGACGGGACCGTGTACTTCATGCGCAGCGGCCGCGGCTGCGGCACCTCGGTCCGGCTCGTCAGGCATCCGCTCGGCGGCACCAGCAGGGTGCTCGCCTCGCTCGGCGCCGGACGCGATTCCTCGCACACCTACGCGCTCGAGAACGACGACGGAACCACCACCGTCCTGTTCGACCGGGTCCGCTGCACCACCCGGGCCCGGGACATCTTCAAGGTCGTCGACCCCTAGGGAGGAACCATGCGCAAGCCGACTTTCGTCGCTGCCGTTGCCGCCCTCGTGCTCCTCGTGGCACCCGTGGCGCAGGGCCAGACGTCCGAGTACATCGTCGTGCTCGGCGACGGCGCCGACGTCGACGCCGTCGTGCAGGAGCACGCCGCGCAGTACGGCGCGGACGTCTCGTATCGCTACCGGCACGCCCTCCGCGGGTACGCGGCCCAGCTCACCGGCGAAGCCCTCGCCGGGATCCGGGCGGACGCCCGCGTCCTCTTCGTCGCCGAGAACCGGGACGTCGGGGCCGCCGCTTCCTGCGACCCGCAGGCAATCCAGTGCCTGCCGTCCGGCGTCGACCGCGTCGACGCCGACCTCAGCAGCACGGCCGCCGGCGACGGAACAGGGTCGGTCGACGTCAACGTCGCCGTGCTCGACACCGGCATCGACGTCACCCATCCCGACCTCAACGTCGTCGGGGGCTTCAACTGCCAGGACAGCTCCGGCTTCGACGACAGGAACGGGCACGGAACGCACGTCGCCGGAATTCTCGGCGCGAAGGACAACGGCTTCGGCGTCGTCGGCGTCGCGCCCGGCGTCCGTCTCTGGGCCGTTCGCGTCCTCAAGCACAGCGCCAAGGAGAAGGAGCTGGATGCGCTCGTCTGCGGCGTCGACTGGGTGACGTCGACGCGGACGGACTTCGATCCCACGAACGACATCGCGATCGCCAACATGAGCCTCGGCGGCCCGGGAGAGGACGACGGCAATTGCGGGCTGACGAACGGGGACCCGATGCACCTCGCGATCTGCAACTCCGTGGACGCGGGCGTCCTCTACGTCGTCGCCGGGATGAACGACGGCGTCGACCTCCGCCACACGTTCCCCGCCGCCTACGACGAGGTGCTGACCGCGACGGCCATGTGGGACTCGGACGGACGGGCCGGGGGCCTCAACGAGGCGCCCGAGTTCCCCAACCGGTTCTCGAAGTTCTGCGACACGCGTGACGACACGTACGTGGCCTTCAGCAACTTCGCCGTGCTGCCGGCCGACCGGGCCCGCGTCCTGGCCGCTCCGGGCGTCTGTATCCCGTCGACCCTCCCGGGCGGGAAGTACGAGGGGTACTTCTCCGGGACGAGCATGGCGGCGCCGCACATCGCGGGCACCGCGGCGCTCTGCATCGCGGCCGGCGACTGCACCGGCTCCCCGGAGGAGGTCAGGCAGACGCTGCTCGACGAGGCGGAGAGCTTCAACCTGGCGAGCCCGGCGTACGGGTTCCTCGGCGACCCGCTCCACCCCCTCGACCCGTCGCACTCCTACTTCGGCAACCACGTCGGCTTCCTCGTCAACGCCTCTCTGTACTAGCGGGACGACCGGGGGCGAGCCCCGGCTCGAGTCGAGGGCGTGGCCCGGCCGACGCCGGGCGCGCCCTCTCCCCCCCGGCGCTGTGGCGGGACGACGGGCGAGGTAGAGTCGGTCGCGTCCCCGGCCGGAGGAGGCAAGAGGTGTCGATGGAGGCCGCCCGGCTCCACGGCTATCACGAGAAGTTGCGGCTCGAGACCGTCGACGAGCCCGGTGTCGGCGGCCCCTTCGACGTGATCGTGCGGATCGGGGGCGCCGGGCTCTGCCGGACGGATCTCCACATCGTCGAAGGGCAGTGGGTGGAGAAGTCCGGCGTGCGCCTGCCCTACACGCTGGGCCACGAGAACGCGGGGTGGGTGCACGAGGTCGGCTCGGCGGTCACGAACGTCGCCGTGGGCGACCCGGTCATCGTCCACCCGCTCGTAACCTGCGGGCTCTGCCGCGCCTGCCGGGCCGGCGACGACATGCACTGCGCGAGCTCCGCGTTTCCCGGCATCAACGTCGACGGCGGGTTCGCGACGTTCCTGAGGACGAGCGCCCGGTCGCTGGTCAAGCTCGAGCCGAATCTCCAGCCGAAGGACGTCGCGGCGCTTGCAGACGCAGGGCTGACCGCCTACCACGCCGTCAAGAAGGCGGCGGCGCTGCTTCGGCCCGGGACGAAGGCGGTCGTGATCGGCGCCGGCGGCGGCCTGGGGCACATCGGGATCCAGTCGCTCAAGGCGCTCACCCCCGCCGAGGTCGTCGCCGTCGACGTCTCGGAGCAGGCGCTCGAGCTGGCCCGGGAGCTCGGCGCCGAGCACGCGGTGCTCGTGGACGGCTCCCAGATCCAGCAGGTGCTGGAGCTGACGGACGGGGAGGGCGCCGAGGTCGTGATCGACTTCGTCGGCGAGAAGGGGGCGCTCGAGGACGGCGTCGCGATGCTCCGCCGGGCGGGCACCTACTACGTCATCGGCTACGGCGAAGCGCTCAACGTTCCCACCATCGACATCATCGCGGCCGAGATCACCTTCGCCGGCAACCTCGTCGGCACGTACAACGACCTCGCGGAGCTCATGACCCTCGCCTCCCAGGGCAAGGTGCGCCTCCACACGGAGGAGTATCCGCTCGGCGCCGTCAACGAGGCGATGGCCGACCTCGACGGCGGCCGGCTCCACGGGCGGGCGATCCTGATCCCGGAAGGGTCGTAAGGCCGCGGAGACGGGCCGTCCGGCCGCGTCCGCGCTTCCCCGCCGGGGTCCGGGCGCCTACGATGGTGCCGGGAGATGGCGACCGCGGCTCCCGTCAGCGTCATCGGACGCGAGGAGGAACTCGCCCAGCTCGGCGACTTCCTCTCCGCGCTCGCCGCCGGCCCGGCCGCGTTCGTCCTCGTCGGCGAGGCCGGCGTCGGGAAGACGACACTCTGGCGCGCCGGCGCCGATGCGGCGCGGGAGCGCGGCTACCGCGTCCTCGAGACGCGCCCCTCGGAAGCCGAGGCGCGGCTCGCGTTCGCGGGCCTCGGCGACCTCCTCGATCCTGCGCTGGACGACCTCCTCGACGCGCTCCCGCTCCCGCAGGCGGACGCGCTGCGGGTGGCGCTCCTGCTCGAGAGGCCGGCCGGCGCGCCGCCCGACGAGCGCGCGGTCGCGATCGCCTTCCTGAACTCGCTCCGGGAGCTCGCGTCGGACCGGCCGACGCTCGTCTCCGTGGACGACCTGCAATGGCTCGACTCCCCTTCCGCGGCGGTGCTCGGCTTCGCGTGGCGGCGCCTGCGCGACGAGCGCGCCGGCCTGCTCGCCTCGCGACGCAGCGGCGAGCCGGTGCCGGTCTCCCTGACCGACGACGACCGCGTCCACCGGCTCGACGTCGCCCCGCTGAGCATCGGCGCCGTTCACCGCGTGCTGCAGGAGCAGGTCGGCCTCGTGCTGTCCCGGCCGGTGCTGCGCCGCGTCTACGAGGTCGCTGCCGGCAACGCCTTCTACGCGCTCGAGCTCGGTCGCGCGCTCCAGCGGAGCGGAGGGGCGCCTGCCCCGGGGGAGCCGCTCCCGGTCCCGCAGGGGCTCCGCGAGCTCGTACGCGAGCGGCTCGCCGTCCTGCCCGCGCCGACACGGGACGCCCTCACCGTCGCGGCGGCCCTCTCGCAGCCCACCCTCCCCCTCCTCCGAGACGCCGGCCACGGGGCGGACGCGCTGCAGCCCGCCCTCGCCGCCCAGGTGCTCAGGATCGACAGGGGCGCCCTCCGCTTCACGCACCCGCTCCTCGCCTCGGAGACATACGACGACCTCGAGGCGGGCGCGCGCCGCGAGCTCCACCGCCGGCTTGCCGTCGTCGTCGACGACGAGGAGGAGCGGTCCCGCCACCTGGCGCTCGCGGTCGACGGGCCGGACGCGGACGTCGCGGCCGCTCTCGAGCGCGCCGCCGCGCATGCGCGCGCCCGCGGAGCGAGCGGGGCCGCGGCCGAGCTCGGCGAGCGGTCTCTCCGGCTGACGCCACCGCGGGCGCTCTCCGACACCTGGCGCCGGACGGTCGACGCCGGCCTCTACTGCTTCGACGCCGGCGACCCAGGACGGGCGATCGAGCTGCTCGACGAGGCTCGCGCAGCGGCGCCTCCCGGGAGCGCCCGCGCGGAGACCCTGGCGGCGCTCTCGCGGGTCCACCGGTTTGCCGGCGACCAGCCGCTGGCGGCGACGCTGGCCCGGGAGGCCCTCGCCGAAGCCGGTGCCGACGACCGCGTGCGGGGCGAGGCGGCGCAAGGGCTCGCCGCGACACTCTTCTATCTTCGCCAGGACCTCGTGGAGGGAGTCGAGCTCGCCGGCTTCGCGGCCGAGTGCGCGGCGCGGGCGCACGACGAGGCTCTCCGGGTGGAGTCGCTCTGCCTGCGGGGTCTCCTGGAGTGCCTGGTCGGTCGGCCCGAAGCGGCCGCGACGTTCCGGGAAGTCGCCGAGCTGGCGGAGCCCACCGTCCACGGACGCGTGCTCTCGGGCCCGGCCCAGAACCTCGGCGTCTTTGCGCTCTGGACCGACGGTTCCGGGGCGGCCGGATTCCTGCGGCAAGCCCACGCCGATGCCGTCTCGCGCGGCGACGAGGGCGCCGTCCCGATGGTCCTCGCGCAGCTGGCGCAGGCGGAGTACCTCGCCGGCAGCTGGGCCGAATCCGCGCAGGTGGCCGAGGAAGCCTCCGAGATCGCGCTGCAGACCGGCCAGCGGCCGATGCAGGCGTACTCCCTCGCCACCCGCGCGCTCGTCCGCGCCTCGCTGGGGCTCGAGGCCGAGGCGCGCGCGGACGCCGACCGCGCGCTCGCCCTCGCCGGAGAGCAGGGGGCGGCGGCCGCGGCCAGGATCCACAGCGTCTGGGCGCTCGGCGTGCTCGAGCTCTCGCTCGACCGCCCGGCCGAGGCCGAGCGCCTGCTCACCCCCCAACGCGAGCGCCTCCTCGCGGCCGGCGTGGGCGAGCCCGGCACGATGCGATTCGTCCCCGACGAGATCGAGGCGCTGGTCGCGCTGGGGCGGTCGGAGGAGGCGGAGGCCCCCCTTCGCTGGCTCGAGGAGAGAGGGAGCGCCCTCGACCGCGCCTCGGCGCTCGCGGCCGCGGCCCGCTGCCGCGGCCTGCTGGCCGCTGCAGGTGGGGACGCGGAGGCGGCCGGCGCAGCCTTCGAACGCGCGCTCGCCGAGCACGAACGCGTCGAGAATCCCTTCGAGCAGGCGCGCACGCTGCTCGCGCTCGGGGCGGCGCAGCGGCGCGCGAAGAAGAAGTCCGCTGCCCGCGAGACGCTCGGGACCGCGCTCGCAACCTTCGAGACGCTCGGCGCGGCGCTCTGGGCGGGCAAGGCGCGGGCGGAGCTCGCGAGCATCGGCGGCCGGGCGCCTACGAGCGGCGAGCTGACCCCGGCCGAGGAACGCGTTGCCGCCCTCGTCGCCGAGGGGCACACGAACCGGGAGGTGGCCGCGCTCCTCTTCGTGACCGACCACACCGTCGAGTTCCACCTCTCGCGGATCTACAGGAAGCTCGGCGTCCGGTCGCGAGCCGAGCTCGCACGCCACTTTCACGGCTAGCCGGCAAAGCCTGGGGATTTCCGGGTTTCCCCGGCGGCTGCCCGCTCCTAGCCTCGGGACATGCCCCGCTACCTCGCCGAGCTCTACCTCCCCAGAGCCTGCTCCGGCAGCCTCCGGGAGGCGGTCGCCAGAGCCCGGGCGGCAGCGGAGGCGATGACACGCGAGGGCACGCCGATCCATCACCTGCGTGCCATCTTCCTCGGCGACGACGAGGTCTGCCTTCACCTCTACGAAGCCGGCTCGGCGGAGCTGGTGCGAGAGGCGAGCCGCCGGGCCGCGATCCCTGTCGAGCGCGTCATCGAGGCAGAGGACGTCGAGGTCGACGCGGAGCCGGGCCCGAGAGAAAGGAGCCGATCGTGGAAACCGTGAGAGCACGACGACTCGTCGCCTGCGCCTGCCTCGCGCTCGGGGTCGCCGGGACGACGGCCTGCGGGGGCGACGAGACGGCACAGCCCTCGCCGCCGGAGCCGGCCGGATCCACCGCCACGGCGGTGGCCGACGCCGGGCCCGCCGTCGAGGAGCTCGCGGTCGACGGGGCGCCGACGGCGATCGCCACCAGCGACGGCGCCGTCTGGGTCGTCCTCGACCAGGGCGACAGGGTCGCGCGGATCGATCCCCGCTCCGGGGAGCTCGTCGGCGAGCCGGTCTCCGTCGGAAACGGAGCCGCAGGCGCCGTGGCCGCGAACGGCAGCGTCTGGGTGGTGAGCAGGTTCGACAACACGGTCACCCGCATCGACGCGACCACGAACGAGGCCGTGGGCGAGCCCATCGCGGTCGGCGGCCGCCCCATGGCCATCGCAGCCGGCGAGGGCGCCGTGTGGACGTTCAACACGCAGGACGGAACCGTCACGCGAATCGACGCGAAGACCGGCAAGGTCGTCTCCACCTCTCCCCGGGTCATCGGCCCCTCCGCAGGGAATGCCGACTATGCGGGCCTGGCCGTGGGCAACGGCACCGTCTGGGTCGCCAGCCCGGCCGAGGGCGCAGTCGTTCGGATCGACGCGGCGACGAACCGCCCGGCCGGCAAGCCGATCCCGGTGGGAGCGGGCCCCACCGGCGTCGCGGTCGCCGACGGCACCGTGTGGGTCACCAGCCTCGACGACGGCTCGGTCTCGCGCCTCGACGCCGGCTCGGGCGAGGTCGCCGGCGAGCCGATCGCGCTCGGCGGCCAGCCCGTGGGCGTCGCGGCCGGCGACGGCGCGGTCTGGATCGTGGATCAGTCGGGCACGGTCGCGGAGATCGATCCCGACGCCAACACGCTCGCCGGCGAGCCGGTCACGCTCGACGGCCGCCCGCTGAGCCTGGCGATCGGCAACGGGAGCGTCTGGGTCGCGAACCCGGTCACGAACACCGTCGCGCGGATCCCGCTGGGGCTGAACGGATGAGAAGGACAGCGATCCTCTGCGCCGCCTCCCTCGCGCTGCTCGTCGGGCCGGCCGCCTGCGGCGGCGGCGACGCGGCCGACACGACGACCCCGGCGGCCTCGGCGCCGGCGGAGAGCCCCGGCGGGGACGCCGCCGCCGGGGAGGAGGCCTGGGCGATCGCCGGGTGCGGCGGCTGCCACACGCTGGCCGCCGCAGGGAGCGAGGGCCAGCTCCGCGGGCCGAACCTCGACGACCTCCAGCCGGACTTCGACACCGTCGTCCGCCAGGTCACGACCGGCGGCGGCGGGATGCCCGCCTTCTCCGAACGGCTCACCGAGCAGCAGATCCGGGATGTCGCCGCATACGTCTCCGAGAACGCGGGCGGCTAGAAACACACCGACAAGCCGACCCCGATTCGGTGCAACGATGTGAAGCCATGTTGATCTACTCGATGAGCGTCTCGGTGGACGGCTTCATCGCCGACCGTGAGGGCGCGTTCGGGTGGACGGCCCCCAGCGAGGAGCTGTTTCGTTTCCACACCGCGCAAGTCCGCGAGCTCGGCGGCTATCTGCTCGGCCGCAGGCTTTACGAGACGATGCTGGTGTGGGAGACGGATCCGTCGCTGCGCGAGGACGAGCTCCGGGCCGCGTTCGCCGACGTCTGGTGCGCGCTCCCGAAGGTCGTCTTCAGCCGCACGCTCGACAGCGTTCAGGGCAACGCCCGGCTCGCCGAGGCGTCGGTGGCCGAGGAGGCCGCTGCGGCGCTCGACGCGACCGACAAGGATGTCTCGATCGGCGGCGCCGGCCTGGCCGCAGCGGCGATCGAGCTCGGCCTCGTCGACGAGCTGCGCCTGTTCCGCTACCCGGTCGTCATCGGTGGCGGCACGCCGTTCCTGCCGCCGGTCACCGAACACGTCCCGCTCGAGCTGATCGAGACCAGAACGTTCGGCTCACGGGTGGTCTACGAGCGCTACGGACGCGCACAGGATGCGTGATTCCATGTCGAGAAGCTCTGACCGGCTCCGCTCATGAGGTAAAGGCGCCGCGACAGGCGCGGCGCACGACACCAGGAGACCACCATGCCCAAGTACCTGCTGCTCAAGCACTACCGCGGCGGCCCCGAGCCGTACCGCCCCTTCCCGCCGATCGACGAGTGGGCTCCCGAGGACGTGGAGGCGCACATGACCTTCCTCAGAAACGTCCGCGACGTCCTCCAGGAGAGCGGCGAGTACGTCGACGGGCAGGCGCTGACGCCGGAGCGCACCTGGGTGCGCTGGGGCGGGCCGGATGCCGCACCCGTCACCACCGAGGGTCCGCATCCGGAGACCAGCGACCTCGTCGCCGGCTGGTACATGATCGACGTCGACTCGTACGAGCGCGCGGTCGAGGTCGCGGCGTACGTGTCCTCCGAGCCTGGTCCCGGCGGGGAGCCGCTCTACGAGTGGATCGACGTCCGCGAGGTCATGACCGACGCGCCGTCGGAGGGCTGAGGCGACGTGATCCAAGAGCCCGTGACACGACTGGACGAGGGCGCTCTGCGCGCCCTCGTCCCGCTGGTGCTCGCGGGCCTCGTCCGGCGGGGCGAGGACTTCGACGCCGCCGAGGACGCGCTGCAGGAGGCGCTGGTCGAGGCGCTGCGAGCATGGCCCGAGCACCCGCCGCGCGACCCGCACGCGTGGCTGACGGCGGTCGCGACCCGGCGGCTCGTCGACGCCCGCCGCAGCGAGGCCGCCCGGCACCGCCGCGAGGAGGCGACGTACGCGGAGCCGCAGCCCGCCGGCCATGAATCGGGCGACGACACCCTGTTCCTGCTCTTCTGCTGCTGCCACCCCGACCTCACGCCCGCATCCCAGGTGGCGCTGACCCTGCGGGCCGTCGGCGGGCTGACCACGCGCGAGATCGCCGACGCCTTCTACGTCCCCGAGGCGACGATGGCGCAGCGGATCAGCCGGGCGAAGCGCACCCTGCGGGGGCGCCGGTTGGGCCGGCCCGGCGACCTCGCCGTCGTCCTGCGCGTGCTCTACCTCGTCTACACGGCCGGCCACACCGAGCGGGTCGACCTCGCCCGGGAGGCGATCCGCCTCACCCGCCAGCTCACCCTCGCGACGGAGGAGCCCGAGGCGCGCGGGCTCCTGGCGCTGATGCTCCTCAACCATGCCCGGCTGCCGGCCCGGATCGACGCCGAGGGCCGGATCGTCCCGTTGGACCGGCAGGACCGCAACCTCTGGGACACGCGCGAGATCGCCGAGGGCGTGCGAGTCCTGCAGTCGGCGCTCGCGATGCAGACCGAGGAACGACCTCCGGGCCGTTACCAGGTCGAGGCCGCGATCGCCGCCCTGCACGACGACGCGGCCGGCGCCGAGGAGACCGACTGGCCGCAGATCCTCGCCTGGTACGACGACCTGGTCGCCCTCACCGACGACCCGGTGCGCCAGGACCCGGCCGCCGTGCTGGGCCGCGCGGTCGCCGTCGGCCACGTACTCGGTGCCGCCGCCGGGCTGCGCGAGACCGATCGGCTGCGCGACGTGATCG
The DNA here is from genome assembly GCA_035620475.1 of Gaiellaceae bacterium. GTDB lineage: Bacteria > Actinomycetota > Thermoleophilia > Gaiellales > Gaiellaceae > JAIBJN01. Next base: position 13,857 of record DASPGT010000071.1, on the reverse strand, counting down.
GCGAGCGGCACCGCTGGCACGCCGTTCGTGGCCACCTGCACGAGCTGGGCCGCGACCTGCCCGCCGCCGCGGCGGCCTACGCCGAGGCCGCCCGCCGGGCGACGAACGTCGCCGAACGCGACCACCTGGTCCGTCAGGCCGTCCGCGCGCGGGCCGGCGAGCCACCGTCGAGCACATGACGATCCAACGCATGGAGCAGAGGCGAGGACGTGACTAGCGACTGTCCTCGACCGTGATCATGAGAGTGACGCCACCCAGGGGGACGCCGTCGACCGCGTGCACGAGCGTGACGAGTGGCTTACCAGCAACCCCGGGTGGCAGCGCCCGCTCGTCCGTCCCATACTGGGCGAGCGGGTCGGGCGAGCGGTTGGGACGCGCCAGCGGGGCGGCGCATGGGCAGTCGTCGCCCTTGCGCCGCCGGGCGTGCTTCGTCTTCGTCACGCCGCTCTTCTGCGGCCGGTGGTAGAGGCGAACGCGGTCGATCCGGACGTGGCCGGGATCGAGCTGGACGACGGCCTGCTCCACGAGGTCGCGCTGTGCAGGCTCGAGCTCGGCGTTCAGCCGGTTCACAAGGAGTAGCTGAACCTGCGCGCTCCGCTCGAGCTGGACGTTCCGGCGCAGAATCGAGAGGTCGACGAAGCTGCCCGGCTTGACCCGGACATTCCCGAAGTTAGAAAGGACGCGCTTGTTGTCCGCGTTCGGGTCGCCGGGGACGGTGACGACGGCCTTTATGCAGAAGTGGTTGCTCATTCCCGACGGGGTTGGCGACCAGTCGACCGCCGAGTCCTGCGTGGCTCCTGCGGCGAGCGTGAGGCCGGAGAGCGTCTGGACGACGCCAGCCATGTTCCGAACCGGCAGCCAGGCGGTTGGGGAAAGCCCGCCCGAGGCGTCCTGGTACCAGAGTTCGACACCAATTCCGCTGGCGCTCTGATTGCCCTTGTTGTGCAGGCGCACGTGGAGCTCGTTGTCGAAGTTGAAGAAGACGTCCCCGTCGGCGAGCCCATCGCCGTCGTTGTCGACCCAGATGTCGGGCGAGACCCAGGTCCAGGCCCAGTTGCGCGAGTCGATCTCATACTCGGTTCGCATCGCCGAGTGCCAGCGCGTGACCATGACATCCGAGGCGGCGGCCGCGGGTGAGACCGACACGCTGAAGGCGCCGGCGCTCGCGGCGCCGGTGACGATGCAGACGACCCGGTCGAGCCGCTTGCCGTCGCGGAGGTTGGAGACCCGCTTCGTGAAGGTCGTGCGGTCGGTCCGGATGATCTCCCGGACGTTGCCGTCTTCGTCGATCAGAGCGATGTGGAAGAGGAGGCTTGTGAGGCCGGTCCCGGCCGTGAACTGCATCTGGACGCTCGTCACGCCTGCGTCGACGTCCACAACGTAGTAGCGGCTGCTAAAGCGCGAGACCACGTTCGAGAAGGACGCGGTTGTCGAGCTCGTGACGGCGCCGGTCGTCACCGCCACCGAGGCGAGCGTCGTCTGGAGTGGCGTTCCCGGAAGCACGGTTGCGATCACGTCGTCGATCGCGATGTTCTCCTCGTCCTCCTTGAACTCGAAGCGCTGGTCGGGGACGCTCGTGCCGAGGTCCTTCAGGTAGCACGCGAGTGCAAAGTTCCCGAGCAGGGTTTCCGCCGAGGTCAGGTCGGTCTGGGCTGGGTCGAGGTAGCCGAACTCGTAGAGGTCCTGGTACCAGGGCAGGCTCGCGACGGCCTGCTTGATGTCGGCGGCCGACCAGCTTCCCGCCTCGCAGCGCTCGATCAGCTCCCGATAGGTCTCGACCCCGATCAGCGGCTCGTCGGCCGCTCCAGTCCGGGGCGATTGCTGCTCGGCCATGTAGCGGAAGAGGAGCGACGTCTTGTAACGGAAGGAAGACGATTCGAGTGAGGTATGCGGTTCCACCATGTAGCCGGAGCCGTTGAAGTTCGTTCCAGCCTCATCGAGGTAGCGGTTCAGGCGGTCGGCGGCAGTATCCTCGGCCCAGGTCGCGCCGCCCTCCCTCATGCCTGAGAGCCATGTCCCCGAGCCGGAGTACTGGTACTGCACCATGTGGAAAAGCTCGTGGACAGCGACGGCACAGAGCACGTCGGCCGGCAACGCGTTGTTGATGTAGAAGGTGCCGCTCGGAGAGGCGCTTCCGAAGGAGTCCGAATTGACGACGACCGGAATGCGGCCGCCGGCGGCTGGGTTCCGCATGCTGAAGGGCGGGTTGACATAGGTTGCAAGGGCTCGCTCGAGCCAGAAGCAGATCCGCTTGATGTAGGTCGGTGGGCTGCCCGCGGGCAGGGTGGCGAGGACGGCGGTGCCGCCGGGCTCGATCACCTGCTGCGAGGAGGTATCGGGGTCGACGGCAGCGGCGCCGGAGTCCTGATAGGTGATCTCGAAGTTCGGACAGAGGTGGGTGAGCTCGGTGAAGCGGGGCTCGTGCCCGTCGTCGTTCCGGCGCCGCATCCGTAGGATCTCGTCGACCTCCAGGGCGATCTCGCGGGGCCAGTGCTTTAGCTCGATGAGTGCGTCGATCGCCAGCAAGAGTTCCGTGCCACAGAGCGTCCGCTTCACGTGCTCGCTCGGGACGAGATTGGGCGAGAGGGCCTCGAGTGTGCCGCGAACCTTCCGTTCGTGCTTCGGGTCGACGATCGCCTGGGCGAGGTCGAGGACGAGCTTCGGCTCTGCCTCCGTCACCGCCTCGGCGTCGAGCTCGAGCGGCCCGACGAGGACGAGCTGCCGCCGACGCCGGCCGTCCTGGCCGCGAGGCACCTCGGGTAGCGCCAGGTCGAGTGTTGCTCGCCTCGTGACCAAGCGCAGCGGGAAGGCGCGCGTCGACGCGACGACGACGCCGTCAGGGTCACCGGCGTCGAGGTAGATCTGGGGTGCGCAGTCGGCACGCTCACCGCCGGTTGCGTCCTCCCACGACACGGTGTAGCGGCCGTCTTTACGACTCTTGCCCTTGGCGAGCCGATCACCGGTGTCAGCGTCGTGGAGCCAGGCGAAAAAACCGGCCGCCGCCGCGCCAGTCTCCGCCCATGTCAGGGTGCCTTGAACCGAGCGCTTCATCATCAACCTCCAGTTCTCGAGCGCAACCCGTCTCGCTGGTCGCATCCGAGCTCGATCGGCTTGAAACGCATGGGACTGACCGTGCCGACACTGACAACCCGCGCCGTCCTTGTCAAGATCGGCACAATCCTCGCGGCGCCCTCCCCTTCCTGGCAGCGACAACCCCTCCGTCACGACCAATCCGTCCACTACGACGCGTAGTGACGTGTTCACCGTCGCCTTTGAAGACAACTCAAGAGGGTTGATTCGCAGGTCTTCTAGAGCCGGCGCCCGGACTCGACCGGGGACCCCTTCATTACGAGAGAACGACGAGTGAGGGACGGGCGGGCACGCGCGGGTACAAGCGGGCACGTTCTCGCTGCAAGATCAGAGGCATCCACGGTGACCTCGCGTGGACGCGCGTTGCCCGCCCGTGCCCGAGCTCACGTACCCGTTTCGTACCCGTCAAGGAGTCAAGCCGTGAGGCCGCGGCTACAGCCCCGTTCGGCTCGAGGCACCGCCGCCTTCGGAGACGCCTTCCCCCGGGAACGTTGCCGCGACGCGCTGAACGCCGGTTCATCGCGTAGCCCCGAGGTTCCCGAATCCTGCCGAGAGGCGCCCGTTGCTCTCAGCGCGTCGCGGTGGAGGGCTTACAGCGGGGCGGCAGTTGTGGCACCTCGCATGTCATGAAGCCGCGAACGGACGCGGACCCTTCTTCTCGCCGGGCCCCAGCGGGCCGGTCTCGTCGGAGATCTTCCCGACGGCTCCCCAGGCACCGCCAAACCCGTACCACGGCTGGGAGCGCACGTCGACCAGCTCGATCTCGATCTCTTTGCCCTCGTCGAGCGTCTCGAAGCGCTTGATGCGAGGAGAGCCCTGGGAATCGGGGTCGAGGTCCGGATACGACGCGTGGCTTCCGAGAGCCACGTTGACCACAGGAGGCTCGCTCCCGCGCAGGTCTCCGATCTGCGGAGCCCCGTGCTGGAAGAACGCCGCCCGGCGCTTGCCCGAGCCCAGTTCGACGGCCACCCCCTCCCAGTCGCCTTCGTGGAGCACGGGCCAGCGCGGCCCGAACCACGCATGCACGTACCGGACGAGGTTGCCCGGCGACAGCCCTTCGAGCTCCGTCGAGGGGCTGGCTGCCTCCACCAACCCGGGGTATGTCTCCTGGAGAGCTGCTTCCGCTTCGGCGAGCTCGGCGGCCTCGCCCGCATCGTATGCCTCGAGGCCGAGGCGGTCGAAGACGTCACGGCCCGGTATACGCCGCGGGACGGTGCTCCACGGGAAGTAGAGCCAGTAGGTCACGTACCGGCCCTCGACGTGCTCGTAGAAGACCTGGACGGGACCCTTTGCAGGCGGCGAGGCTTTCTTCGGATCGGCATCGGTGACGAGCGCGAAACCTGCGTCGCCCGCCTTCGGTCGCAACGAGTCCCACGGTCGAGTTAGCTCGCCGATTCGACGCCCGTTGAACGCGTGCTGAAGGGCGGTCGGCCCCTGCGCGAAGAGCTTGCTGGCAGACCCGTCGAAGGCGAGTCTCCGCTTGCCGCCTTCGTACCAGTAGAGCTTTGCGAGGTCGAGCCAGTCGTCCATTCGAACCGGCGGGTAGTCCTCCTTCGAGTGCAGGCGGATGATCGGCGCGTTCTCGGCGACGACGCGCGGAGCCGAGCCGGCCCTTACCGGGCGGCGAGCCCTACTGTGGAGATCGTCGGCGTCCAGCGACTCGGCCTGCGCCGTGACGTGCGCCGACACGGTCGGCATCGCCACGCCCCCGGGCTCGTCGGCCTCGCCGGTGCTCTTCGGCGTGTGCACTGCCGGCTCTCCGAGCCCGATCGTGAGGACGAGTGGAATCGTCACGCTCGCCGCTCCCGCTCCCGCCACGACTGGCGTGGGCGTATCTGCCTGCTCGACGCGCGACCTGTCCTCGGGCGGCAGCGCGAGAACGATCTGCTCGTGCATGCACAGACCGTCGACGAGGGATTGCCTCGTCGCGTCGTGGGATTGCTCACGGACGAAGGCGAGAATCCGGCTAGCACGGGTGCCTTCGTTCAGGAACTCGCCGAGTTCGCCTGCCTCCCGGGCCTTGACGCTCGCGTGGTGGAGGGCGACGATCTCCCATTGGTCGTTGAAGACGGGCGAGCCGGACGACCCCGGCTCGGTATCGGCCGAGTAGTGAAGGAACAACTCGAGCTCGTCGACGATCTTGTTCTCGCGCAGCGCGATCTGCTTCCTCTCGCCGCGCGGGTGCTGGACGATCGTGACGAAGTCGCCCTTGATCGCCTTTCCCTGCGCCTCGATCAAGCGATTGAAGCCAAAGGTCTCCGCGGCTTGCTCCCCGCCCGCGATCGCTACCAGGGCGAAGTCTCGCTCGGGGTCGGCGAGAAAGAAGGTGTCCGGGTCGAAGGTCAAGAGTTGCGGTTGGAGCGGCTGCCCATCGATGCCGTCCTGGTAGTTGAACTCGGCGGCGCTCAACCGGGCGACGTCCGCGGATTCCAGCACGTGATGGTTGGTCAGGAGCAGCCGCGGCGAGACGAGCGAACCGGTTCCGTAGCCGGTGCCACCGCCAGGGTCTCGGATGACGATGCGGCAGACCGCGCGCGAGGCGGCAACCCCGCCTTCCAGGTAGCGGATCCCGACGAAATCGGCAGCGCCGATGATCTTTTCCAGCACGACGCCGGCCCGTTCTTCCTCCGTGGCGGCCGCGACCTCGGGGGCGGCGCCCGACTCCGAAATCGTGACCGCCTTGGCCGCCTTCTTGGCGACATGCGCCACGGGCGCGACCGCGGTGTCGGTCCTGTCCCGTGCCCGCTCGAGAGCTACGTGGATCACGTCGCCCGGTTCGGCTGCGGGTACGTGCCCGCCGGCCGTCGGAAGCAGGTCTCCGGCGAGATAGCGCGTGACGCGGTCGAGCCGCCGCGCGACCTCCTCGGACGTGTTGACCGACGCGATTCCACCCGGCCGCGCAAGCTCCTGAACGTTGTCGGCGCGCTCTTGCGTGCGTTCCGAGAAACGCTTGGCCGCGAGTTGCGCCTGCGCCTCCCGCGCTTCCTCGAACACCCGGGCCACTGCGACCTCCCTTCCTCGAGCCGCAGCCGATCCCACTTCCTCGCCGGTTCATACCACCTGGCAACTACCGATTCAAGTGAGCTTCTGCCGGTGCCCGACCCCCTCTTCTAGTCCAGGGCGTGTGTGGGGTCCTGGCAGCTTTGAGAGCCCAGATTGGAGGTGGGCCGGACACCCTGCAAATACCAGCAACCCGTCGCTGGAGGGGGACCACTTCACCAACTGAGAAGCAGTCATCTCAGGTCATTCCCCGCGCCGAACCTGCCGGACGCCGTGATCACGGTGACCTGAGATGACAAGGGGCGGGCGGCTACGACTGGTCTCAGTGCGCTGCCACGACAGGCATAGAGCTCGCTGGGTCGGATCGGCCCCTGGTCGATCCGACCCTCAGCAACCCGAGCTCGCGATCGTCGGGGCTACGGCCGGATGTTCTGGTTCAGCCGGAAGACGTTGTCCGGGTCCCAGAGACGCTTGAGAGCGACCAGTCGCTCGTACTTCGCGCCGCCGTAGACGGAGACGAGGTCCTCGCCGGCCTCGGCAACGTCGTTGACGTAGCGCCCTGCCGACGTGAACGGCTGCACCTGATCCATCGTCGCCCGTGCCCAGGCCCGGCTCGTCTCGTCCTGGGCCGCGTCCTCCCACATCGCTTCCGCCTCGAACCAGAACGCGGCATCCCGCCCCGAGAACGCCGTCGCCTCGTCGGGCACGGCGGAGTACGCCCGCCCACAGCTCCAGAGGTAGATGCCGCACTCGGTCCCGTCGGGAGCGCGCGACATGGCCTCGACGCAGATGTCGACGAGCTCGTCCGGGAAGGCGGGCAGGAACCCGCTCTTCATGTAGAAGCGGTGGCCCCACGCCTGCGGCTCGTCGTTCATCCGCTGAACGTCGAGGTAGGACTTCGGGGCGATCGAGTCCACGATCGGCGGGCCGAACGACCGTAGCGGCGCGAGGTCGCGCTCGGCGGCGTCGAGCGGGCCGCAGTGCGAGACGCCGATGCTGGCCACGGGCCGGCCACCCTCGTGTCCCAGCGTGAACGATGCCCAGAGCTCGTCGGGCCCGGTCTCGATCAGCTCATGGTAGAGCTGGGCGAGCTCTCGAGCCCGGTCGATCGGGTGGACGACGCTGCCGAACGTGATCGTCCGGTCCAGCGGGTGCAGCCGGAAGCGGAACGAGGTGGCGACGCCGAAGTTCGCGCCGGCGCCGCGAAGTCCCCAGAAGAGGTCAGGGTTCTCGTCGTCGCTCGCCCGGACGAGGCGGCCGTCGGCGGTCACGAGGTCGACCGAGAGCAGGTTGTCGATCGTGAGGCCGAACCTCCGCTGCAGCCGTCCCATTCCCCCACCGAGCGTCAGCCCGGCGACCCCCGTGTGGGAGACGACCCCGACGGGGCAGACAAGCCCGACCGCCTGGGCCGCGTCGTCGAGCTCTCCGAGGAGCGCACCACCGTTCACCTCGGCGGTGCGCCGCTCGGCGTCGACGCGCGCTCCCCGCATCAGCGAGAGGTCGATCACGACCCCGTCGTCGCACGTGGACAGGCCGGGGATGCTGTGCCCGCCGGCCTTCACCGCGAGGGGGAGGTCGCGCTCCCGAGCGAACCGGATGGCGGTCGCCACGTCGTCGGCCGCGACCGGTCGCGCGACGACCGCGGGGCGCCGGTCGATCATGCCGTTCCAGACCGCGCGGGCGGAGTCGTAGCCCGCATCGCCCGGCAGCACCAGCTCGCCGGCGAACCTCTCGGCGAGCGCGCGCACCGCGCTTCCATTCATCGACGACTTCCCTGCGCTCATCGCTCCCTCCTGTGCAAAGTCTCGTGGCGGCCCGGCGAGGGCTTGCTGATAGAGACGCGGAGCGGCGCCGAGAATCATCGCTCCAATGGTCGAATGCTGGTCAGGAAGACTCGTGGAGGACGTGCTCGATCGCGGCGACCACGGTGTTGGGGGCCTTGGTGAGGATCTGCGTGTGCTTGTGGGGCGTCGTTGCGAAGACGGACACGCGCGTGTTGCTCTCCGCGGCGTCGGCGGCAGCAGCGCGCGCCGTGCGCATCTCGTCCTCGGTGGCGCCCGAGTGGGCTCCGGTACGTCGCGAAAGTTGTCCTCGCGGGCAATGGCCACATCACTTCTTGGCCTCGCCGAGCTCGGGCCTTCGGTGCGTCTGACGCGCGACCGCGTTCAACGCCTCAGTCGGGGAAGCGCTCGCCGGCGACCGCGTCTTCGGGGAACGAGTTCGAGAGTCGCTCGAGTTCCGGTCGCGTGAGCTCGATCTGGACTGCCTGGATGTTCTCCTGGAGGTGACGGCGCCGCTTGGCGCCAGGAATCGGCACGACGTCGTCGCCCTGATGCAGGAGCCAGGCCAGCGCCAGCTGCGCCGGGGTGACGTCCTTTTCACGCGCGAGGGCCCCAAGGGCGTCGACGAGCTCGAGGTTCCGTGCCAGGTTGCCTTCGTGGAAGCGCGGGATCCGGCGCCGGAAATCCCCATCCTCGAGGGCGTCGACGGACCGAATCTGTCCCGAGAGGAAGCCACGGCCGAGAGGGCTATAGGCAACGAAGCCGATCCCGAGCTCGCGGACGGTCGGGAGGATCGCCTTTTCCGGATCGCGACTCCAGAGCGAGTACTCGGTCTGCAGGACGGAGATCGGATGGACGGCATGCGCCCGGCGGATGGTCTCAGGCGAGGCCTCGGAGAGGCCGAGGTAGACGACCTTGCCCGCCTCAACGAGCTCCCGCATCGCACCGACCGTCTCCTCGATCGGCGTCGCGGGATCGACCCGGTGCTGGTAGTAGAGGTCGATGTAGTCGGTGCCCAGCCGCTCGAGTGAGGCATCGCAGGCCCGACGCACGTACTCCGCATCGCCCCGGATCCCGAGGTGCTCACCGTCTGGGCCGCGGACGTTGCCGAACTTCGTCGCGAGCACAACGTGCTCGCGACGGGCTCCGAGCACGGACCCGACGAGCCGCTCGTTCTCGCGAGGCCCGTAGACGTCCGCTGTGTCGAAGAACGTGATCCCGAGATCGACCGCCAACTGGAGCGTGGCGATCGCCTCGCGCCGGTCTACGCGACCGTAGGAATCCGACATGCCCATGCAGCCCAGTCCGATCTCCGAGACCAGAAGCCCTTGACTTCCGAGCGGGCGCCTTCTCAGGTCGTCACGCTCCGGACCAACCCACAGGGCCGGTTTGCCGTCGTACTGAGCAGGGACTTAGGGGACGAACCTTCTTGACGAGACATCATATGTATGAGAAGTTCAGCCACTCGATGCTGTCGCCTAGCAAGCTCGTGCAAGAACTGCCGGGTCTGATCAACGCCCACGCACACGGCACTTACGGGCCTCAGTATCGGGGAGTCAAGGCGTCGGCGCCGTTCGACCTCTCCGGCGTGAACCTCATGGCACGCGAGACGCACGAGCCCCGGCCCGAGGAGTTCTTCGCGTGCGCGCTGGTCACGGGGTACGAAAATCTCCGCTTCGGCACGACCGCACTCCTCGACCATTACTACGGACCCCTGACGCACACCCATGTCCACGCTGTCGCCGAAGCCTACGAGCGCGTGGGGATCCGGGCCTGGGTGCTCGTCGAGCTCACCGACTTGCCGTGGCTCCTCTACCCGAGCGAGTCTTACCCGCGCTTCCCCGGATCCGTCCCGGCTGAGACGCTGCCCGACGACCTGCGTGCCCTGGTGGAGACGCAGCCGACGGCGAGCCTGGACGACGTCGAGACCGTGGCCGACATCATCGGCGTCTGGTCCGGCCACCGCGTGAGGATCGGCCTCGCGCTCGGGAACCCGCTCTGGTGTAGCGACGAGCTGATCCGACGGGTCGCGACCGCCGCGCAGGAGCTCGGCGTCCTGCTCACCACACACGTCGAGGAATCCGCTCTGCAACGGGAGGTCTCGCTCGCCGAGTGGGGCCTCAGCGGCGTCGAACGCCTCTGGCACGCGGGCGCGCTGTCCCGGCAGATGATCCTCTCGCACGCGGTGCACATCTCGGCGGACGACATGCGTCTCCTCGCCGAGAGCGGGGCGACGATCTCGCACAACCCGCTGAGCAACCTCAAGCTCCAGACGGGGATGGCGCCGGTCGGCGACTGGGTCCGCGCGGGCGTCAACGTCTGCCTTGGGTGCGACGGCCAGTCCTCGGGGGACTCACAGAACCTCTTCTCGGTGATGAAGACCGCCGCGGCGCTCGCCGACCTGAACGGGCTGCGCAGCGCGGTGCCGAGCCCCGAAGAGGCAGTCCTGGAGATGGCGACCGCGAACGCGGCCCATCTCTGGCCCGCCGACAACCTGGCCGGGGACGTCGTCGAGTTCACCGAGTCCCTCGGACCATACGCCCATGCTTGGGATGAGCCGGCCGCCTACATTCGCGAGGTCGTCGTCGAAGGCGCACCGCGCCTGGCAGCCGCCCGGGAGCTCGTGGAGGAGACCCGGGCGAACGAGCTCGTCCTCGGCCTCCGAGAGGCCGCGGTCGCCACGGCCCAGGTCGAGCGGGCAGAGCGGCTGACGAGCGAGCTCCGCCAGATCCTCGACGGCCGCTCGAACGGCGCCACGAGAGCCGGGCCGGGGTCGGTGATCGGAATGTGACCTCCGAGACCCGCCGCCCTAGTCATCGAGCCTCAGGCGAAGGAGAGGAGCCATGAGCAAGCCGGACACAGGACACCCGTTCTTCTCGATCATCGAACGAAACAGGACACAACTGACCCGCCGCCGTTTTCTCGGCGCGACAGGCCTCGGGATCCTCAGCGCTTCCGGCCTCTTGGCGGCCTGCGGGGGCGACGACGATGAGGGAACTGCGGCCGGCCCGACGACAAGCGGAGCGGCCACCGAGGAGCAGGAGCCGATCTCGGGCCAGACGATCCGGTTCGTGAACTACACAGACTGGATCGGCGAGGGCGAGTACGACGACTTCAAGGAGCTCACCGGCGTAACGGTTACGGAGATCGCCGTGAACTCCGAGCGGGTCTCGAGGATCACGGCAGATCCAAGCTCGGCAGACCTCGTCCTGCTCGATCTCCATCAGGCGGGACAGCTAGACGCGGCAGGGCTCCTTGGACAGTTCAACCTCGATCGGATTCCCAACTACGCGGGCGTCGACCCGGCCTTCAAGGATGGGCTTGCTGCCGACTCCGTCGGGAAGGTTCTCGCGACGGACTACGGGCGCACCGGGATCGTCTACCGAACCGACATGGTGAGCGAGGAGATCACAAGCTGGAACGACGTCTGGGAGCTCGCTCCGAAGTACTCCGGAAAGATCAGCTTCCTCGACAACGAGGTCGGCGTGATCCCGATCACCCTGATCACTCTCGGCTACCCCGGAAACAGCGAGGACGAGGGGCAGTGCAACGAAGCCGCGGACAAGCTGATCGAGATCAAGCCACACCTGCAGGCACTCGTGACCGGGGATCACATGAAGGCCCTTCTCGACGGGACCGCCGCTATCGGGATGGTCGAGGACTGGGCAGGCTCGGCCGGCGTCACGGGGAACCCCGACGTGCCGCTCAAGTGGGTCGACCCCGAGAAGACGACGGGCTATCTCGACTGCTGGGGTGCTGTCGAGGGTACGGATGTCATGGCGGCGATCGAGGCGTTCGCTGATTACCACTTCACTCCCGAGGTCTACGCGAACTACTGCAACACGCTCTCGATCGCATCGATCGTCCCCGAGGCAGATCCCCTCATCAATGAGGAGATCACGAGCAACCCCATCACGTACCCTCCGCCCGAGGTGTACGAAACAGTGGAGTTCCAGGATTACCTCGGCGAGGGCCAGCGCTACCACGACGAGGCCTGGGCGAAGTTCAAGTCTGCCTAGTGACTGCTTCCGCTACTGAGCTCGACCCGCGTTCCCCCGTCCGAGCCGGACACCGGCGGGGGAACGCCGTATCGGTCGGACGGTAGGTCATGGCAGCAGTGCCTTCGAACCCGGAACCCGGGCGTGCTGACGTCCAGGGAACCGCCTCGATCAGGACTCGCGTAGAGGATCTCGCACATCAGATAACGACCACGGTCGCGGTCGTTTGGATCATCCCTTTCTTCCTCGTCCCCTTCGCGATCATGGCGGCCTACTCGTTCGCGACCCAGGACTACATCACCGGCGCATTCACTTTCGACTGGACGCTCGAGCCCTGGAGGCGACTCCGAAACGACATCTTCGCCGACGCGCTCGTCCGGTCCCTCGTGATCGCAACCTCGGCCATGGTGGCCTGCGCGATCGTGGGATACCCGCTCGCCTACTTCGTTGCGCGACACGCCGGCCGCTTCCGCAACGTCGCCCTACTGCTCATCATCGTCCCCTTCTGGCTCAGCTTCATAGTGCGTGCGTTCGCATGGCTGGACCTCCTCAGCGAGGCCGGTTACGTCAATCGTCTCCTCATGTGGATGGGGTTGATCAACGAGCCGCTCGAGCTTGTGAACAACACCACCGGCATCCTCATCGGCATCACCTACGGCTATCTGCCGCTGATGGTCTTCCCTCTCTACGTCTCGCTCCAGCGCATCGACGAACGCGTCTTCGAGGCGTCCCGAGACCTCGGCGCTTCCGCGTTCGCCACCTTCCGGCGCGTGACCTTCCCCCTCGCATTGCCGGGGCTCATCGCCGGCTGCATCATCGTCTGGATCCCGGCCCTCGGGGAGTACGTCATCCCGCAGATCCTCGGCGGAGCGAAGACGTACATGGTCGGCAATATCATCGCCGTAAACTTCGAGCGCTTCGCCTGGCCGGAGGGCGCCGCCGCAGCGCTTGCGCTCGTTCTGATCGCTTTCGCGTTCATCATCGTGGTCCGCCTACTGGTCGGACGCGAGCGACTCGGGCAGGCATTCGACTAGCCGTGCGGAGAAGACCCTGGCTCCTGTACGCGTACGCCCTCGCCGTGTACGTGTTCCTCTTCGCCCCCGTCGTAGTCGTTGTCCTGAACTCGGTGAACGACAACCCCTTCCGGACCGATTGGCAGGGCTTCACTACGCGCTGGTATGAGGAGGCGTGGGGAAGCGACCAGGCAATCGAGGCGGCCAAGAACAGCCTGCTGATCGCCGGGCTGGTGGCACTTGCGTCCGCCGTTCTCGGCACTGCGGCTGCCCTCGCCCTCGCACGGGGCCGGCGCTGGACGCGTGGCTTTCTGACTGGGACGACCTACGCCCGCATCGTGATCCCCGAGCTAGTCCTGGCCCTCGCTCTGCTCATCTTCTTCGTGCGCGCGGGCATCCCGCGCGGCTTCATCGGCATCCTGGTCGGACACACGGTGTTCACCAGCGCTTACGTGACGGTGATCGTCACGGCGCGCCTGGCGTCACGCGATCCGGCGACCGAAGAGGCGGCTCGAGACCTGGGTGCTACGGCGTTTCGGGCGCTCTGGCGCGTCACCCTCCCGGAGATCATGCCCGCGGTCGTCGCCGGCGCGCTTCTCGCCTTTACCTTCTCCCTCGACGACGTGGTCACGTCGTACTTCCTCCAGGGATCGACCAACACGCTCCCGCTGCTGATCTTCGGCTTGATCCGGTTCCAGGTCTCGCCGGTCGTTAACGCGCTCGGGACAACGTTGATGGCGGCTACGGCAATATCGATGGTTCTCTTCCTCATACTGACTTGGAGGTGGACGCTTGGTGGTCAACGACGCGCCCGCACTCTCGGTGGCTGAAAAGGGGTTAAACGCATCGCCCGATGCGGTCGTTCAGCTCGAGAACGTCTCGAAGAACTTCCGTGGGGTCACCGCAGTCAACGACCTCTCACTCACGCTCGTCCGGGGCGAGTTCTTCTCGCTGCTCGGCCCCAGCGGCTGCGGC
>DASPGT010000070.1:0-10104 GCA_035620475.1 Gaiellaceae bacterium | reverse complement strand
CTCACGGCGCCGCTCAAGTTCACGGGCACGCCGGTGATCAACCTGCGCGCCTCCGTGAACCGGGTGGGCACGTCGCTCGGCGCCGCGCTCGTCGACTACGGGCCGGCGACAAACGTCAGCCGCACGAGCGAAGGTGTCGGGAACGCCGCCGGGAGCACCTGCTACGGCGAGTCGGGCGCGAACGACGACGGGTGCTACATCAACACGCAGAAGATCCTCACGAACGTGACGCAGTGGCGGGTCTCCCGCGGGATCCACGACGCGCGGAACCGCACCGACCTGACCGCGCCGACCGATCTCGTCCCCGATCAGTTCTACGACTTCAGCTTCGAGCTGATGCCGCAGGACTACCTGTTCCCGGCCGGCCACCGGATCGGCGTCGCGATCGTCGCCACCTACGGCGGCGTGACCGCGGCGAACACGAACTTCGGTGCGACGGTCACGATCGACCTGCAGCAGTCCAACATCGAGCTGCCGATCTCGGGCGGGTACCTGTCGACGCTCGCCGCGGGCATCCCCGACGAGGTCGCGCCCGAGCTCACCGTCCCGGACGACATCGTCGTCTCGACGGAGGGCACGTCCACGCCGGTCTCCTACGTCGCGACGGCGACCGACGACAACGATCCGAACCCGGTCGTCGAGTGCGACCCCGAGTCCGGCTCCGAGTTCGCCAAGGGCACGGTCACGACGGTGACCTGCACGGCGACCGACGCGGCCGGCAACGTCGCCGTGGAGACGTTCACGGTGGCCGTTCTCTTCGACTGGAGCGGCTTCCTCTCGACCTACGAGGATCCGCCCGTCCTGAACGCGGCGCACTCGAACGGCATCCAGACGTTCTGGTTCCGCCTGGGCGGCGACTTCGGCCTCGACGTGCTGGCCGGACAGCCGCAGTCGCGACAGGTCGACTGCGCCACCCTGGCGCCGATCGGCCCGTTCCAGCCGGCGGCGACGCCGCACTGGGACGCCTTCGGCTACCAGGCTTACACCGACCGCTACCACTACCCGTGGAAGACGACGAGGGCGTACGCCGACACGTGCCGGGAGTTCTCGATCTCCTTCACGGACGGGACGACGCGCTCGGCCTACCTCCAGTTCGTCCTCTAGCAGCCCGAGCGGAGGGGCGCCGCCCGCCCGGCGCCCCTCACCGCTCCACGGGGTCGGCTGGGGTCTGATAGAAAGGACGTTGCCCGTTTGCCTTTTTCCGCGGAAGCGGAGCTCGGCAGGACAAGGGCTGGGGGGAGGCGCCGCCGGGGGTACGGGGGCCGGAGATCCAGGGAGACCGGCCCCCCCGGCGCCTCACGACTCGGCCAGGCCCTCCCTCGGCTCCCAGCGGAAACGGCGGAGCGCGACGACGAGGCCCAGGAGGCCCCAGAGCGTGACGGCCAGGACGGCCCGGCCGGCGAACGGCTCCTCCGGCCGGAAGCTCGCCCGGATCAGCTCCAGGAAGTAGGTCAGCGGCAGCACCTCCGAGATCGCCTCCAGGAACGCCGGCATGTCCTCGGTGGAGAAGAAGACGCCGGAGATGAACGCCATGGGCAGGTAGACGGCGTTGACGACGGCGGAGGAGCCCTCGGCCGTCCGGACGGCCGTGGTGATCGCGATGCCGAGCGCGGCGAATGCCGCCGCGCCGAGCAGGATGGCGGCGGCGAACGCCGGGATCCGCTCCGGCCAGGCGGCGCCGAGCACGTAGACACCGATCAGGAGCTGGGCAACGACCTGGAGGACGATCACGACGACGGTCGACGCGATCACGGCGACGAGGTAACGGCCTGGGCCGAGCGGCGTTCCGCGGACGCGCTTCAGCAGGCCCGCCTCCCGGCGCACGACGAGCGTGATCGCCAGCCCGGCGAACGCGTTCGCGGCGACGCCGTAGCCGAGGAGGCCGATGAGGAGGTAGGTCGCCGCGTCGACGCCCTCGATCGGCTCGTCTCCGTAGACCGAGCCGATGAGGAGGAGCAGGAGGATTGGGAAGAGGAAGCTGAAGAAGGCCGCCTCCCGGTTCCGCCAGAAGAGGAGCTGCTGCGCCCGGAGCTCGTGCAGGAAGAGCCTCATTCGGCTTCCTCGCGCGTGAGCTCGAGGTAGAGGTCCTCGAGCGTGCGGCGGTGCACCTCGAGCCCGCCGAGCTCCACGCCGTCGGCGAGCGCCTGCGCCGTCAGCTCGTGGAGGACCCGCGTCGGCTCCTCCGTCGCCAGCACCACCTCCTGACCGTCCCTGCGGTAGCGAATCTCGACCGCCGCGTGGCCGGAGAGGAGCTCCTGCGGCGAGCCGGTGCCGACGATCTCCCCGCCGCGCAGAATCGCCACCCGGTCGGCGAGCCGCTGCGCCTCCTCCATGTAGTGCGTCGTCAGGAGGATGCTCTTTCCCAGGGAGCGCAGGTCGCGGATCGTCTCCCACGCCTGCCGGCGGGCGGCCGGGTCGAAGCCGGTGGTCGGCTCGTCGAGGAAGACGAGCTCCGGGTCGCCGACGAGGGCGAGGGCGAGGTCGAGCCGGCGGAGCTGGCCGCCGGAGAGCGTGCGTACGCGCGCCTCGCGCTGCTCCGCCAGGCCGACGAGCTCGATCACCTCGGCGGCCGGGCGCGGCCGGGGGTAGTAGCCGGCGAAGAGCTCCACGATCTCGCTGACGGTGAGGAGGTGGTAGACCGCGGAGGACTGGAGGACGATGCCGATCCGCGCTTTGAAGTCGCGGCCGCCCCGCGCGGGATCCACGCCGAGGACGCGCACCTCGCCCCCGTCGCGCCGGCGGTAGCCCTCGAGGATCTCGACCGTGGTCGTCTTGCCCGCGCCGTTGGGCCCCAGGAGCGCGAAGACCTCGCCGGTCTCGACCGTGAAGCTGAGCCCGTGGAGGACCTCGCGCTGCCCGTAGGCCTTGCGCAGGTCCGTGACGGCGATCGCGCTCACGGAGGGCCACGATATCGGCGCTCGGCTCCGCTACGGTCGTGAGGTGCGCCCTGCGCTCGTCCTCGTCGCCGTCGCCGTCCTCGTCGCGTCCTGCTCGGGCGGCGGCGACGGCGGCTGCGAGGCGCTCCAGCCCTCGTCCGAGGGGGCGGAGCTCCTCTTCGACGGCACGGACGAGAGCCTGGCACGCTGGGCGCACGCGGGGCCCGGCTCGCTCGCGCTCCAGGAGGACTGCACCCTGCGGACCGAGGGCGGGCTCGGGCTCCTCTGGTACGAGGACGCGGCGGTGCAGGCGCCGGCGACCGTCCGCGTGGAGTGGCGCACCGAGGGCGACTCGAACTCCGGCGTCTTCGTCGGGTTCCCGCCTCCGGGCGCGGACCCGTTCGTGGCCGTGGAGCGGGGCTACGAGGTGCAGATCGACCCGGCCGACGAGGCCGGCTGGACGACCGGGGCGATCTACGGGCTCCAGGCGGCGGACGCCGACGCGGTCGCCGAGGCGGCCAACGAAGGCTGGAACACGTTCGAGATCCGCATCGCGCCGCCGGAGATCGTCATCTCTCTGAACGGTGTCGTCGTCAACCGGTTCACGTCCACGGATCCGGCGCGGGCCGACCTCGGGCTCGGCCACGTCGGGCTCCAGAATCACGGCAGCGAGGACGTGGTCCACTTCCGGCGCGTCGAGGCCTTGCCGGGGTAGGTCCGCGGGGAGCGGCCAACGGAGCCGCCCGGGCTCACAAGGGAGAGAGCATGAACTTCGGGAAGACCTAGCGAGCGCCTGCGCTCGTCGTCGTTGCGCTCGTGCGGGCAATCCGTTCCCGAAGCTTCTCCGACGTCGTCAGGGGCCGGCGAGTAGAAGAACCCTCCCCACCCCTCCGCTAGAGTCGCAGCGTGTCCACTTACCGCTTCGTCGTCGCGGACGTCTTCACGGACACCCCGCTCCAAGGCAATCAGCTTGCGGTGTTCACAGACGCCCGCGAGATCCCTGAGGGCAAGCTCCAGCCGCTCGCGAAGGAGATCGGGTTCTCGGAAACGGTGTTCGTCTACACGCCGGAGGGTGAGGGGCACGCGCGGATCCGGATCTTCACGCCGACCTCGGAGCTGCCGTTCGCCGGTCATCCCGTGCTGGGTACCGCGTTCATCCTCGCCGGGCCGCTGCAGCTGCCCGAGATCCGGCTGGAGACCGGCCAGGGCGTCGTGCCGATCGCGCTCGACCGCGACGAGTCGGGGCGTATCGTCTTCGGGCGGATGGAGCAGCCGATCCCGCGCTGGGAGCCGTTCGAGCGCGAGGCGGAGCTCCTCGCGGCGCTCGGTCTCGAGCGCTCCGAGCTGCCGGTCGAGCTCTACGACCTCGGGATCCGGCACGTCTACGTCGCCTTGCCGAGCGAGGACGGGGTGGCCGCGCTCACGCCCGACTACCAGGCGCTCCTGCGGCTGACGGGCATTGTCGGGGTCAACTGCTTCGCGGGCTCGGGCCTGCGCTGGAAGACGCGCATGTTCGCGCCCGGCGACGGCGTCCCCGAGGACCCCGCCACGGGCTCCGCCGCCGGCCCCCTGGGCGTCCACCTCGCCCGCCACGGGCTCGCCCCGTACGGCGAGCAGCTCGTGATCACGCAGGGCGTCGAGATCGGCCGCCCGAGCACGCTCTACGTCCGTGTGGACGGAGCCGGCGACCGCATCGACCGCGTCGAGTGCGGCGGCTCGGCCGTCGTCGTCGCCCGCGGCGAGTTCAGCCTTTAGGGCCACGTCCCGGGGTCAGACCCTGGCCGTGGCCGGAGGGGACCTGGCCTCAACCCCAGGCGACGTCCCGGATCTCGGGGAGCTCGACGGCGAGCGCGCGCCAGAAGCGGCCGCCGTCGCCGGAGACGTACAGGCGGTTGCGCCCTCCGTAGAGGATGTGATCCGGGTTCTCGCGGAGGGCGATGGCCCGCCCCGGGGGGAGGCCCGCTCCGCGCTCGTCCCACGTCGTGCCCATGTCGTGGGAGACGAGGAGCGGCGGGCGGCGGTCGAGGAGGAGGACGACCGTCGAGCCGACCGCGCCGACGTCGAGGGCGTGCGGGGCGGCCCAGGACGGCACCAGCTCGAGCGGGCGCTCGCGCTCGACGGCGGCGCCCTCCTGGCGCCCCGCGAGCAGGTCCTCCTCCGCGGTCGCGCCGACCTCGACGAGGTACGTCCCGTCCTCGCACCCGGCGATGACGATCGGCGGGCGGGTCACCGCCCCAGCATTGCACCGACGGCGCCGTTCGCGAGCCGCGCCGCGGACACGGGCGCGTGCCGCTGCCGCCGGTAGCAGAGGTAGGCGGTCGTCCAGGAGTCGCCCGCGCCGGTCGGGTCGACGCCCTCGAGGGGGATCGTGGGGATGTGCTCGGCGAGGCCGTCCGCGTAGACGACCGCGCCGCCGCCGCCCAGGGTCACGACCACCTCGCGGACGCCGAGCGACCCGAGCGAGCGCTCCGTGAGCTCGAGTCCGAGCGCGTCGAGCTCGTCCCGCGCGAGCTTGAGCAGGGAGACGTGGCGGAGGACCTCGGGGTCGTAGTCGCCGTCGAGGACGAGCTCGCCCGGCTCGGCTCGGCGGACGAGGCCCTGTCCGTCGAGGCTCAGCTGGCGGCCGCGCGCGAGGCGCGCGAGCGTCGCCGCCGGGAAGTCCGCGCGCGTCAGCGCGCCCGCGTGGATCCAGTCGGCGTCCGCGAGGACGCGGCCGAGCCAGCCGCGCGCGTCCTCCTCGGTGAACGGCTCGCCCAGCTCGTCGATCTCCATGTGGCGCCCGTCGCCGTCGTTCTCGATGCGGAAGCCCATCGTGGCGCCCGCGCTCTGCGCGACCACCGGCAGGCCGAGGCCCGCGAGCCGGGCCCGGTCCTCGTCGGCGAGCTTGGTCGCGACGACGGCCGGCTGCCCGAGCAGGCGGAGAGCGCGCGCCGCGTAGACCGGCACCCCGCCGAGACGGGGGAGCCCTCCGTCAATCCGATCCAGCGTAACGAGCCCGACGACGCCCAAGCGGCGCATGCGCGGAGCGTACGCCTGCATAGAGGGCGAAGGCGAGGGCAAACGCCGGGAGCGACGCCCCGATCGTCGCCTCGCCGGCCCCCGGGACGTCAGCCGCCAGGTCCGTCCACCATCCCGGCCCCGTGGGCTGCATCCACTGGTAGAGCACGAAGCCGGCCGCCCAGGCACCCAGGCCGCTCCAGCGCACCGAGACCGGCGGCCCCGCGCCGAGCAGGAAGTCCGCCGCCAGCACGCCGAACAGCGGGACGAAGAAGGAGCCGAGCAGGAGGAGGAACGTCTCGTAGGCGATGATGTCGACGAAGAGCGCGCCGACGGTGGCGGTCGTGGCGACCAGCCCGATGAGGAGCCGCTGCGAGACCGCCGGCAGAAGGTTCTGGATCGAGACGGCGGCCGAGTAGACGTTGGCGAACGGCTCGTCCGCCTCGTCCACGGTCAGCGCCAGGAGCGCGATCGCGCTGCCGGCGCCGCCGGCGGCGATGGCGGTGAAGATCGTCGTCGGCTCCGCGAGGCCCTGCGAGAGCGCGAGGAGCGCACCGAGCGCGAAGAGGAGCACGAGGGGCACGAGGTAGCCCACCCCGGTTCCCCAGAAGGCCGCCCGGCGGCTGCGGGAGAAGCGGGTGTAGTCCGCGGTGAGCGGGAGCCACGACGCCGCCATCGCCACCGTCAGGTCGACCCCCTGGAAGAAGCGGATGCCTCCCTCGCCGCCCGCGGACCAGAGCGCCCCGAAGTCGGCGCGGTCGAGCGCCCACCAGACGAGGTACGCCATGGAGGCGGCGACCACCCAGACGGCGAAGCGGCGCACCCAGCGGCGCACGAACGAGATGGGCCCGGAGAGGGCGAGCCACGCGGTCAAGGCGGCGAAGACGAGCACCCAGAGCCAGCGTCCCTCGAAGCCGAAGACGCGCTCCGAGAGAGCCGCTGCGGCCAGTGACATGACGTAGAGCTCGAAGACCGCCCAGCCCAGGTTCTGTGCGATGTTCAGGGCCGTGGGCGCATACGAGCCTCGCTCGCCGAGCGGGTCGCGCAGGAGCACCATGCCCGGCACACGCCGCTCGAAGCCGATCAGGCCCGCGAGCCCGAGCAGCGCGCAGCCGAGCACCGCGCCGACCAGGGTGGCGAGCAGCGCCCGCTGCAGCCCGAGGCCGGCGAGGAACGTCCCCGTGAAGAGGACGAGCAGGCTGATCCCGAGATTGCCCCAGAGGAGCCCCACGTCGACGCCCGAGAGCGTGCGCAGGCGGTCCGGGACGGGCGTGACGCCCCAGCTTCGCTCGATCGGTGCCATCGTGCCTCCCTTCGCTGGCATTACCCAGATCAGGTTCGGCGGGTCGGGGCTCTCGAGCCCCCTCTCAGCCGCTAGGAAGCGGCTCCCCGGTCTCTAGGGCGTCAGTCTAACGCGGTCAGGCGCTCGATCCCGCGCACGGCGCGCGCCAGGCGCTCCTCGTCGAAGAGGTAGGGCACGGCGTTCGCGATCTCGTGGGCCGGCCCGTCCAGGGAGTCGGAACCGGCTGCCCCGTTGAGGGCGTAGCGCACCGGGATCTCGTGGCAGACGACGAGCACGGTCTGCCAGGGCGAGCCCAGGAGGCGGCCGAATGCCGCCGCGTACCGCCGCGCGGCGTCGTCGAGGCTCTCGCCGCCGGGGAAGGGTTCGCTGCGGCCGTGTCCGTGCTTCCACTCCCGGTAGACCTCGAGCCGTTCGCCTTCGAGCTCGCCGATGTCGATGTCGTCGAGGAGCGGCTCGACGGTGAGCGGAACCTCGTCGCGGCCTTCGAGCGCGATCGCCGCGGTCTCCAGGGTTCGCGGGAAGCGGGTGTGGACACAGCCGTCCAGCGGGAGGTGCGCCATCTGCTCGCCCAGCTCGCGGGCCTCCTCGCGGCCGCGCTCGGTGAGCGCCACCGGGACTCCCGGGTCGCCGTTCACGCGGCGCGCGATATTCAGCTCGGACTCGCCGTGCCTGGCGAGGACGAACAGCCTCACACGACGAACCGCTCGTGCCGCTCGCCGCCGCGCTCGAAGCGGTCGAGGGAGAGCGGCGAGAGGTCGAGGGTCGGCTCGACGCCGGCGACAAGCTCGGCCAGGTGCTCGCCGACGGCGGGCGCCTGCTGGAAGCCGTGGCCGGAGAACCCGGTCGCGTAGAGGAACCGCCGCGGCTGGGCGACCTCGCCGACGATCGCGTTGTGGTCGGGGCTCATCTCGTAGAAGCCCCACCAGGAGGACTGGATCGGCAGCTCGGCGAGCACGGGAAGGCGGCGCGTGCCGTGGCTCGCGACGCCCTCGATGGTCGGCTCGCGGCCGCCGAAGACGAGCCCCGCGCCCTCGCGGTGGAAGTAGAAGCCGGTGGCGAAGTCGACGGTCAGCGGCAGCACCTCCGGGAGGCCGCCGTCCTCCGGCGTGAAGTGCATCCAGCGGGCCTCGCCGCGCACGGGGATGTCGAGCCCCGCGAGGTTGCCGACGTCCCGCGACCAGACGCCGGCCGCGCAGATGACGGTGTCGGTGCGGATCCGGCCGGCCGAGGTCTCGACGCTGACGATCTTGTCCCCGAGCACGGCGATCCGCTCCAGTGAGGTTCCCTGCAGGATCTGCACGCCCTGCGCGGCGGCGGCGCCGGCGTAGGCCTGGACGACTGACTCCGGCGAGGCATGCCCGTCGATCGGGCACCAGGCGGCCGCCAGGAGATCGGAGGTCTCCAGCGCCGGGAGCAGCGACTTGACGTCGTCCGGCGAGATCAGCTGCGAGGGGACGCCCAGGTTCTGCTGGAGCGCGAGCGCGTGCCGGAAGTTCTCGACGTCGACCTCGTTCGTGAGCAGGAAGAGGTAGCCGTTGCGCTCGTAGTCGATGCCGCTGACGCGGTCGAGGGCCTGGAACTCGGCCATGGAGCGGAGCGCGATGCGCACGTTCAGCTCGTCCGCGAACTGCGCCCGGATGCCGCCGGCGGACTTGCTCGTCGAGCCGCTTCCGAGCGTCTCCCGCTCGAGCAGCACGACGTCCTTCACGCCGCGCTTGGCCAGGTGGTACGCGACGCTCGCGCCCATGGCGCCGCCACCGACGATCACGACCGCGGCCGACTTCGGCACCATCGGCGTGAGGCTACCGCTTCACGCGGCTGGGCGAGGCCCCGGACCGGGCGCATCTGCGAGGATTCGGCGGTGAGCGAGACGGCCTTCGAGCCCTTCGGGCTGACCCCTGAGCAGCGCGAGATCCGGGACGTCTGCCGGGAGTTCGCCGAGCGCGAGATCCGGCCGGTCGCGGCCGAGGTGGACGAGGCGGACACGGAGACGCCCTGGGAGGTCTGGTACAAGGCCGCGGCGCTCGGTCTCACCTCGTTCATGCTCCCGGCGGAGGTCGGCGGGGGCGGGCTGACGGACTGCGTCACCGGTGTCGTCGTCCAGGAGGAGCTCTGCCGCGGCTGCGCGGGGATCGGCAACCTGATCACGTCCGGCGGCTTCTTCGCGGAGCCGGTCGTCGAGCTGGGGACGGCGGAGCAGCAGCGCCGCTGGCTCGAGCCGATCGCGGGGGAGCGGCCGCCGCTGACGGCCCTGGCGACCACGGAGCCGGGGGCGGGCTCCGACGCGGCCTCGATCTCGACGACCGCGACGCGCACGGACGCCGGCTACGTGCTCCGCGGCCAGAAGACGTGGATCTCGAACGGCGGCCTGGCCGACTACTACGTCGTCTTCGCCACGGTCGAGCCCGGCTCGCGCTCCCGCGGGATCACCGCCTTCGTGGTCGAGAAGGGGGATCCCGGCGTCACTTTCGGCGAGCCGATGCGGAAGATGGGCCAGCGCGCGATCGTGAACACGGAGATGTTCCTCGAGGACGCCGAGCTCCCCGAGGATCGCCGCCTCGGCGACGAGGGCCAGGGCTTCTACGGGCTCATGCGCACCTTCGATCGCTCCCGGATCACGCTCGGTGCCTCGGCCACCGGGATCGCGCGCGCTGCGCTCGAGTACGCCATCGAGTACGCGAAGTCGCGCGAGCAGTTCGGCAAGCCGATCGCCGAGCACCAGGCGGTCGCCTTCCGCCTCGCGGACATGGCCACGCGGGTCGACGCGGCGCGCCTCCTCGTCCACAGGGCCGCCCGCAGGATCGACGCGGGCGAGAGCGTGCCCATGGAGGCGGCGATGGCGAAGCTGTTCGCCTCGGAGACGGCCATGTGGTGCACGTGGGCGGCCGTGCAGACGCTCGGCGGCTGGGGCTATTCGCGCGAGTACCC
>DASPGT010000069.1:0-9865 GCA_035620475.1 Gaiellaceae bacterium | reverse complement strand
GCTGGCGCTCCTCGAGCAGGCGCGGGCGCGCGGTCTCGGCTTCTCCGCCTTCGTCTCGGTCGGGAACAAGGCGGACGTCTCCTCGAACGACCTCCTCGAGTGGTGGGAGGACGACCCCGGCACGGGCCTCGTGCTCCTCTATCTCGAGTCCTTCGGCAACCCTCGCCGGTTCGGGCGGATCGCGCGGCGCGTGGCCCGGACGAAGCCGATCCTGGCGATGAAGAGCGGCGTCACGCGCGCGGGCTCGCGCGCCGCCAGCTCGCACACGGCCGCGCTCGCCGGCTCCGAGGCGGCGGTGGCGGCGCTCTTCCGCCAGGCGGGCGTGATCCGCAGCGGCTCCTTCGAGGAGCTCGTCGACGTGGCCGCGCTCCTCTCCACCCAGCCGCTGCCGCGCGGCCCCGGGGTCGCCGTCCTCACGAACGCCGGCGGGCTCGGGATCCTCTGCGCCGACGCCTGCGACGCCGCCGGCCTCGATCTGCCGGCGCTCGCGGAGGAGACGCGGGCCGCTCTCGCGGCGGTGCTCCCGCCCGAGGCCAGCACCGCGAACCCGGTGGACATGCTCGGTTCGGCCACGGCCGAGCTCTACGAGCGGGCGCTGCCCGTGCTCCTCGCCGACCCCGGGGTGGACGCGCTGGTCGTCATCTTCGTCCCGGCCGCGCGCGTGCGCGTGGAGGACGTGTCGGCCGCGGTCGCGCGCGCGGCCGCCGGCGCGGCGAAGCCCGTGCTCCCGGTGCTGATGGCTGCGGAGCCTCAGCCGGGCTCCTTCGCGTACCCGGAGTCCGCCGCGCGGGCGCTCGGCCGCGCGGCAGACCGCTCGGCGTGGCTGCGCCGGCCGGTGGGCACCGAGGTGGCGGTGGAGGGGATCGACCGCCGGGCCGGCGCCGAGGTTGCGACCGCCGCGCTCGGGCGCGCCGACGACCTCTGGCTGGAGCCCGAGGAGATCCGCCTCCTGCTCGGGGCCTACGGCGTCCGCCTCGTCGGCGAGCGGTCGGCCGCCGGGCCCCGGGAGGCCGTCGCGGCGGCGGAAGAGCTCGGCTTCCCGGTCGTCGTCAAGACCGCCGAGGCGGGCGCGCACAAGACCGAGACCGGGGGCGTCGCCCTCGACCTCGGCACCGCGGACGAGGTGCGCGCGGCCGCGGAGCGGATCGGCGGGCCGGTCGTCGTCCAGACGATGGTCGCGGGCGGCGTCGAGCTGCTCGCCGGGCTCGTCCAGGATCCCGTGTTCGGCCCGCTCGTCGCCTTCGGTCCCGGCGGCGTCCTCGCCGAGCTGATCGGCGAGGCGCGGTTCCGCCTGGCCCCGCTCACGGACGTCGACGCGCGAGCGCTCGTCGAGGGGGGGAAGGCCGGCCGGCTGGTCGCGGGCTTCCGCGGGAGGCCGGGCGCCGACACGGTCGCCCTCGTCGACCTCGTCGCGCGGCTCTCGCGCCTCGGCGAGGACCTGCCCGAGATCGCCGAGCTCGACCTCAACCCGGTCGTCGGTCTCCCGGAGGGCTACGTTGCCGTGGACGCGCGCGTGCGCGTCCGCCGCCCGCCGCCGGCCGCGAGCCCGAAGACCTGGTAGTTCCGCCATGCGGACGAATGCGGCTTTCTCCGCATCTCCCTCCGCGCGGCCCCCGATTCCACCGCACGCGCGTTCGGGCACGCTGAGAGCGTCCTTGCTCGGAAGGGAGGAACCGTGGAGAGCAACGTGAGCGGCAACGAGCCGCCCGGGACGGCCTGGCCCGCAGCTCCTCCGCCGGAGCCGAGGATCGACCTGGCGCCCGGGCGGACGGCCTTTGCGCGCGTCCTCGCCGGCGTCGACTCGACCGGGGCGAGCCTCGAGGCCGTGCGTCAGGGGGAGCGCCTGCGCGACCCGGCGGGAAGCCTGGACGTCGTCACGGCGCTCGAGCTCGCGACGACGGCGCAGGCCGGCTTCGCCGCGACCCCCGCGGCCGCCCAGCTCGAGGCCGAGTCCGAGGAGGCTCTGGAGTCGGCCAGAGCAGTTGCCCCGGACGCGAGCTTCCGCGTCGTCCAGGGTCGCGCCGACCAGGTGTTGCTCGACGAGGCACGAGCCGTGGACGCCACGCTCGTCGCCGTCGGCTCGCACGAGATCTCCCGGCCGGTCGGGATCGCGCTCGGCAGCGTCGCGACGACGCTCCTCCACTCGGCCCCGTGCTCGGTTCTCGTCGCCCGCGAGCCGAAGCAGGAGGGTTTCCCGCGCCGGATCCTCGTCGGCGTGGACGGGTCAGCCGAGGCGGAGCAGGCGGCGGCGGTCGCTTTCGCGCTCGGCGAGCGCCTCGGCGTGGAGGTCTGGCCGATCGCCGCGCGGGACAAGGACTTCGACATCTCGGCCGTGGACGGGATCGCAACGAACGTCCGCATCGAGGACGGCAGCCCCGTGGACGCGCTCGTGGCCGCAGCGGCGCAGGCCGACCTGCTGGTCGTGGGCAGCCGCGGCCTGACCGGCATCCGCGCGCTCGGGAGCGTGAGCGAGCGGGTGGCGCACCAGGCGCACTGCTCGGTGCTCGTCGTCAGGCGGCCGTGAGCAACCGCCTGCTCGCCGCCGGCGTCCTTGCCGCGATCGGCGCCGGCGGCCTTCTCCATCTCGCCGGGCAGCCGGAGGCCGGCGACGCCGTCTGGGCGGTGGCGACCGCCGTCGTCCTCGTACCCCTCACGTGGTCGGTGGCGCGGACCCTGCTGCGCGGCGACGTCGGCGTTGACGCGATCGCCCTGCTCGCGATGGCCACGGCGCTCGTCCTCGGCGAGTACCTTGCCGGCGCCGTCGTCGGCCTCATGCTCGCCGGCGGGAACGCTCTCGAGGACTACGCGGCGGGGCGCGCCCGCCGCGAGCTCAGCTCCCTCGTCGCCCGGGCCCCCCGGATCGCGCACCGGCGCGTGGGCGACGAGGTCGAGGAGGTGCCGGTGGAGGCGCTCGCCGTCGGCGACCGCGTCGTCGTCCGGGCCGGCGAGGTCCTCCCGGTCGACGGGATCGTGACGAGCGAGGAGGCCGTCATCGACGAGTCGGCGCTCACGGGCGAGCCCCTGCCCGCCACCTGCCGGCGCGGCGCCCCGGTGCGGAGCGGGACGGCGAACGCCGGCGAGGCCTTCGAGCTCCGGGCCACGCGGCCCGCCGCGGAGAGCGCGTACGCGGGCATCGTCAGGCTCGTCCGCCAGGCGGAGAGCCAGAAGGCGCCCTTCGTCCGCATGGCCGACCGCTACGCCGCGTTCTTCCTGCCCGTGACCGTCGTCGTCGCCGGTCTCGCCTGGGCCCTCAGCGGCGACCCGGTGCGGGCACTCGCCGTTCTCGTCGTGGCCACGCCGTGCCCGCTCATCCTCGCCGCCCCGGTGGCCATCGTCTCGGGCGTCTCCCGCGCCGCGCGGGCGGGCGTGATCGTGAAGGGCGGCGCGGCCGTCGAGCAGCTCGGCGAGGCGCAGACGGTCGTGCTCGACAAGACCGGCACGGTGACGCTGGGGACGCCGGAGATCGAGCGCCTGGTCGTCTTCGACGGCACCCCGGCCGAGGAGGCGCTCCGGCTGGCGGCCTCGCTCGACCAGCTCTCCGCGCACTCGCTCGCCGAGGCGCTCGTCCACGCGGCCCAGGGGCGCGGTCTCACGCTCAGCTTCCCCGAGGACGTGGAGGAGGGGCCCGGCCAGGGCGCGGAGGGGATCGTGGACGGGCGCCGCGTCGCGGTGGGCAGTGCCGCGTGGCTCCGGCACCGCGGCGTGGACGTGCCCGGCGCGGCCGTCGTCGAGCTCGACGCGGAGAACGGCGCCGGCAAGGCGAAGGTGCTCGTCGGCGTCGACGGCCGGCTGGCCGCCGCCGTCGTGCTCGCCGACCACCTGCGGCCGGACGCCCGTGCCCTCGTCGACGGGCTTCGCGACGCGGGGATCCGTCATGTCGCTCTCGCCACGGGGGACCGCGCGGCCGTGGCCGAGGAGATCGGGCGCGAAGTCGGCGTCGACCGCGTCTACGCCGAGCAGTCCCCCGAGGACAAGCTCGAGCTGGTCCGCTCCCTCCAGGCCGACGGGGCGCTCCGCCCGGTGGTGATGGTCGGCGACGGCGTCAACGACGCCCCGGCGCTGGCCACGGCCGACGTGGGCATCGCCATGGGTGCGGCCGGTGCGACGGTCGCCTCAGAGACGGCCGACGCCGTCATCCTCGTCGACCGGGTCGAGCGGGTGGCCGAGGCCGTCCGCATCGGCCGCCGCTCGCTCCAGATCGCGCGGGAGAGCGTGATCGCCGGCATCGGGCTCAGCCTCGTGGCGATGGCGTTCGCGGCGCTCGGGTACATCCCGCCGGTCTTCGGCGCGCTGCTCCAGGAGGCGGTCGACGTCGCCGTGATCCTGAACGCGCTGCGGGCCCTTCGCGGCTAGGTCTCTCTGAGCCAGGAGAACGCGGTCTCGGCCTTGCGCGGCCGGCCCTCCATGCACTCGCGCCAGGCGGCGGCCGCAGTGCGCAGGGCGGGATTTCCGGCGCGAAGCCGGAGCGGAGGCGCCTCGCCTGGCGCCTCGAACACGAAGACCGCCTCGCGGTCGGTGAGGTAGACCTCGTGCCGCTCGAGCCGGGTGGTGGCCAGCTCGAACGGCGGGCCCTCCGCGAGCAGCTCGCGCACGCGATCGAGGCTTCCCTGACGCAGCGGGACGACGAGCACGAGCCGGCTCACGCCGCGCCCCGGCTGGGCAGCGACCGCGCCAGCCGTTCGACGATCTCGTGCGCGGAGCCCAGCCCGTCCATCGCGGAGATCGAGAGCGGCTCCCGCTCCGTCCGCCGGACGACCGTCGTGGGTCGCCCATGCAGGCGCTCCGCCGGCGGCGCCTTCTCCACCGACGCGAGGTCGGCGTAGCGGATGCGCTCCGCGGAGATCCGTCCGCCGGGCTTCCCCGTCTCGAGGTGGAAGCTCTTCGGGCCGAGGACGAGCTTGCCCGGCCGCACCGGCCCGTCGCCGCTGCGCCAGATCACCGCATAGCTCGTGCGCCCGAGATCTCGTCCGTTGGTCATCGGCTCAGCTTGGGGGCCTCGAGCCGCCGTCGCATCGGTGCGCCTCCCGAACCTCCTTGCGGATTTCCCGCAGCGGGCTCCGGACCGACGCGGATGCCCGCGCGCCCGCCCGCGGCGACCATGCGCTCCGTGGCGGGACGTCCGGACAGGCTCCACGTTCTCATCGCCGGCGGGGGCGTCGCCGCCCTGGAGGCGATGGTCGCGCTCGAGAAGCTCGCGGGCGACCTCGTCGACGTCGAGCTCCTCTCGCCCGACGCCGACTTCTTCTACCGGCCGCTGTCCGTCGCGGAGCCGTTCGGGCTCGGCACCGTTCTGCGCTTCGACCTCGCCTCGCTCGCGCACGGGTGCGGAGCCCGGCACAGCATCGGCGCCCTCGCGGGCGTCGACGCCGCCGCGCACCGGGCGCGGACGAGCCGGAACGCCACGTTCGGCTACGACGCACTCCTGATCGCGGTCGGCGCGCGGCCGCGCGAGGCCCTGCCGGGCGCGCTGACCTTCCGCGGCGAGGCGGACGTGCGGCTCGTCAGGGGCGTGCTCGACGACCTCGACCGCGGGCTCGTCCGCCGGGTCGTCTTCGCGCTTCCGGGCGGCGTGACCTGGCCGCTTCCGCTCTACGAGCTGGCGCTGCTCACCGCCGAGCACCTGCGGCAGGCGGGGCTGCACGACGTCGAGCTGACGGTGGTCACCCCGGAGGAGACGCCGCTTGCCCTCCTGGGCCACGAGGCGAGCGAAGCGATCGCCGGGCGGCTCCGGGAGCACGGGATCGCGCTCGTGACCGGCGCCTACCCGGAGGCCTGCGCCGACGGCGAGCTCCGGGTCGTCCCCGGCGCGCCGGTCCCTGCCGACGTCGTCCTCACCCTGCCGAGGCTCCGCGGCGTCCCGCTCGCGGGCGTGCCGCAGGACGACGAGTACTTCGTCCACGTCGACTCCGTCTGCCGCGTGCCGGGGCTGGACGACGTCTACGCGGCCGGGGACGCGACCACGTTCCCGGTCAAGCAGGGCGGCCTCGCCGCGCAGCAGGCGGACGTCGCCGCGGAGGCGATTGCCGCCGCGGCAGGATCCGCCGTCGTCCCGAAGCCGTTCGAGCCCGTGCTGCGCGGGCTCGTGCTCGACCGCTCGCCGCTCTACCTCCGGACGGAGCTCGGCCGCGGCGCCGGGCGCGGCCCGCACTCCCAGGCGGCCGACGAGCCGCTCTGGTGGCCTGCCGGGAAGATCGCCGCCCGCCACCTCGGGCCGTACCTCGCGGAGCACGCCGGCCTCGCCTACGGGCCGACAGGCCCGGGGTCAGTCCTCCAATAGACCTTGCGCGAGCGCGTAGCGGACGAGCTCGGCCCGGGTGGTGAGGCGGAGCTTCTGCATGATGTGGGCCCGGTGCGTCTCGGCCGTGCGGACCGAGATGAAGAGCATCTGGGCGATCTCCTGGTTCGTGTGGCCGAGCGCGAGGAGCCGCAGCACCTCGCGCTCGCGGTCCGAGAGCGGGTCGGCGTCGGCGCGCGCCGCGGCCTCCGCATCGGCGGTTGCCATGCGCGCGCCGAGCGCGGGGTGGACGTAGCGCTCGCCCGCCGCTACCTGCCTGAGCGCGGTAACGAGCTCGTTGTCCGCCGCCTCCTTGAGCACGTAGCCGGACGCGCCGGCCGAGAACGCCTCGCGGACGTAGCTCGGGTCGTCCTCCATCGAGAGGATCAGCACCTTCGCCTTCGGCGCCTCCTTGAGGACCTCGGGCGTGACCTCGATCCCGCTCCGGTCGGGCAGGCCGACGTCCATGAGGATCACGTCCGGCTTGTGCCTGCGCGCCTCGAAGATCGCGTCCCGCGCCGTGCCCGCCTCGGCGACCGTCTCCAGTCCCTTCTCGGCGTCGAGGAGGAGGCGCAGGCCAGTGCGCACGACCGCGTGGTCGTCGACGATCAGGATCTTGACGCTCACTCCGCCGGTACCTCGACGACGATCGTCGTCCCGCCCTCGCCCGACTCCACCTCGAGGCGGCCGCCGACGAGCGCGACCCGCTCGCGCATGCCGACGAGGCCGATGCCGTCGCCGGTATCGCCGTCGGTCGCGAACCCGCGGCCGTCGTCCTCGATCATGACGGCGACCTTACCCGGCTTCGGATGCAGGAGGATGCTGACGTGCTCGGCCTGCGCGTGCTTGACGACGTTCGTCAGCGCCTCCTGCACGACGCGGTAGAGCACCGTCTCGACGTCGCTCGGGAGCCGGGTGTCGGGGAGACGCGACTCGAGGTGGGCCTGAATGCCGGTCTGCTCGGCGAACGTGTGCGCCAGGCGCTCGAGCGCCGGGACGAGGCCGAAGTCGTCGAGCGCCTTGGGCCGTAGCTCGACCGCCAGGCGGCGGACGTCCTGCAGCGTGGCCACTGCGAGCTCGCGGAGCTCGGCGAGCGCGGTGGGAAACGCGTCCGTGCCCTGTGCGTCGTCGATCGCCTTGAGGCCGAGCAGGATCGAGGTGAGCGCCTGCCCGGTCTCGTCGTGGAGCTCGCGGGAGAGCCGCCGCCGCTCCTGCTCCTGGCCGTCGACGATGCGGCGCACCGTGGCGCGGGCGACTCGGTGGGAGAGGTCGACCGAGACCGCCGCGCGGGACGCGAACCGCTGGGCGAGCCGGAGGTCGGCGTCGGTGAAGCGCGGGTCAGGCTTCCGCCGGTCAAGCGCCAGGAGGACGCCGATCACCTCGCCGCGGGCGACGAGCGGCGCCCACAGTCCGGCCCGCGCGCCGACGCGGCGCATCAGCTCCGGATCCGCCTCGGGGTCGTCGAGCACCGAGTCGATGCGCACCGGCGTGCCCTCGTGGAAGACTCGGCCGCTGCGCGAACGCCCGCCGGAGAGGCGCAGGCCGACGAGCTCCTCGGCCCCCTCGCCCTGGGCCGAAGCGATCTCGAGCGAGCCGTCGTCCGCGCCGACGAGCACGGCGACGAGGCGGGCGTCGAGGAGAGCCGTCGCGCGGTCGACGACGAGGTTGAGCAGCCGCGTCGGCTCGATCTCCGTGAGCATCGCGCTCGTGATCTCGTCGAGGGACTCGAGCTGCCGCGCCCACTCCCGGCTCGACTGGTAGAGGCGCGCGTTCTCGATGGCGACGGCCGCCTGGGAGGCCAGGAGCGTGACGACCTCCTCGTCCTCGTCGGTGAAGCCGGCGCCGCCCGCCTTCTCGGTCAGGTACAGGTTGCCGTAGGCCATGCCCCGGAGGAGGACCGGCACGCCGAGGAACGTCTTCATCGGTGGATGGTGCGGCGGGAAGCCGACCGAGCGCTCGTCGTCTGCGATGTCGCGGAGCCGGAGGGGGCGGGCGTCGCGGATGAGCACGCCGAGGATGCCGCGCCCTCGCGGCAGGTCGCCGATCGCCGCGTGCGTCTCCGGGTCGACGCCGTGGGTGATGAAGCGCTCGAGCTCCCTGCCGGTCGCGTCGATCACGCCCAGGGCCGCGTAGCGAGCGCCTGTCAGCTCCGCAGCCGTCTCGACCAGGCGCTGGAGGAGGGCTTCGAGCGTCAGCTCCGAGCTGAGCGCGATCCCGGCTTCGACCAGCCCCTGGAACGACGATTCCCGTTCCTCCGAGCGCACGGGCGCCATTATCCGCAATACGCCGCAGGGAACGACGGGGGGAATCCCCGATGGCTGTGGGCCTCCAGGGCCGTACGGTTCGTGCCGAGCCAGCCAAAGGAGGCATCCATGCAGCAGATCCTGATCGCAACCGACGGCTCGCCCTCGTCCCACGACGCGATCGAGGTCGGCCTCGAGCTCGCCAAGGAGCAGGGCGCCGACGTCACCTTCGTGCACGTCACGGATCCGACCGAGTTTCAGGGCGGGCGCCCCGGCATGCACGCGATCGCGCACCGGGAGGAGATCGACGACTCCGAGCTCGCGCTCAAGGAGGCCGCGGACGCTGCGGAGGAGGCCGGTGTCTCCTATGCGCTCGAGCGCATCTCCGGAGAGACCGTCGAATCCATCGTCGCTCTCGCGGACGAGAAGAACGCCGACCTGATCGTCATCGGGTCGCGCGGCCGCGGCGCCGTCACCACAGCGCTCCTCGGCAGCATCTCGCACGGCGTGCTCAGGCGCGCGGAGCGGCCGGTGCTCGTCGTCAAGGCCGCCAAGGCGCCGGCGGAGACGCCTGCCTGACGCTCGCTACGACGCCGGCGGAGGAGTCTCCGCCGGCGCGGCGGGCTCCACCGGCTCACCTGGCTCGTCGGGCTCGGTCGGACCCATGTCCAGGCGGAAGGGCGGGTACTCGTCGCGCATGAGGCTCACGTAGGCGGCCACCCGCCAGACCCAGCGGTCGAGGCCGAGGACGAAGTCGAAGAGCGAGCGCGGATAGCTGTCCGTGAAGAGCAGGACGAAGCCGGCGATGACGACCAGGATTCCGACGAGCCCGGCGAACCCGATTCCCCAGACGTTGTTGTCGCTCGCCCAGTCCCACCCCCAGCCCCACCCGCCGACGAAGATCCCGACCAGGATGAGGTGGGGGATGGCGAGGAGCCACTTCACGAGCGGGAGCCAGTGCGAGAGCTTCTCCGGGTA
Source organism: Gaiellaceae bacterium (assembly GCA_035620475.1). Taxonomy (GTDB): domain Bacteria; phylum Actinomycetota; class Thermoleophilia; order Gaiellales; family Gaiellaceae; genus JAIBJN01. The sequence continues at coordinate 370 of DASPGT010000069.1, read as the reverse complement.
GTCGACGTGCAGCGTGGCCGGGTAGTCCTCGACCTCCGCCAGCGTGAAGGGCGGGTAACGGTCGGTGCCGAGCGCCCAGTACGAGTAGAAGTGGACCCGCCACGTCCAGCGCAGGACGCCCAGGTTGAAGTCGAAGATCCCGCGCGGGTAGCGGCCCGTGAAGAGGATGGCGAAGAACGCGACGATCGACAGGACCCAGAAGGCGATCCAGAGGAACAGGAGGACGATGTAGTGCGGGATCACGAGCAGCCACTTGACGAGCCAGAGCCAGCGGCTGAGCCCGGCATCGAGCTCGCCGCGGACGGCGACCGGGTAGACGGTCGGCCGGTGCGGCGGCGCGCCTGCAGCGAACGGCGCGGCGGCGGCCGCA
>DASPGT010000068.1:0-7394 GCA_035620475.1 Gaiellaceae bacterium | reverse complement strand
GCCTCCGAAGCCGCCGCCGAGCACGACCACCCGGGGCCGCGGGGACTCATCGCTGGGCTTCGCGCTGGCTGGCATTTCCAGGTTCTCCGCGTCCGGGCGGAGCGCCTCGCTGGCTGTCAGGCTCCCGGCAGCATGACCGATCCGCATCATCCCGGTCGGATGGAGCCGAAGGGACGGGCAGCTCTCAGGCCGCGACGGCGGGCTGAGCCGCCTCCCGCTCCTTCTCGCCCTCCGAGGCCGAGGCGGCCACGATCGCGCCGAGCAGCGCCACCGCGAGCGCGCCGACGGCGACGACCGCGTGCCAGCGCGGATCGCGGTCGAGCCGCTCCTGGAGGACGAGCGCGCCGAGGAGGACGCTGACGACCGGGTTCACCACCGAGACGGTCGCGACCGAGGTGACGAGCTTGCCCGTGGCCAGCGACAGCTGCTGGACGTAGAAGCCGACGAGCCCGCCGATCGCCATCACCCACAGCTCCCAGCTCTCCAGCACGGCCACGGCGCCCTCCGCGTGCAGGTTCTCCACCACCGGCTTCATCAGCGTCGCGGAAATGCCGTAGAGGATCCCCGCGACCGCCCCGAAGACCGCGGCCTTCGAGTCCGAGCCGCCGCGCCGCGAGAAGAGGAGCAGGCCGACGCAGGTCGCGCCGAGGACGAGGAAGGCCATGGCCCAGTCGGACGCGGGCGCGTCGTCGACGCCCGCGGCCGGGTCGCCGAAGCTGGCGAACACCGCCAGCCCGGCGACGACGAGCGCCGCGCCGAGGACGTGGCGGCGGGTGATCACCTGGCCGGTGAGGAAGTAGCCGAGCGGCATCGCCCAGACGACGGCGGTGACGAGCAGCGGCTGTATCACGGCCACGCGGCCGCGGTCGAGCGCGGCCGCCTGCAGGAGGACGCCGGCGGTCTGCGCCGCCAGGCCGAGCAGCCAGACCCTGCTTCCGAGGAGCCGGGCGAACGCCTGCGGCTGCCCCGGCGAGAGCCCGAGCGCCAGCGACGCGCGCTGCCAGAGCGTCGCCGCGAGCGCGAAGCAGATCGCGGCGACGACGGCGAGGATGGCGGCGATCTCGTCCAGAGCCGCCCAACCCTACGCCATCAAACGAGACGGATGAGCGCGTCGCTCGTGAGGAGGAACCCGAAGAACGCAGTCGAGAAGAACGCGAGCCGGCGCCCGTTCGCGGTCAACCAGCCCTCCGCCCTCAGCATCCACCGATCGGCCCGCTCTCCGGCGACCAGGTACGCGCCGACCGGGGCCCACACGAGGACGCCCGCGACGAGCACGTAGAGGGCTCCGAGCGCGACCTCCTCGGCAGGGGCGAGCCCCGCGAAGCCGACCGACGCGCCCGCGACGATCGTGATGCTGAGCCGCTTGACGCCGCCGACGCCGAGCAGGATCCCCACCGCGAACGCCGTCCAGGCCCGCAGGCCCCGCAGCCGCTCGATCAGGCTCTTCATCCGTCCCTGCCCGGCGGGCTCGGACCGGCGGCGCCGCTCGGGCCAGGCGAGCACGAGGAGCAGGAGCCCGAACGCAAGCTCCAGCACGGCCGCCAGCTCGTCGTTCTCCTCGTGGTCGGTCGAGGCGGCCGAGCCGACGAGGACTGCCGTGACGAAGGCGATGGTCTGCCCGGCGAGGAAGCCGGCGAGGTACGCGATTCCGTTCCTCCGCCCGTGCCGGCTGGTGAGGACGGCGAGCGTGGCCAGGAGGGCAACGGGGCTCGCCGCCGCGACGAGGGCGAAGAGGAGGACTCGGGACGCCGTGTCACCCACGCCACCGTGACGTGGTCAGTGGTGGAAGCTCGTCGCCGTGCTCGCGTCGTTGACCGGCTCCGGCTGGTTCTGGAGGCGAGGGAGCTGGCGCTCGATGTCCGCCACGAGGAGGTCGGCCATGTCGTGGCTGAACCCGCGCTTCACGACGACGCGGAGAGCGGCGATGTCCTCCCGGTTCTTCGGGAAGGTGTAGGCGGGCAGCAGCCAGCCCCGCTCGCGGAGCGCGTTGGAGACGTCGAAGACCGTGTAGTTGTCGATCCCGTCCTTCAGCGTGAAGGCGAAGACGGGGAGCTCGTCACCCTCCGTCAGGAGCTCGAAGGGGCCGAGCTCGGCGATCCGCGCCGACAGGCTCGTGGCCACCTCGCGGGCGTAGCCCTGCACCGCGCGGTACCCGTCGAAGCCGAGGCGGAGGAAGTTGTAGTACTGCGCGACCACCTGCGCGCCCGGGCGGGAGAAGTTGAGCGCGAACGTCGGCATGTTGTCGCCCAGGTAGTTGACCCAGAAGATCAGGTCCTCGGGCAGGGACGCGGAGTCGCGCCAGATCGCCCAGCCGACGCCGGGGTACACGAGCCCGTACTTGTGCCCGGACGCGTTGATCGAGGCGACGCGAGGCAGGCGGAAGTCCCAGAGGAGGTCGGGGTCGAGGAACGGCGCGATGAACCCGCCGGAGGCACCGTCGACGTGGACGGGGACGTCGAGGCCCGTCCGCTCCTGCAGGTCGTCGAGCGCCGCGCAGATGTCGGCCACCGGCTCGTACGACCCGTCGAACGTCGACCCGAGCACGGGGATGACGCCGATCGTGTTCTCGTCGCAGAGCGCGACCGCCTCCTCGGCGCCGAGGTGCAGCCGGTCCCCTTCCATGGGGACGAGGCGCATCTCGACGTCCCAGTAGTTGGCGAACTTCTCCCAGCAGACCTGGACGTTGATGCCCATGACCATGTTCGGTTTGTCGGAGGACTTCCCGTCGGCCCGGCGCCGCTCCTGCCAGCGCCGCTTGAGGGCGAGGCCGCCGAGCATGGCCGCCTCGCTCGACCCGGTGGTCGAGCAGCCCGTCGCCTCGGCGACGTCCGGGGCGTTCCAGAGGTGGCTGAGGATGCTGACGCAGCGCGCCTCGAGCTCCGCGGTCTGCGGGTACTCGTCCTTGTCGATCATGTTCTTGTCGAAGCACTCGGCCATGAGCTTCTCGGCCTGCGGCTCCATCCAGGTGGTGACGAACGTGGCCAGGTTCATGCGGGCGTTGCCGTCGAGCATCAGCTCGTCGTGGATGATCTGGAACGCGACGTCGGGCGGCAGCTCGTGCTCGGGCAGCCGGTGGCGCGGGATGCGGTCCCGCACCATCGTGAAGATGTGCGACGGCGCCAGGTCCGTCATGGGACCTGCGGCCGCCTTCGGGTGCTTGAGGGCCAAGGGAGCTCCTTTCTCAGTCGGGATCGACGGCGACGTGGGCGACGGGCAGGCCGTAGCGCTCGCGCGCGATCTCGACGACGCCCCGCTCCTTCCAGTTCGCCTGGTCGTCGGGGTGGGTGGCGAAGACGATCTCGTCGGCCGGGAACTCGCGGAGCGCGTCGTCGGCCGCCTGGATCGGATCGTCCGAGCCGACCTCGCCCCGGGCGGCTACGCCGACCTCTGCGAGCGCGGCCACGGTCCGCTCCAGGCTCGCCTCCGCGTCGTGGCGCGCCTGGTCGTCGCCGGTCCAGTGCGCCAGGCGCCCGCCGAGCGCCGGGACGACGACGAGCACCTCGGGCGGGCGCCCGGCGGCCCGCGCGACCACCTCGTCGTGGAAGGCCCGAGAGGTCGAGGTGCCGTCGCTCACGACGAGGACTCGGTACGCCTCGTCCTCGGCCGCGCGCGCCCTCGGAACCGGCGCGTCGAGCTCCGAGGGGTGCTGGTGGCGCCTGCCCACGAGGAGGACGACGACCAGCAGGGCGGCGATCGCGCCGGCGCCGAAGAGAACCCAGCCCCAGACGCCCGCCTCGGAGGCGAGCAGGACGAGGAAGAGGGCGCCGAGGACGACGGCCACGATCGGGATTGCCATGAACTCGGTTCGCGTCTTCATGGGTCGGCAGGCTACGAGGTCGCGTCCTCCAGGAGCAAGTCGGCTCGCGACCGAACGCCGCGGGAGAGAGGGACGAAGCCCGGCCGATCCGCCTGCGATTCTCTGCACGCGTGGCGTTCCCACTTGACTTCCGCGGCGTCGTGCCGCAGCCTCGCGCCGTGCACAGGCGACCGTTCTCGACGTGAGGATCCCCCGCATCGGCCACAGGCGTGACAGGGCCGAGCGGCCGCCCGCGCCGGACGAGAATCACCAGGTCGTCCAGATCGACGTCGAGGAGCTCTCCGCCGTCTTCTCGGCGCCCCGGTGGCTCCGCGACCTCGGCCTCGCCTCGTGGCTCCTGGTCGGAGTCGCCGCGCTCCTCGCCGGCCTCGTCCTCCTGATCGGAGCGACCGCGGCGATCACCCAGCCGGTTCTGGCGGCCTTCGTCGTCGCCTGCGTCGCGTCCCCCGTCGTGCACTGGCTGAGGCACCGGGGCGTGCCGCGCGCCGCCGGGGCCGCGCTCGTCCTCCTTGCGCTGATCGCGCTCGCCCTGCTCATCGTCGTCCTGGTCGTCGGCGGCATCACCTCGCAGTCGGACGAGATCGGCTCGACGGCGAGCGGGGCAATCGACGAGATAGAGGGCTGGCTGGCGGACGCGGGCCTCAGCGAGGACGGCGCCGCGAGCGCCGGCGACACGGCCCAGAAGGACGTATCCGCCAGCGGGTCGACGCTGATCCACGGAATTCTGAGCGGGATCGAGGGGCTCGCCTCGCTCGCGCTCGGGCTCTCGTTCGCCGCCCTCAGCCTCTTCTTCCTCCTCAAGGACGGGCCCTCGATGCGCCGCTGGATCAACGAGCACATGGGCGTCGAGGAGGCCGTGGCCCGGACGATCACCGGAAACGTGATCGTCTCCCTCAGGCGCTACTTCGGGGGCGTGACCATCGTCGCCGCCTTCAACGCCGTCGTCGTCGGCATCGGCGCGGTCGTCCTCGGCGTCCCGCTCGCGGGAACGATCGCGCTCGTCTCGTTCGTGACCGCGTACATCCCGTACATCGGGGCGTTCGTGGCCGGAGCCTTTGCGGTGGTCCTCACGCTCGGCTCGGAGGGAGCGACGGACGCGATCATCATGCTCGTCATCGTCCTCCTGGCGAACGGCCTGCTCCAGAACATCCTCCAGCCGATCGCCTTCGGAGCGACGCTGGGCCTGAACCCTCTCGTCGTCCTCATCGTCACCGTCGGCTTCGGCGCGCTCTTCGGCATGGTCGGCCTCGTCCTCGCCGCGCCCCTGACCTCGGCGGCCGTCCACATCAGCGCCGAACTGGCGAGAGCCAAGGCCAAGGCGGCGCGGGAAGCGGAGCTGCGGACAGCGCCCGGGCCCGACGAGCCCGAGCCGGTTCCGGGGTAGCGCCGTGAGCACGCCTGCCGTCGCCAAGCCCTCCCGGGTCCTGCCCTTCCACGACCCCTCGCGCCGCCAGCGCCTGAAGAAGGTCGGCTCGTGGCTGCTCGGGACGGCCGTGGCCCTCGTGATCCTCCACCTCCTCGGCATCGACATCCTCGGCTGGATCGAGGATCTCTGGGACCAGATCAAGGCGGTCCCGGCCGGCTACATCATCGGGGGGCTCGTCTTCCAGACGGGCGTGACGACGTTCGCTGCGATCTCGTACTACGGCATCCTCAGCGTCGCCTTCCCGGGCGAGGTCACCTTCCCACCGATCCTGACCGCCTACGCCGTCGGCGTGGCCATGAACGGCTTCCTGCCCGCGAACATCGGCACGTTCGTGACGCTCCTCATGTTCGTGGCGATCATCCCCGCCTGCACGTTCCCGGGGGCGATCGCGGCCTACCTCGTGCAGAAGATCTTCTTCACGGTCGCGGGGACCTTCGTGTACCTCTACCTGTTCCTCTCGGTGCCGGGCTCCTTCGACCAGAACCTCGGCAACGTCACCGACCACGCGGTCCTGGCCGTCTCGATCGTGGCGGGCATCGTCTTCCTGCTCGTGCTCGTCGGCCGCATCTTCTGGAAGCAGGTGAAGAAGCTGTGGGCACAGGCGAAGAAGGGCGGCGTCATCCTCTCCCAGCCGAGGCGCTACTTCAGCCGCGTCTTCCTGCCCTCGTTCCTCTCCTGGACGTGCAAGCTGATCGTCGTCGGCATCTTCCTGGCCGCCTTCGCCATCCCGGTCACGTTCGAGTCGGTCATGTGGGTGGTGGGCTCCGGCTCGCTCGCGAACGTCGTCTCGGTCACGCCGGGCGCCGTCGGCATCACGCAGGCCACGAACGCGCTGGCGCTGAACGTCTGCTGCGACGTCCCGCAGTCGCAGGCCGTGGACTACTCGAGCGCGCAACAGCTGATCACGACCGCGTGGAACGTCCTCTTCGCCATCGTCCTCACCGTCTGGGTCTTCGGCTGGACCGGCGGCAAGATGCTGGTCGGCCAGTCCTACACGGACGCGAAGGTCAAGGTGGCCGAGCAGAAGGAGCAGCGCGCGGCCAAGAAGGAAGCGAAGCGGGAGCAGCTCAAGGAGTCCGGCGAGGGCAGGCTCTCGCGGCTCCGCCACCGCTCGGGCTCGAACGGCGACAAGCAAGCCGAGGAGGACGGCTAGATGGCGGCCGCCTCGACGGGCTACGGCGAGCAGCTCGCCTGGGAGCCCGAGTTCCCCAAGATCCGCCCGGCCCGCCTGATCACCTCCTGGCTCGTCGCGGCGCTCTCCCTCCTGGCCGCGGCGTGGATCGCCCCCGGCGCCGAGATCGCGAGCTTCTGGGGCGCGCTCCTGGTGGCGCTGGTCGTGGCCGTGCTCAACGCCGTGCTGCCGCCGTTGATCGCCGCGCTCCGGCTCCCGTTCACGCTAGTGACCGGCTTCCTGCTGGTGCTCGCCGCCGACGCGGCAATCCTGCTCGCCGCTGACTCCCTCACGGACGGCGCGATCGAGCTCGACGGATTCTGGGCGGCACTGCTCGTGGCCCTCGTCGCGGCCGCCGTCAGCATCGTCGTGCAGGTGATGGTCGGCGCGACGGACGACGACACGTACACGCTCAGGGTGATCCACCGCCTCGCCCGGCGCTCGGGCGAGCGGGTGGCTACCGACCAGCCGGGCATCGTCTTCCTCGAGATCGACGGCCTCGCGCTCCCGGTCCTGCGCCGGGCGATGCGCGACGGCAACGCCCCGAACATGGCGCGCTGGGTGGCGGACGGCTCGCACGACCTCACCGGGTGGGAGCCCGACCTCTCCTCGCAGACGGGCGCGAGCCAGGCGGGCATCCTCCTCGGCTCCAACGAGGACATCCCCGCCTTCCGCTGGGTCGAGAAGGAGACGGGGACTTTGATGACCTGCTCGGCGCCGCCCGACTGCGCCGAGATCGAGCGCCGGCACGCCACCGGGATCGGGCTCCTGGCGAACGGCGGCGCGAGTCGCGGCAACCTCCTCTCCGGCGAGGCCGATCACGTGATCCTCACCGTCAGCCGGCTCGAGGCCGAGAAGCAGGCGAACCCGGGCTACCGGGCGTTCCTCGCGAACGGGTTCAACGTGACGCGGGCGCTCGTCCTCTTCTTCTGGGAGGTGGCCCTCGAGATCACGGCCTCGGGCCGCCAGCGCCGCCGCGA
>DASPGT010000067.1:0-6094 GCA_035620475.1 Gaiellaceae bacterium | reverse complement strand
TGGGCGACCGCGATCGCCGCCGCCACGACGGCCGACGCCGCCCACGAGGTGGCCGAGCGGGCCGATCCGGCCGAGGCCGCGATCGCCAGCGAGCGGGCGGCGTCCATGTACGGCCTGACGGTGATCGCGGGCGATGTCGGCGACCATCCCGAGGCCTACACGCGCTTCGTCTCCCTCGCCCCCTACACCCGGCTGGACCGGGAGAGCGAAGGCTGGCGCACGGCGTTCTCCTTCGTGACCGATCACCAGCCGGGGGCACTCCACCGGGCGATCGAGCCCTTCGGCCGTCACCGTCTCGACCTCGTGCAGCTCGTCTCCCGGCCGATCCCCCGGACGCCGTGGCGGTACCGCTTCGACGCCGTGCTCGCCGGCCACCCGCTCGACGAGGTCGTCAGCGACACCCTCTCCGAGGTCGGGGGCCTGACGCGAGAGCTTCGCGTCTTCGGGTCGTACCCCGCCCACGGCAATCCCTGACAAAGGGAAGAGGCCGCCCCGGGGATGGCTCCGGGGCGGCCTCTGGGAAGAACCGGTCTAGACGCGCGCGAAGACCTGCGCGGTCCCGAGCTTGATGCCCTCGGCGAAGAAGTCCACGCCGAGCGTGGCGTTGAGGGCGCCGGCCGCGTCGGCGGTCAGCGTGGCGCCGACCTTCTTGACGCGGATCGTCTTGCCCTTGGCGAGGATCTTCGCCTTCGAGAGGTCGAGGTCGAGGATCCGGACGCGGAGCGAGGTGCCGCCGACTGCAGCGGTGAGACCGGGGTCGGCGTTGATCTCGATGCGGAAGTCCGTGAGGAGCAGGTTGCTTCCGTTCTTCGTGTTGACGAAGTTGATCCCGCCGGAGTGGTCGATCGTGCCGGCGAGCGTGGCCGCGTCGAGCGTGCCGCCCGTGATCGGGAACGAGTAGCGGACGGACTTCTTGCTGCCCGGCGGGACGTCGAAGCCCGTGGGGCCGACCGGCTGCGGAACGATGCCGTTGTCGAGCAGGACCTTCGTCGTCGCCGGGTCGGTGACCAGCTTCGTCTTGTCGCCGACGAGCGTCAGCGTGCCCGACTGGGCCGAGGCGCTGCCGACTGCGGCGACGGCAAACACGACGACCAGCGCGAGCGCGGTGACGAGCTTGCTGGGGAAACGCTTTGCCATTTCGTCTTCTCCTGTCTTTCGCGAGAGCGTGTTCAGAGTGTGTATCAGATATGTCCGGTCTAAGTCAAGTTTCTGTACAGAGTGACGGCTACCCGATCCGCGCGAGCACGTCGGCCTTGCCGAGCTTGATCCCCTCCTGGAAGAAGGAGACGCGGAGCGTCGCGTTGAGCGCGTCCGCCGCCGCCTTGGTCAGAGTGGCGCCGACGTTCTTCACCGAGACGTACGGCAGGCGGGTCCTGTCCACCCGGGCCTGTGAGAGGTCGAGGTCGAGGATCCGCACCCGCACCGCCGGGTTGCCGTTGACCTCGGCGGTCAGCCCGGGCGCCGCGCCGATCTCGATCCGGAACTTGGTGAGCCTGAGCGACTTCCCGTTCCGCAGGCTCAGGAAGCGGATTCCGCCGGCATGGTCGATCGTCCCGAAGAGGGTCGCCGCATCGAGCCTTCCGCCGGTGATCGGGAACATGTAGCGCGCCGCGAGCCCACCCTTGAGGAGCACCGGCCTGAACCCGGTCTTCCCGACCGGCAGCGGCAGGATCCGGTTCTTGAGGAGTACCTTCGTCGTTGCGGGGTCGGTGGTCAGCTGGGTCTTGACGCCGTCGAGCTGGATTACCTGAGCCTGGGCCTTCGCCGCTCCGGCGACGAGCGCTCCCAGGGACAGGACGAGTACGAGCACCCCCAGCGTGCGCGGGCGCCACGGTCGACGAGCCATCGAGCTACCTCCTTCGTCGTAGAGCATCTGCCGAGACTGTGTTCGGCAGTGCTGCGACGTCGGTTCGGCCGCCGGCCTACGTCGCGACTGCGAAGGTCTTCTCGTAGCGCACGTGCTCGCGCGCGACCGTCATCCCGGCCCGCTCGTACATCTCCTTCGCGCCCGTCCGGTTCCAGGAGTCCACGACGAGGCCGATCTCCCGGCGCCCGCGGCGGGCGAGCTCGGACATCGCCTGGCGGAGGAGAGCGGTGCCGAGCCCGCGCCGCCGCCAGTCGCGGGCCACGGCCAGCTGCCTGACCCAGCCCTCGTCGTCGTAGTTGGGGCAGAGGACGCAGCCGACGATCTGGCCCTTGACCTCGGCGATGAACCAGAGCCCGGGCTCGAAAGCCTCGCGGTCGATCATGAACGCCTGCCACTCCTCGAAGGATTCGGCCGCGTGGCGCTCGTTGTCGCGGAAGGCGTCCTGGACGAGCGCGTAGACGGCGCGCGTGTCCCGCTCCTGGTCGAAGGTCCGGACGAGCACGCCCTCGGGCCACGCGGGGGGCGGGGGGCGCTCCTCGAGCGGCATCGACATCCGCCAGTACGTCCGCACGGGCTCATAGCCCCGGCTTTCGAGCAGCCGGCGCGCGGAGGCGTCCGTTGACGTGACGACCTGGCCGAGGCGGAGCTCGCTACCCGGCGCCGCGCGCTCGACGCCGCGGCGCTCCGACCAGTCGAGCAGCCGCTCGCCGAGGCCGCGGTCTCGGTGGTCGGGGTGCACGTAGACGTCGACGTAGTCGTTACGGATGAACGCGGCGTAGGCGACGAGCCGGCCGTCGTCCTCGACCACGACGGCGTCGAGGCTCAGGTCGAAGCCGGGCATGTTCCAGTCCGTGTGCAGGTCGTCGAGCTCGAAGTCCGGGGCGCCGAACTCGTGGATGTCGCAGGCGATGACGAGGTCCGTCACGGCCTGCGCCTCGTCACGGCGGGGAGCGCGCATCTCCATTATCGGAATTAGTAGAGGGTTGCGGCGAGTCGCCGCCGGTAGCGCGTGGCGACCGGGTCTTCCGGGCCGAGCTCGCCGAAGAGCTCGACCATGATCTCGCGGATGCGCTCACGGCGCTCCGGGTCGGCGTCGCCCAGCTCGCCGAGGAGCCACTCGAGCGCGCGCTCGTAATCGTGCTCGGCGAGCGGGCCGAGGATCTCGGGGAACTCGCCCGACGCGGTGAGCTCCTCGAGGAGCCGCTCGGAGGCCGCCGGGCCGGCCAGCCGGTCGAGGAACTCCTCGACGGCGGCGGCGGGGAGCGCGCCCGTGAACTCGTCGACGACCTTTCCGTTCCGGAAGGCCTTGACGTTCGGGATCCCGCGGACGCTGAAGCGCTCGGCGAGCTCCGGGTTGGCGTCGGTGTCCACCTTGGCGAGGACGACGCCGTCCCGCCCCTCGACCGCCTTCTCCAGCACCGGCGTGAGCATCTTGCAGGGCCCGCACCACTCGGCCCAGAAGTCGACGACGACCGGCACGGAGGCCGACCGCTCGACCACGTCCTGCTCGAAGGTGTCGGTCGTGACGTCCATCTCAGACGGTGGCGAGGACGGCGCCGACGAGCCCGGGGAGGGCCCGCGTGTCGTACCCGCCTTCCAGCACCAAGGCTACCCGCTCGCAGGCGCCGGCCGCGCGCTCGCCGAGGCCCTCGAATCCCGCCGCCGTCAGCTCCAGCCCTCCGAGCGGGTCCTCGGCGGCGGCGTCGAAGCCGGCGGAGACGAGCAGGAGGTCCGGAGCGAAGGCCGTGAGGGCCGGGAGCACGAGCTCGTCGAGGGCGGAGAGCACGGCGTCGTCCCCCGAGCCGGCCTCGAGCGGGACGTTCACCGTGGTGGCGTTGCCCTCTCCCGGCCCTCCCGAGCCGGGGTAGAACGGCCACTGGTGGAGCGAGGCGAAGAAGACGGACCCGTCCTCCCAGAAGACCTCCTGCGTCCCGTTGCCGTGGTGGACGTCCCAGTCGAGGATCGCGACGCGCGCCAGGCCGAGCTCCCGCTGCGCGAAGCGGGCGGCGATCGCGACGTTGTTGAACATGCAGAAGCCCATGGCCTGGTGGGGGAGCGCGTGGTGGCCTGGCGGCCTGGCGAGCGCGAAGCCCGACAGCTCCACCGCCCGGATCGCCGCCCCGGCCGCCAGGAGCGCCGTCTCGTAGGTGGTCTCCGTGCAGATCGTGTCCGGGTCGAGGAGCGTCGGCTGCCCACCCGCGGAGACGACGCGGATCGTCTCGACGTGATCCATCCCGTGGACTGCGGCCACCTCCTCGACGGTCGCGGGCCGGGCCTCGGCGAAGTCAGGGAAGGCGTCGTGGAGCGCCCGGATCCGCTCCTGTCCCTCGGGATGGCCGCCGGTCGGGTGGAGCTCGGCGAACGCGCGATGGCTGACGAGCGGGATCACCCGCGCGGGGCCGCGTGTTGCGGGCCGAGGTAGCCCCAGCAGCCCGGGGCCTCGGCGAGCGGCTCGTAGTCCGAGACGTTGATCGGGTTCCGGCCCACGCGGAGATCGTAGTCGCGTCAGCCGGCGCGCTCGCCGATGCGGCGCGCGACGCCGGCGAGGCCCCAGGCCTCGGCCAGCGCGGCGCCCGCCGCCCAGTCGGGCTCGACGTCGGGCAGCGGGGGGATCGGGGCGTCGGCCTGCAGCTGCGTCATGCGCAGGTAGTCGCGCAGCGCGTCGGCCTGGTCGGGGAAGCCGCCGGCCTCGAGGCAGGCTTCCAGCGAGCCGTACTTGGCGAGGATGCCCGCTGCGCGCCCCGGCCCGATGCCCTTTGCGCCGGGGATGCGGTCGGAGGGGTCGCCGCGGAGGGCCACGAAGTCGGGGACGAGCTCGGGTGGGACGCCGTAGATCTCCTTCACCTGGGCCGGGCCCACGCGCACGAGCTCCCGCTGGCCGGGCTTGGGGCGGAGGATCGTCGTCTTCGCGCTCGCGAGCTGGAAGAGATCCCGGTCGTTCGTGAAGACGAGCGCGCGGCCGCCCCGCGCCTCCTCGGCGGCGACCGCCGCGGCGAGGAAGTCGTCCGCCTCGTAGCCGTCCGCCTTCGCCCAGGGGAACCCCAGCGCGGCCACCAGCTCGGGGAGCCGGTCGAGCTGCGAGGTGAGCACCGGCGGGAAGTCCCGGCCCGACTGGTACTCGGGGAGCAGCTCGTTGCGGTAGGTGGGGACGCCGACGGAGTCGAAGCCGACGAAGACGGTCCGCGGCTCCTCGTCCTCCCAGGCGCGCAGGAGCATGTTCGCGAACCCGACGATCATGTTCGCCTGGCTCCCGGCCCCGTCCTTGATCGACGAGGGCAGCGCATGAAAGGCCCGGTGGGCCAGGTTGTCGCCGTCGATCGCCAGGAGAGGTCTCAAGTCCGGGCCCATTCTTGCCGTTTCGCCCATTGCTAACGTGACCGCCGTGTCGAAGACCCTCGTCATCGCCGAGAAGCCCTCCGTGGGCCGCGACCTCGCGGCCACGCTGCCGGGCGCCTTCAAGCAGAGCCAGGACAAGACGCACCTCGTCGGCGGCGATTACGTCATCACCTGGGCGGTGGGCCACCTCGTCGGCCTGGCCGAGCCCGACCAGTACGACGAGAAGCTCAAGAAGTGGCGGTTCGCCGACCTGCCGATCGTGCCGACGAAGTTCAAGCTCATCCCCAACGACGAGCGGGCCAAGAAGCAGCTGAACGCCGTCCACAAGCTCATGAAGGAGAAGGACGTCGAGCTGATCGTCAACGCCTGCGACGCCGGGCGCGAGGGCGAGCTCATCTTCGCCTATCTCTTCGAGACGTCCGGCGTGAAGAAGCCGGTGAAGCGCCTCTGGCTCAACTCGATGACGAAGGCGGCCATCTCCGAGGCCTTCGAGCACCTGCGCGACGGCGACGAGATGCGCCTCCTGGAAGAGGCGGCCCGCTCGCGCTCCGAGGCCGACTGGCTCGTGGGGATGAACGCGACGCGCGCGGCCTCGATCCGCCTGCGCGCCGCCTTCGACGGCGCCGTCTCCCTCGGCCGCGTCCAGACGCCGACGCTTGCGCTCGTCGTCCGCCGCGAGCTGGAGATCCGCGCCTTCGTGCCCGAGCCGTACTGGCTCGTCGAGGCGCGCTTCGCCGCGACCGGCGAGCGGCTGTACAGCGGCCGCTACCTCGGCGGGAAGCGGATCAAGGAAGACGAGGCCAAGACCATCGTCGAGGAGACGACAGGGCAGCCGGGCACGATCACCAAGCTCGAGCAGAAGGAGGAGCGCGAGGCGCCGCAGCTCCTCTA
>DASPGT010000066.1:0-3041 GCA_035620475.1 Gaiellaceae bacterium | reverse complement strand
TGCGGCGTGCGCAGGGTCGTCATGGCCTTTCGGCCTGGGGAACCTGGCCCTTTCGGCCGGGAAAAGGGTCAGACCCCGGGAGTGGCCGGAGGGGGCTAGTCCAGTCCGCCGACGTCGAGGACGGCGGTCTTGAGGTCGGTCATGTCGAGGAGCGTGTAGCGGCCGCCGATGCGGCCCCAGCCCGTCCGCGTGCCGGCGGCGCCGCCGAACGGCTCGTGCGCCTCCCAGTAGTCCGTCGAGTCGTTGACGACGACGTTCCCGACGCGCAGGTGGTCGAGGTAGCGGAACGCGCGCTTGAGGCTGCGCGTGTAGACCGCCGCCTGGAGCCCGAGGTGGGAGTCGTTCGCGACCGCGAGCGCCTCGTCGTCGTCTGCGACGGTGATCAGCGGGACGATGGGGCCGAAGGTCTCGTCGCGGTTCACGAGCGTGTCGAGCCCGACGCCGTCCACGACCGTCGGCCGGTAGTAGAGCCGGGTCGGCCGGCCCTCCTCACGCGAGCCGCCGACGACGATCTCCGCGCCCTTGGCCACAGCGTCCTCGAGGTGCGCGTCCATCTTGTGCGCCGTCGGCTCGTTGTTGAGCGGCCCGACGAGCGTCGCGTCGTCGAAGGGGTCGCCGAGCGGCCAGCCCTCGGCCTCCGCGACGACCGCCGACAGGAAGTCGTCGTGCACGCGCCGGTCGACGAGGACGCGCTCGGTCGCGCAGCAGACCTGCCCCGCGCAGAAGAAGCCGCCGTAGACCGCGCCCTTCGCCGCCGCCTCCAGGTCGGCGTCGGCGCAGACGACCACCGGCCCGTTCCCGCTTGCCTCGATCAGCGACCGCTTCAGGCCCGCCGCGCGCACGATCTTCTCCGCGGTCGTGTGCGAGCCGACGAACCCGATGCAGTCGACGTTCTCGTCGGTGATCAGCCGCTCGCCGACGCGGCCGTCGCCGTAGACCAGGTTGACGACGCCCTCGGGCAGCCCGGCGTCCGCCATCGCCTGCATGAAGCTCGCCATCGAGGCCGGCGTCCACTCGGAGGGCTTCACGACGAGCGTGTTCCCGGCGGCGATCCCGGGCGCGATCAGCTCGCCGGGGATGGTGATCGGGAAGTTCCACGGTGTGATCGCGGCGTAGACACCGTTCGGCTTGCGGAAGGTGAGGATGCGCTTGTTCACGTCCTGCGAGGGGATGACCGCGGTCTCGAGCCGCTTCACGTCCTCGGCCGCGAGGCGGAAGTTCTCGGCCGTCTCCTCGACCTCCGGGATTGCCTCCGCGCGGAAGGGCTTCCCCTGCTCGAGCGAGAGCTCCCGCGCGAGCTCCTCGGTGCGCTCCTCGAGCACGTCGGCGATCCGGTGGCAGACCTCGGCCCGCTCCCAGGCCGAGAGCGCGCCCCACCGCGGCTGCGCCTCCCGGGCCGCGCGCGCCGCCGCGGCGACGTCTGCCTCGCTCGCGCCCGGCGCCTCGGCGATCGTCTCGCCGGTGACCGGGGAGACGATCTCGCGGCTGTCCTCGCCGGTCGGCTCGACCCACTCGCCGCCGATGAAGCTCGCGAGCGTCCTAGCCACCGATGCGCTCCCACGCCTCGTCCAGCGTCTGCCTGAGCGCGCCCACCATCTCGTCGAACTCATCGAGCCCGGCGACGAACGGCGGGGCGAACTGCGCGCACGTCTCGGCGCGGTCGTCGAAACGCGTGTAGACGCCGAGCTCGCGCATCCGCGGCGTGAGGAACGTCTTGATCAGGGGGTCGCGCTCGGCCGGGGTGAACGTCTCCTTCGTCTCCTTGTCCTTGACGAGCTCGAGGGAGTAGAAGTAGCCGTCGCCCCGCACGTCGCCCACCATCGGGTGGTCGGTGAGGAGCTGCTCGCAACGGGCGCGCAGCTCCGGCCCCAGCTCCCGCACCCGCTCGACCAGGCCCTCGCGCTCCAGGACCTCGATGTTGGCGAGCGCGATCGCGCACGACAGCGGGTGCCCGCCGAACGTGATCCCGTGCGTGAGCATGCTCTGCGGCTCCGCGAAGAACGGCTCGATCGCCTTCTCCGAGGCGACGACAGCGCCGAGCGGCGCGTACGC
The DNA here is from genome assembly GCA_035620475.1 of Gaiellaceae bacterium. GTDB lineage: Bacteria > Actinomycetota > Thermoleophilia > Gaiellales > Gaiellaceae > JAIBJN01. The sequence goes on along the minus strand of DASPGT010000066.1, from coordinate 989 downwards.
GGACGTGATCCCCTTCGCCAGCGTCATCAGGTCGGGCTCGATGCCGTAGTGCGTCGTGCCGAACCAGGAGCCGAGGCGCCCGAAGCCGCAGATGACCTCGTCCGCGACGAGCAGAAGCCCGTTCGCGTCGCAGATCTCGCGGACGCGCTCGAAGTAGCCGGGCGGCGGCGCGATCGAGCCGCCGGAGTTCTGCATCGGCTCGAGGATCACGGCTGCGACCGTCTCCGGGCCCTCGTTCTTCACGATGTCGTCGATCTCGTCGGCGCAGCGGAGCGTGCAGCCGGGCTTCTCGGCGCAGTACGGGCAGCGGTAGCGGTACGGCATCGGCGCGCGGAAGCAGCCGGGGACGAGCGGCTCGAACTGCGAGCGCAGCACCGGGCTGCCGTTGATCGAGAGCGCGCCGAGCGTCGTCCCGTGGTAGGCGCTGCGGCGCGAGACGAACTTCGTCCGGGTCGGCTCGCCGCGCAGCCGGTGGTACTGGCGGGCAACCTTGAGAGCAGACTCGACCGCCTCGGAGCCGCCGCCCACGAAGAACGTCCTGCCGACGTCGATCGGGAGCAGCTCGCTGAGCTTGTCCGCGAGCGCGAGAGCGGGCTCGTGCGCGAAGCCGACCCAGTTGGAGAAGAACGGCAGCTCCTCGACCTGCCGCTTCGCCGCCTCGGCGATCTCCGGCCAGGGGCCGTAGCCGATGTTGACGCAGTAGAGCGCGGAGAGGGCGTCGAGGTAGCGGTTGCCCTCTGAGTCCCAGATGTACGAGCCCTCGCCCCGCTCGATCACGAAGCGTCCGGCGCCGGCCGGGGTGAAGTGCCGCCAGAGATGGTCGACCGTCGTCACGCTGCAGTGCTCCTTCCGTTCCTGGCCGCGAGGGCCTGCCTGGCCTTGACCGCGAGCCACAGCTCCATGCGCTCACCCGGGTCGTCCGGGTGGCGCCCCGTCTGCTCCCGCAACCGCTCCATGCGGTAGCGGAGCGTGTGCCTGTGCACGCCGAG
>DASPGT010000065.1:0-33112 GCA_035620475.1 Gaiellaceae bacterium | reverse complement strand
GCTACGGTCGAAGCATGGCGAAATCTGCGGCCGCCGGCGTCGACGTCGCCGCCGTCGAGGAACACCTCGCCCGCTACGCGGTCTCCTGCCCGCTCTGCAAGGCGGTCGACCAGCTCGGCGTGGGCCAGCAGCCGTGCGAGCTCGCAGCGACCGACGGCGCGGGCGACTCCGTCTCCCTGATCGTCGTCGTCTGCACGCGCTGCGGCTACCTGATGCCCCTCGCCGCCGACCGCATCGCCCCCGCAAGCGAGAAGGCGGCCTGAGCCGCCTTCCCTGAGCGGCCGTCTAGGCCGCCTTGAGTCTCCGCGAGTCGCGCTCGAGCCGCTCCTCGGCCCGCGCGCGGGCGCGGATGGCATCCGACGGGCCGAAGCGGTCGTACGCGCGCAGCGCGCGCGCCTCCGCCCAGAGCTCGTCGATCGTCTGGGAGAGCTCGGCGGCCTCTGCCGACTTGACCGGGTCGACGCCGTCGTTCAGCTCGTGCCAAAGCTGAGCGCGCCGTTCGACGGCACGCTCGAGCTCCTCCCTGATGTTCTCGAGGTTTCGCATCACACCTCTTAAAACGAGGCTGCGAAGGGCGACATTCCGTGCGGCTACGCGGTGATCCGGGCGTCGACCGCGAGCAGCCCAGGCGGCCCGTAGACCGTCACGTTCGCCGCCGCTGCGGCCGCCCCGACGCCGCGCGCGTCCTCGGCCGTGGCCCAGACCGGCGAGCCCGACGGGCCGACCGAGACGGGGCCCGTGGCGCGCAGGAAATCCTCGTAGCGTCCGGCCGAGGCCGTGAAGGTGGTGAAGACCGCGCGGGCCCGGGGCGATTCCACGCGCAGGGTGTGGGCGACGCCCTCCGCAACCACGAATGTCTCACCGGGCCCGAGGGTGACGATCTCGGCGCCCGCGAAGATCGTGACGCGACCCTCGACGACGTGGACGGCCTCGTCACCGGCGTGGGCGTGGAGGGGGGCCATGAAGCCCTCACCGGCCGCGCGCTCGACGGAGGCGACACGCCCGGGCCCCGACGAGGCCCCGGCCAGCTCGAGAAGCGAGTCCCTGTCCATGCCGGCAGCTTCGTCCATGCGCGCCCGGACCGTCAGCCGGGCAGCCTGCGTCCGAGGGTGCGGCTAACCGCACTCGACGCCGGGAATCCGGCCGAGGAGCTCGCCGAGCTCGCCGAGCTCGTCGTCGCTCAGGCTCCCCTCGAGGAGCGCAGCGATGGCCTCCTCGTGGTCGCGCGCAGCCTCGCCGAGGACCCGGGCGCCCGGCTCCGTCAGGCGCGCGTAGGTGACCCGCAGGTCGCTCGGGCACGCGGCGCGCTCGACGAGGCCGGCCGCCTCGAGCCCCTCGAGCAGGCGCGTGACCCCCGACGGCGTCAGCCCGAGCCTCCGCGCGAGATCGACGCGGCGCAGGTAGCCGCCCGGCTCGCGCGACAGGGCCTGAAGCGCCTCGGACCCGTTGATGCTCAGGCCGTGGGCCTCGAGGAGCCCGCCGCCCAGGCAGCGCACGGTCGCGGCGTGGGCGCGGAGCAGGCGCGTGTACGCGCGGACGGACGCCTCGCGGCTTCGGCTGGAGATGTCGTGGACGGCTAACACTTGCGGGGTCAACTTCCTTCTGCTAACTTGATTGCGTACTCAATAGTACACAAAGCAAACATGCAGAGGAGAGCCCGGATGAGCACAGCAGAGACCACCATCATCGCCCCGGTCGGCACCTGGAATCTGGATCCCGTCCACTCCATCGTCGGCTTCGAGGTCGGCTACATGGTCGGGACCTACAAGGGCCGCTTCCACGACGTGACCGCGTCCCTCGGCGCCACCGAGGACGGGGCGACGCTCGAGGGATCCGCCGTGGTCGCCAGCGTCGACGTCCAGAACCCGGACCTGAGCGCCCACCTGCAGAGTCCCGACTTCTTCGACGCCGAGCGGTTCCCGGAGCTCCGCTTCAGGGCGGAGGACGTGAGCCTCGACGGCGGCCGGATCACCGCCGACGGCGAGATCACGATCAAGGGCGTCGCGAAGTCTGTGACCGTGACCGGCACCGTCTCGCCGCCGATCAGCGATCCCTGGGGGATGCAGCGCCTCGGGATCACGCTGACGGCGACCGTCGACCGCACCGAGTTCGGCCTCAACTGGAACAACCCGCTCCCGACCGGCGGCCTGGCGCTCGCAAGCGATGTCACGATCGTCGCCGAGCTCCAGTTCGTCCAGGCCGCCTAGCGATGACGATCCTCGGCATCTCCGGCAGCCTCCGCCGGGACTCCTACAACACCGGCCTCCTGCGGGCGGCCGCCGAGCTCCTGCCGCCCGGCGTCGAGCTCGAGCTGTGGGAGGGCCTCAAGGCGGTGCCGCCCTACGACCAGGACGACGACACGGTGGACGCGCCGGCGGCCGTCGCGGAGCTCCGCTCCGCGGTCGCCGGCGCCGACGCCGTCCTCGTCGCCACGCCCGAGTACAACGCCTCGATCCCCGGCGTGCTCAAGAACGCGCTCGACTGGGTTTCCCGCCCCGTCGCCACGAACCCGCTTCGGAACAAGCCCGCTGCGGTCGTCGGAGCCTCCACCGGCGCCTTCGGCGCCGTGTGGGCCCAGGCGGAGCTCCGCAAGGTCCTCTCCACGATCGGCGCGCGCACGCTGCCGAACGAGGTCGCCGCCCGGCAGGCCGCCGAGCGCTTCGACGAGGACGGCCGGCTGGTCGACGAGACAGTCCGCGCCGAACTGACCCAGACGGTCGCCGACCTCGTCGAGGCCGCCTGCTACCGCGCGGCGGCCTAGTCCGCTGTCTCACCTGCCGGAGAGGGGTGCGCCAGGCTCAATGCGCGGCCTTAGCGGTCGACAGCATGTGCAGCGGAAAGCTCCTTCTCGACAAACGCATCAACTGACCCAAACCTGCGTACAAGGGCGCCTCGAAGGTCGTCGCTCAGGCGCCGGAAGCCAATGAAGCGGCTGCCCAGTACCTCGCGATACGTCCAGGCGGGGACCTCGAGCCGTTCCACACGGTCGAATATGACGAAGAGGCGGAACTCCGAGCCGCCCGCCGATCCCCAGAGCGCGTCAGCCATGGATCCCGACTCGCAGGTTCCGTGGACCCGTGCAGCGCCGAGGATCGTCCCCCGAGAGTAGAAGAGGAACCAATCGCCAGTCGCGATGCGGGACCATGTACCCCGAAGCTGTCGGGACGCCCGGACGGCCCAAACGTGGATGAGGCAAGCGGGATCCTTGCTGAACTCAGCGATCAGCTCGCAGCTGCCGTCACTCTGAGCCGCTCCAAGAGACGCAACTTTGACTCCCCCGAAAACCGTTCGAGTAGCGCGAGCTCGGGCGACCGGGGCTGAGACCGGCACAATGTAGAGCTGGCGTTCACGGACATCGATATCCGTCACAGCTGGATCCTAGACGGTCGCGAACACCGTCTAGCTCCCAGAGCTGGTATCCGACGCTAGTCGCGAAGAAGCGCGCCAAGCCTGTATCAGGCTCGTGAAAACACCTCTGGGACCTCCCAGAGTCGCGTCGGAGCGTCCACTCCCCTCTCTACGATGGCACCTGTGGTCAAGTACATTGGCTCCAAGCGCCTCCTCGTTCCCTACATCGAGCGCCTTGCCGCTCTGCTCCCGCTCCGGACCGTATGCGACCTCTTCGCAGGCACCACGCGAGTCGGGCAAGCGTTCCGCCAAGCTGGAGCTGTCGTTCTCTCAAATGACACTGCCACTTACAGCGAGGTGCTGGGGCATGCGTACATTGCCGCTGGCGAAGACATCGATCGAGTTCGTTTGCGACAAATGCTTCAGCACCTACAGCACCTGAAGCCAGAGCACGGCTACTTCACTGAGACGTTCTGCATCCAATCCCGGTTTTTTCAGCCTCATAACGGCATGCGCATTGATGCCATTCGAAACGAGATCGATCGGCTTTCTCTAACGGAGTTGGAGCGCGGACTGCTCTTGACAAGCCTAATCGAAGCAGCGGACCGAGTTGACAGCACGTGTGGACTGCAAATGGCCTACGTGAAGACCTGGGCACCTCGCTCTTTTCGTGACCTCGATCTCCGTGAGCCGAAGCCCGTCCCCGGTCCCACCGGCGAGGTCAGCCGAACCGATGCAAATGAACTTGCACCTAGTCTGCTCGGCTTCGATTGCACGTACCTCGACCCGCCATATAACCAGCACTCTTACTTTTCGAACTATCACATTTGGGAAACGCTAACCCGATGGGATCATCCTGGAACCTACGGAGTAGCGTGCAAGCGCGTTGACTGTCGAACCACCAAGAGCCCATATAACAGTAAACGCACCGCCTGGCGTACATTCTCGGAGCTCATCAACGACCTGCCTACACCGTGGATCATTGCGTCATTCAATGACGAAGGTTTTCATGATCTGAACTTGGTCTCGTCGCTGCTTGCCGAGAAGGGCTACGTGCGGTCAGTAGTGATCGATTTCAAGCGCTACGTTGGCGCTCAGATCGGCGTCCACAACCCTCGTGGCGAGAGAGTTGGGCGAGTCTCCCACCTTCGGAACAAGGAAGTGTTGTTCATCGTCGGCCAAGTCAAGACCCTCGTCGAGCGTGCAGCGAATCGACTATCAAACCCCTCCTCATCGGCGGTCACCGTTCAGGAGGCTCTGTTCTAATCGTCCAGCCAGTCAGCACAACGACCGCGAAGGAACAAGCACAGAGGCTCGAGCTCATAGTCAATCCAGAGGAAATATTGATCAGGCTCGATCAAACCCTGTATCTGGATTGTATACCGCGGGAGCACTGCAAGAGACTCGCAGAGGATCGTCACGTAAGGATGATAGTCCCACCCAAACCGCGCATTTAGCACCTTGTAGAACTGAACCGTGTGGTGCTTATAGGCACGCTCGTGAGCGTTCCCCTGAGGGCCTTGCTTCTTCACCTCAACGAAGAACTTCCGCCTGGTTGCCCGCGAGATGATCGCCGCCTCGGGCATCACGCCCAGAGGTAGCTGCCCGGCCGAGGCCTCGATAAAGATGTTTCTCAGATCACTCGGGCTCGGTTCCACATCATAGTGCTGCGGATCGAGGCAGCCCCGCGCCGCCTCGATGAAGTTCGCCTCGGAGGTCAAGAACGTCCGATCGTGACCTGGCTGCCGAGCTCGGCGAGACAGCCGCCTACTATCCATGGCGCGGCTTTCGGCAAGGACCAGAACGCTCCTTCCGTGATCCCGGCCCGCGCGACACGCCCGTTTCGCCGTCCGTACTCAGCGCTCGATGGACGGGAAAGCTCAACCGATACGGGGCGCAGGGATCCGAGCCTTGCCGAAGGGGCGAAGTTGGGCGCGGTATGTCCGCCGAGCGTGTCCGCCGCACGTGCCCGACCCTGTGCGCAACGCGTTCCGACAGGAGCCTGGCACGGAGACTCGCACGGACCGAGCTCCGGGCTTGCGATGCCGACGCTGCGAGGTCGGAGAGCCGGAGGAGGGACTCGAACCCACGACCTGCCGCTTACAAGGCGGCTGCTCTACCAGCTGAGCTACTCCGGCGCGGCTACGCCGAATGGTAGCCCGGGTCAGTCGTCGAGGACGGCGCGGCTCTCCTGGTGCTGCAGCACCTTGCGCTTCACGCGCTGGAGGGCGTTGTCGATCGTCTTCGTGTCGCAGCCGAGCAGGTCGGCCATCTCCTCGTAGGAGTTGCCCTCGAGGTAGTAGCGCAGGGCGTCGGACTCGAGCGGCGAGAGGCCCGTGCCCAGGCAGAAGACGAGGCTCTGGAGCTCCTGCGTCGAGATGACGCAGACGGCCGGGTCGTCGACGCCAGGGCCGGGGAGCGCGTCGCCCAGGGTGCACTCGCCGTCGTCCTGGCCGGCCGGCGTCTGGCTGAAGGAGACGTACGTGTTAAGCGGCGCGTGCTTGAAGCGGGTCGCCGTCTTGATCGCGGTGATGATCTGCCGTGTGATGCAGAGCTCGGCGAAGCTCCGGAAGGAGGTCTCCTTGTCGGCCCGGAAGTCGCGGACCGCCTTGTAGAGGCCGATGAGGCCCTCCTGGTTGAGGTCGTCGGACTCGCCGCCGGCGAGGAAGTACGAGCTCGCCTTCAGCCTGACGAAGCCGGTGTAGCGGCGGATGAGGGCGTCCATCGCCGCCGAGTCGCCGTTGCGAGCGCGGACGACGAGCTGCAGGTCGGCGAGCTCTCGCTGGCTTCGCTCCTGGGCGGTCCTGGCGGTAGCGGGCTGGCGGCGGGCCACGTCGGTTCCTCCTGGGATCGGCTCTCGGAGGGGCCGACGGCGGCCTCTCCCTAAACCCTAACCCTCAAGTTGAGGTCTCGATCGTAGCAGGGAGCCCTGGAAACTTCAACGACTCCGGCGAAACCGCTCGAGCCGCTCGCGCGTCGACTCGTCGAGGGCGTCCTCGATCTGGGAGCGCCCGGAGCCGGGGGTCGCGGGCCCGCCCTTCCGCTCGGCGGCGAGCTCGCGGACGAACTCCTTCGACGAGAGCCTGCGGGTCTCCTGCCCGGCGGTGCCGCGGACGGCCTGGTCGGACGAGACCACCCAGACCTCCTCCCGGCGCCGGTTGTCCGCTGCGAGGCGCTCGAGCACGGGGTCGGCCGGCGAGGCGAAACGGACCTCCAACGATCCGAAGGCGGCGTCCTCCCCCACGCCGTCAAAGACGACGACGCCGCGCGCACCGCGCACGGCCACGAAGCTCGCGAGGCGGTCGATCAGCTCGCGCCGGCCGGCGAACTCGCCCGCGTGCAGGATGTTGTAGCCGTCGAAGAGGTAAAGCACTCCGCTAAGGATGCCTGCGCGTGGCGCCCGGAAGCGCCCGGCGCGCGATGCTGGCCGCCAGGGCGAGGACGAGCGCAGCGACGGCCATGAGCCCGATCCCGGCCCGCAGGCTGAGGGCGCCGGAGACGGCCCCGATCAGGGGCGGGCCGGCGAGGAAGCCGAGGTAGGAGACCGTCGTTACGGAGGCGACCGCGCTGCCCCGCTCGGCGGCCGGCGCGCCGCGGCCGGCGGCGCCGAACAGGGTCGGGGCGGCGACCGAGACGCCCAGGCCGCCGAGCGCGAAGCCGAGCAGGGCGAGGGGGATTGCCGACGCGGACGCGGCCAGGGCAAGCCCGACCGAGGCCGTGAGGCCGCCGCCCACCAGGAGGTGGCGGTCGCCGAGCCGCACCTCGAGCCACTGCCCGGCCAGCCGGCCCGACATCATCGCCGCCGCAAAGAAGCCGGGCCCGAGGCCGCCGACGCTCGGGGAGGCGTCCAGCTCGGTCTCGAGGAAGAGCGCGCTCCACTCCTCGAGGCCGCCTTCGATGACGAACGCCAGGCCGCAGAGAAGGCCGAGCACGACCAGTCTCCGCGAGAAGGTGAAGCGCCCCGGGGCCTCCGGCCGGCGCGCCCTGGGGTACCCCCTGTTCACGAGCGCCGAAGCCAGGATCAGAGCCGAAACGCCGGCCAGGATCGGGAGCGGCCCCGCCCCGGCCCCCCGCGCGAGGCCCACGGCGATCGCGGCCACGAGGAACCCGCCGGAGAAGCACGCGTGCGCGATCTGCATCACGCGGGGCCCGCCGGAGGCCTCCACGTCGGTGGCGGCCACGTTGATAACGACGTCGACGGCGCCCGAGGCGAGGCCGATGAGGGCGAGCGCGAGCGCGAGCTGCGGCACGGAGCCCGTCAGCCCTGGCAGGATCGCGGCCGCGGCGAAGAATGCGAGCGCCGGCGGCAGGATGCTCGGCCCGACGCGGTCGACGATGCGCCCGGTCACGAGCATCGACGGCAAGGCGGCGAGGGCGACGGCAAGAAATGCCAGTCCCAGCTCGGTCACGGACGCATCGACTTGCTCCTTGAGGTCCGGCACGAGCACGCCGAAGGCGCCCCAGTACGCGCCGAAGGCGAAGAAGGCGAGGAGCGGGCCTCTGGCCGCCCTCACGCGCGCCGGCGCTGCCTGGCCGCCTCGAAGAGCGCCACGCCGGCCGCGACGCTCACGTTCAGCGACTCGACCGCGCCCGCCAGCGGAACCGCGAACGCGTCGTCGCAGGCCCGCCGGACGCCGGGGCGCAGGCCCCTGCCCTCGGCGCCGAACACGAGCGCGACCCCGGTGGTCAGATCGGCGTCCCAGACAGCGGTCTCGGCACCGCCGTCGGCCGCCCAGGCCCACAGCCGCGGGCCCTTGATCTCCTCGAGGTAGCGGCCGAGGTTCACGACCACGGCGACCGGCAGGTGCTCGACGGCACCGGCGGAGGTCTTGCACACCGCCGGCGTGACCCGCGCCGCGTTCCGCTCCGTGACGACGACCCCGCTCGCGCCGGCGCCCTCGGCGCTCCGGACTACGGCGCCGAGGTTGTGAGGATCGGTGACCTGGTCGAGGCAGACGACGAGCGGCCGCTCTCCGGCGGCGAGCCCGTGCGCGTCGGCGTACCGGTACGGCTCGCAGAAGGCGACGACGCCCTGGTGGTCGGCCGTGTCGGCCGCCTCGCTGAGGCGGCGCTCCGGGACGATCTGGAGCCGCAGCCCGGGAACCTCCCGAAGCCACGGCTCGGACCCGAGCGCGCGCTCGGTGACGAGGAGCTCGAGAACCTGCCGCTTCCCCGCGCGCACCACCTCCCGCACCGGCTGCCGGCCGTAGACGAGCTCGCGGTTCACGGTTTCGGGATCAGGCGGAAGCCGTCCGAGACGTCCTGGACCTCCCAGCCGAGCGCCTCGATCTCGGCCCTGAGCTCGTCCGCCCTCGCGAAGTCGCGGGCCGCTCTCGCCGCCTGCCGCTGCGTGGCGAGGTCGGCGACCTCGGACGGCGCCTCGACCGCGCGCTCGACCCCCAGGCCGAAGACCGCGAGGCCGCGCCCGAGCAGCTCGAGCTCGCCCGCCGAGCGCCAGGCATGGAGGATGGAGAGCGCGAGCGGCGTGTTGAAGTCGTCGTCGAGAGCAGCCGCGAAGTCGTCCCAGGACGGAGCCCCGGGCATGCGCTCGACGACCCGGAAGGCCGTGCGGAAGTCCTCGGCCTGGCTCCTGGCCGCCTCCATGGCCTCGTCCGAGTACTCCACCGGCCGGCGGTAGTGGGCGCCGAGGAACAGGAGGAGGATCGCCTCCGGCCCGTAGGCCTCCAGCGCCTCCCGGAGCGAGACGATGTTGCCGACCGACTTCGACATCTTCTCCTGCGCCAGCTCGAGCAGGCCGTTGTGGGCCCAGAGCTTGGCGAACTCGCGCCCGGCGCCGCGCGACTGGGCGAGCTCGTTCTCGTGGTGCGGAAAGCGGAGGTCGATCCCGCCGCCGTGGATCTCGAACACGGGGCCGAGGAGCTTCTCCGCCATGGCCGAGCACTCGATGTGCCAGCCGGGGCGGCCCGGCCCCCACGGCGAGGGCCAGGACGTGTCCTCGTGCGGCTTTGCCGCCTTCCAGAGCGCGAAGTCGCGCTGGTCCTCCTTCAGGTCGCTCGGCTCCTGCGCGACCATGTCCTCGAGCTTCGCGCCGGAGAGCTCGCCGTAGGCGGGGTAGCTCGCCACCCGGAAGTAGACGTCGCCCTGGGACTCGTAGGCGAGCCCACGGCGGACGAGCTCCTCGATCAGCGCGACGATCTCCGGGATCGTCTCGCTGGCGAGCGGCTCGTGGTCGGGCCGGCCGAGCCCGAGCGCGTCCGTGTCCTCGACGTACCAGCGCGTCGCCGCTTCGGCGAGCTCGACGCTGCCGGTCCCCTGCTTCTCGGCGGCCTCGTAGATCTTGTCGTTCACGTCGGTGACGTTCTCGACCAGCGTGACGTCGTAGCCGCGGAGCTCCAGCCAGCGCTTCAGCCAGAGGAAGACGACGTAGGGCCGAGCGTTGCCGACGTGTATCCGCTGGTACACGGTCGGCCCGCAGACGTATATCCGGACCGGCCCGGGGGGCGGGGGCAGCTCCTGCTTGGCGCGGGTCAGCGAGTCGTAGAGGACCACGAGGCCCATAGCCTCGCAGACCCGCGCGGGTCAGCGCTCACTCGACGAGGCGCCAGACCTTGCCGTCCGCGAACGCCCTCCGCTCGAGCTCCGCGGCCATCTCCTCCGTGTAGCCGAGCAGCTCCGTGAGCCGGACGAGGGCACGCCTCGACTCGTCTCGCCGGGCGTCGACCGACCGCTCCACGTGGGAGCGAAGCGCGTCCCGGAGCGCGGTGACGACCTCGCCGCCGGCGAACGGCTTGCGGACGTACCCGGCGGCGCCGGCCTCGAGCGCCCGCTCGACGAGCATCTCCGAGTAGCCGGTGAGGGCGACGATGGGCACGTCGCGCTCCTCGCGGATGCGCAAGGCCGCCTCGACCCCGCCGAGCCGCGGCAGCGAGAGGTCGAGCAGGATCACGTCCGGGCGGTGCTCGCGGGCGAGCTCGACGGCCTCGACGCCGTCGCGGGCTCCGGCGAGCACCTCGAAGCCCTCGCGCTCGAGCAGCGTGCGCAGGTCGTCGCGCACGATCGGGTCGTCCTCCACGGTGAGGACGGTGGATACAGCGAGCTGGGTCATCTCTCCTCCTTCGAATCCGGTTAAACGAAGAGGCCCCGGCGACTGCCGAGGCCTCGAAGCCTTCGCGGCCGCCGCGCCTTGCGGCGACCTCGGACTCAATGTAGCAGCAGCTCAGGCGTCCGCGAACTGCGCCTCCTCGGTCGAGCCGCGGAGGGCCAGCGTCGAGCTCTCGCCGCCGCTCACGGCCTCGGCGACGAGGTCGAAGTAGCCGGCGCCGACCTCGCGCTGGTGGCGGGTCGCCGTGTAGCCGACCTCCTCGCTCGCGAACTCTCGCTGCTGCAGCTCGACGTAGGCGGTCATCCCTTCGGCGCGGTAGCCGCGGGCGAGCTCGAACATCGAGTGGTTGAGCGCGTGGAAACCGGCCAGGGTGATGAACTGGAAGGCGTAGCCGAGCTCGCCGAGCTGCTGCTGGAACGTGGCGATGTCCTCGTCGTCCAGGTGCCGCCTCCAGTTGAAGGAGGGCGAGCAGTTGTAGGCGAGCAGCTTGCCCGGGAACTCCGCCCGGATCGCCTGCGCGAACTCGCGCGCCTCGCCGAGGTCCGGCGTCGAGGTCTCGCACCAGATCAGATCGGCGTACGGCGCGTAGGCGAGGCCGCGGGCGATGGCGGACTCGATCCCGCCCTCGACGAAGAAGTAGCCCTCGGGCGTGCGCTCGCCGGTCAGGAACGGGTGGTCGCGCTCGTCCACGTCGCTCGTCAGGAGCGTGGCACTGAGCGCGTCCGTCCGCGCGACGAGCACGGTGGGAACGTCGCAGACGTCCGCGGCCAGGCGCGCCGCGACGAGCGTCCGCACGAACTGGCTCGTGGGGACGAGGACCTTGCCGCCGAGGTGGCCGCACTTCTTCTCGGAGGCAAGCTGGTCCTCGAAGTGGACGCCGGCGGCGCCCGCCTCGATCATCGTCCGCATCAGCTCGAAGGCGTTGAGCGGGCCGCCGAAGCCGGCCTCGGCGTCGGCGACGATCGGCGCGAGCCAGCGGCGACCGGTGCCGTTGCCCTCCGCGTGCTCGATCTGGTCGGCTCTCAGGAGCGCCTGGTTGAGCCGGCGCACGAGCGCGGGGGCGCTGTTCGACGGGTAGAGGCTCTGGTCGGGATAGGTCTGCCCGGAGAGGTTCGCGTCGGCGGCGACCTGCCAGCCGGAGAGGTAGATCGCCTGCAGGCCTGCCTTCACCATCTGCACGGCCTGGCCGCCGGTCATCGCGCCGAGCGCAGCCACGTAGGGCTCCCCGCTCAGGAGCTTCCAGAGGCGCTCGGCGCCCAGACGCGCCAGCGTGTGCTCCACGCAGACCGATCCGCGGAGGCGCTCGACGTCGTCCTCCGTGTACGGCCGCTCGATCCCGCTCCACCTGTCCATTGCCGCAGTCCTTTCCTAGTCGATGAGCTCGTATGCCGGCAGCGTGAGGAACTCCGCGAGCTCCTCCGAGAGGGCCACCTCGTCGAAGAGGGCGCGCGCGTCCGCGAAGCGGCCCTCGCCGACCTCGGCGAGCTCCGCGTCCTCGAACGCGAGCACCTGCTCCCGCTCGATCCGCCCGTGGCGGAGCCACTGCCAGACCTGCGAGCGCGAGATCTCGGCCGTGGCCGCGTCCTCCATCAGGTTGTAGATGGCGACGGCCCCCGATCCCCGGAGCCAGGACTCCAGGTAGCGGAGGCCGACGCTCACGTTCATGCGCACGCCCTCGTCGGTGATCTCGCCCTCGGGGACGCGCACATCGAGGAGGTCGCCCGCCGCAACGTCGACCTCCTCGCGCAGGCGCTCGACCTGGTTGGGCCGCGAGCCGAGCACCGCGTCGAACTCCTCCGTCGCCACCGGCACGAGATCCGGATGGGCGACCCACGTGCCGTCGAAGCCGTCGCCGGCCTCGCGCTGCTTGTCCTCCCGAACCCTGGTCAGGGCGACCTCGTTCACCTGGGGGTCGCGCCGGCTCGGGACGAACGCCGCCATGCCGCCCATGGCGTGGGCGCCACGGCGGTGGCACGTCTTCACGAGGAGCTCGCTGTAGGCGCGCATGAAGGGGACCGTCATGGTCACCTGCGCGCGATCCGGGAGCACGAACTCCTCCCGCTCCCTGAACTTCTTGATGATGCTGAAGATGTAGTCCCAGCGGCCCGCGTTCAGGCCCGCCGAGCGGTCGCGCAGCTCGTAGAGGATCTCCTCCATCTCGAACGCGGCCAGGATCGTCTCGATCAGGACCGTCGCCTTGATCGAGCCGGGCGGCAGGTCGAGCGCCTCCTCCGCGAGGACGAAGACGTCGTTCCAGAGCCGCGCCTCGAGGTGGCTCTCGAGCTTGGGGAGGTAGAGAAACGGCCCGCTGCCCTTCTCGAGCAGGCGGCGGCCGTTGTGGAAGAGGTACAGGCCGAAGTCGAAGAGGCTCCCGGAGACCTCGTCGCCGTCGACGAGCAGGTGGCGCTCCGGCAAGTGCCACCCGCGAGGCCGGACGAGCAGGACGGCCGGGTCGTCGCCGAGCCGGTAGAGCTTCTGGCCCGTGTCGAGCTCGATCGTCCGCTCGATCGCGTCGATCAGGTTCGCCTGGCCGTCGAGGTTGTTCCGCCACGTCGGCGAGTTGGCGTCCTCGAAGTCGGCCATGAAGCAGCGGGCGCCCGAATTGAGCGCGTTGATGACCATCTTCCGGTCGACGGGGCCGGTGATCTCGACGCGGCGGTCCTGCAGGTCGGGCGGAACGGGCGCCACCCGCCAGTCGCCCTCGCGGATCTCGCGTGTCTCGGGGAGGAAGTCGGGCAGCTCGCCGGCGTCGATGCGCGCCTGGCGCTCGGCCCTGGCGGCGAGGAGCCGGCGGCGTGTGCCGTCGAAGCGGCGGTGGAGCTCGGCGACGAACGCGAGCGCCTCCGCGCTCAGGATCTCCTCGTCGCGCCCCTCCACGGGCGCGCGGAGCTCCAGGCCGGTGACCTCCGTGCCCCCCGAGCGCACGCTAGTCGCGGTCGTGGTCGCGGTCGCAGAGATCCGGGCAGGTGCACTCGGCCAGCTCGGCCGAGCTCAGGACGAGGATCGTCGCGTCCTTGCGCGGAACGTCACGAAAGAGGGCGGTGGTGTCGATCGAGGCGGCTTCCATACTCGTGGATCCATGGTAGGCGGCGTCCAGGTATTTACCAAATCGTTTCTTTCGATTTTTGATATAGATTCTATTTATGCTCCTTGCACAGCTCGAGGCGTTCGTCGAGGTCGCGCGCACGCGAACGGTGAGCCGGGCGGCGGATGCGCTGTATGTCACGCAACCGGCGCTGACGGCTCGCCTGCAGCGCCTCGAGAGCGAGCTCGACACGAAGCTCTTCGTGCGGACGCCTCGCGGCATGAAGCTGACCGAGGCCGGCGAGGTGTTCCTCCCCCATGCGGTCAAGGCGCTCGAGAGCATCGCCGACGGGCGCCGGATCGTGAACTCGTTCGAGCGCGGCGGCGCGGGCCGGCTCGCGCTCGGGGCCGCGCCCGCCATCTCGACCTACGTCCTCCCGAGGATCCTCAAGCGCTTCGCCACGAGCCACCCGCGCGTGAGCGTCAGCGTCCGTACGGGCCACTCCGAGGAGGTGCTCGAGCTCGTCGTGCGCGAGCAGGTGGACATCGGGCTCGTCCGCGAGCTCCGGCACCCGGATATCGTCAGCACGCCCCTGTACGAGGACCGGGTCATCCTCGTGGTCGAGCCGGGGCACCGGTTCGCCGGCCGCGCACGTATCCGCCTCGACGAGATGTCCGGCGAGCAGCTCGTTCTCTTCGACCGGACCTCGAGCTACTCCGAGCTGACGAACGCGGTCTTCCGCGGGGCCGGCGTCCGGCCCGAGGGCGTCATGGAGCTCGACAACATCGACGCCGCGAAGAAGATGGTGCAGCAGGGGTTCGGAGTGGCGCTCATTCCCTACACCGCCGTGGCGGAGGAGCTCGATGCCGGCCTCCTCCGGCGGGTCGAGATCGAGGACGCCGAGCCGCTCCGCCGCCAGATCGTGGCCGTCAGGCGCCGCGATCGGAGCGCGGCCGGGGGCGCTGCCGAGTCGTTCCTCGCCACGCTCCGCGAGATGCAGCCCGAGCTCAGCCGGTCCTGATCAGGGCTTCGTCTCGGGGCAGGGCGACGAGGACGGCCCAGAGCTCGGGGCCTCGCTCGGCGCCGGTGAGCGCCAGGCGAAGCGCCCGCAGGTCGCCGCCGACGGCCTTCAGCTCCCGGATGATGGTCTTCGCCGCCTCCTTGTCGAGGTCGTCCGGTGCGCCCTCGCGGAGCTCCCGGAAGCGGCTGAGCGTCGCCGGCGAGGCCGAGGGCTCGGGCGCGGGCCGGCGCGCGAGCTGCTCGGCGACGGAGCGCGCTTCGACGAGGTCGCGTGCGCCTCGCAGAGCCGGGCCGAGGCGCGCGTCGGCGCCGGACCGTGCGGCGAGCTCCTCGTCGGAGAGCGCGCCCAGCGCCTCGACGGCAAGCCGGCGGAGGCGCGCCTCGTCGAAGTGGACGTCGCCGCGCGGGAGATCGAGCTCCTCGAGGTAGGCGCGCACGGCCTCCGCCGGGATGCCGAGCTCGCGCAGGCCCGCCACGGACGCGGCCCGCTCCCGCTTCGAGAGCTTGCGGCCGTCGTCCCCGACGAGCAGGCCGTGATGGATGTACTCGGGCGGATCGGCGCCCAGGGCCCGGGCGATCTCCCGCTGGAGCTCCGTGCTGGGCAGCAGATCCTTGCCCCTGATCACGTGCGTGATCCCGAGGTCGAGGTCGTCCACGACGGAGGCGAGCTGGTAGGTCGGCCGCCGGTCGGCGCGGACGAGCGTGGCGCGCCCGAAGCGCACTGCGCCCTCGGCGTCCACGGTGCCGATCTCCCGCGCGGCCTCCACATGGCGGGAGGCCCGCTCGCTCTGGCGCACCGGGCCCTCGTCCCACGCGATCCCGAGCCACTCGAGGTCGCTCTGGATCCCCTCCTCGGCGCCCGGAACCCCGCGGGCCGCGTCGGTGTCGTCGATGCGCAGCACGAGGACGCCGCCCTGCTCGTCGGCGAAGCGCCGGTTCGCGACGGCCGTCAGCGCCCCGCCCAGATGGAGCGATCCCGTCGGGCTCGGCGCGAAGCGCACCCGGACCAAAGGAGCTAGGCCTTCTTGTCGGCCTTCAGATCCCAGGCGGCCTTGACCGGCGGCTGGGCCTTGCCGGACGCGTCGACCGGCGTGTAGTGCGTCTCGATCTTCGCGTAGGCGAGCGCGACCTGGTCGAGCGGCGGCTCCTCGTCGGAGCCGTCGAGCTCGTACGAGGCAACGACCACGTCGGTGAGCGTGATCTTGAGGAACTCGACCGGGGCCTTACCGGAGGCGCGGCAGGTGAGGACGGCCGACTTGATGTGCTTGCCCTGAGCGCACGCGAGCCAGAGGAGCGGCGTGGCCTTGCTCGTCCGCGCGACGACGACGAGGTCCTCGTACACGGCCTTGGGGGCGGCCCTACCCGAGCCCGAGGCGCCGGCATGGCTCACGCCCCAGCTGAAGCCGAGGACGTCGATCTCCCCCTTGTGCTTTGCGTCGATGCTCTCGCCGGGGATGCCGTCGATCTTCAGGAAGTAGTCGATCGCAGCCATCGCGGGCACTGTAGCGCCGAAGTAGGCTGCCGGCGGTGAGCGTCACCTTCCTCCCCGACTCCCGCGCGGCCCTGCCGCTCGTCGCGCCGCACGTGCACCGCACGCCGCTCCTCGGCTCGCGCACGCTGAGCGAGGAGACCGGCTTCGACGTGCGCCTCAAGGCGGAGCTCTTCCAGCGAACCGGGTCGTACAAGATCCGCGGGCCGCTCGTGAAGCTCGCCCGGCTCTCGCAGGCCGAGCGCGACCGCGGCGTCGTCTGCTCCTCGGCCGGGAACCACGCGCAGGGCGTGGCGCTGGCCGCGGCGATGCTCGGCGTCCGGGCGGTCGTCTGCATGGCCGAGAACGCGACGCCCTCCAAGATCGAGGCCACGCGCGGCTACGGCGCCGAGGTCGTCCTCCACGGGTCGATCTGGGACGACGCCGACGCGAAGGCGCGCGAGCTGGTCGCCTCGGAGGGGCTCACGTACGTCCACCCGTTCGACGACCTCGACCTGATCTCCGGGCAGGGAACGCTCGGGCTCGAGATCGTCGAGGACTGGCCCGAGGCCGAGGTCGTCGTCGGCCCGATCGGCGGCGGCGGGCTGATCTCGGGCGTCGCGGCGGCGCTCAAGCGGGAGCGGCCGGAGATCCGGGTCGTCGGGGTCGAGTCCTCGGACGGGCCGGCCATGCAGCGGAGCGTCGAAGCGGGCGAGCTGGTGACGCTCGACCGCTGCGACACGATCATCGACGGCCTCCGCGTGAAGCGCGTCGGCGCCCACACGTTCGAGCTCGTCCGGCGGTTCGTGGACGACGTGGTCGCGGTGTCCGACACCGTGATCTTCGAGAACGTGCTCTGGACGATGGAGCGCTGCAAGCTCGTCGTCGAGGGCGCCGCCGCGGCCCCCGTCGCCGCCCTCCGCTCCGGGCTCGTCGACGCGCCGGCCGGGACGAAGGTCGTCTGCGTCCTCTCCGGCGGGAACCTCGACCTCTCCCAGCTCCGCGGTCTCCGCTTCAACTAGCGTCGAACCGCGCGCCCGGTGATCTCGTCGACGACGATGCGGAAGGCCACCGGCGTCCCCTCGGCGCGCGGCCGCCGGCCGGCCGGCGAGGGCGGGAAGCGCGCGGCCAGGAGCCGGAGCGCCCGCTCGGCTCCCTCCGCGTCCAGCTCCTCGTAGCGGCCCTGGACGATCGCGCTGCGCCAGCTGCCGGCCTCGTACTCGTCCACCTCGAAGCAGACCAGGGGGTTGGCGCGCATCATCCGCACCTTCTGACCCTCGACGGTGTAGACGTAGAACGCCGCGCCGTCGTAGGCGTAGATGACCGGGACGACGTACGTCAGGCCGTCGGCGTGGCAGCCGACCCTGCCGACGACCTGCGTGCTCAGCAGGTCGTCGATCTGCTCCCTCTCGAGCTCACTGATCACGCGGCGAACCCTAGCCGGGCGGGTGTTGCGCCGTTCGGCACGAAGTGCTTTGCTTCGGCCTCCAAGCGGCCCATCTGGAGGAGACCATGAGCAAGGAGACCGTGTCGCGCCGGTGGCGCACGGTTGCGCTCCTGGCGATCGGCGTTGCGATCGGCACGACGATGACGGCGACGCCCGTGTACAGCCACGTCAGCGGGAGCGTGACGCACCTCTGGAACGCGCACCTGAAGCCGAAGACCGACGCGCGGTACTACACCAAGACCCAGGCCAACACCCGCTTCGCGCTCAAGGGTCAGAACGGCGGCGGCAACGCCGACCTGCTCGACGGCCTCGACTCGACCGACTTCCTGCGGGCGACCGGGAAGGCGGCCGACTCGGACCTGCTGGACGGCGTCGACTCGGCGGCGTTCCTGCGGACGACCGGGAAGGCGGCGGACGCCGACCTCCTCGACGGCCTGAACTCCACTGCGTTCCTGCCGACCACGGGGAAGGCCGCCAACGCGAACCTGCTCGACGGCCTGGACTGGACGCAGCTGCAGCAGGTCTGCCGGACCGGGTCGGTGCACGCGGTCGCGCTGATCCGCGGCGCCTCGAACTTCTCGAGCACGTTCGTCGACGTGGCGGAGAGCTTCACGTGCTGGCGCGGGTCCGGGAAGGTCGCCGCGCGCCGGATCTCGGAGGGGCGCTACGAGGTCATCCTCTCGGGGGCGCCGTACAACTCGTTCTGCCTGTCCGCGCCGCTGGTCGTCGGCGCGATCCAGAACAACTCGAACGACAACAACTTCTTCACCTACTCGTCGATCCCGTGCGGAAGCCCGCTCGAGACGAGGATCGAGGTGACCAACACGAGCGCGGCGTCGAACTTCGAGGACGGATTGATGACGCTGGCCTGGTACCGGATCCTGGCGCCGTCGGCACCGGGGTAGCGGAAGATCACGGTCGGCCGCTCCGGGGAATCCCGGATGCGGAACGGAACCGGGGGCGGCACGCTGGCTGGACATGACGCGGACAGCCGCCCCCAGCCGGTTCGACGTCGGCGTGCTCGTGGTGGGCGGCGGCGTGGCCGGGCTCGAGACGGCGCTCGCCCTCCGCGCGCTCGGCGAGGGGCGGGTCGGCGTCGAGATCCTCGCGCCCGAGCTCCACTTCTTCTACCGGCCCCTCGCCGTCTCGGAGCCGTTCGGAGGCGAGCCCGTACGCCGCTGGGAGCTGGCCGACCTGGCCCGCAGCGCGGGCGCCGACTTCACGCCCGGCGAGCTGACCGCGATCGACGCGGGCGAGCACGTCGCACGCCTGCGGAGCGGCCCGGAGATCGGCTACGACGCCGTCGTGCTGGCCTGCGGCGCCCGGCCGGTGACCGCGGTGCCGGGCTCGCTGACCTTCCGCGGCCCCGCCGACGGCGACGCGCTTCGGCGGCTCCTCGACGGGCTCGAGCGCGCGGAGCTCCGCCGGCTCGCGTTCGCGGTGCCGACGGGCATCGTCTGGCCGCTCCCCCTCTACGAGCTCGCGCTCCAGACGGCGACCGAGCTCGGGCGCCGGGGCGTCTCCGCCGAGCTCGTCTTCGTGACCGCGGAGCCCTCCCCGCTCGCGCTCTTCGGGACGAGGGCGAGCGAGGCCGTCCGCACCGCCCTGGCCGAGCGGGGGATCGAGCTCCGGACCAGCACGTACGCCGAGAGCTTCGGCGAGGAGGGCCTGGTCGTCCGCGGAGGCGTCCTGCCGGTCGACGGCGTCGTCTCGCTTCCCCGCCTGAGCGCGCCCGACATCGCGGGCGTGCCGCGCGACCGCACCGGCTTCGTCCCGACCGACCCGCACGGACGGGTGCCGGGCGTCCCGGACGTGTACGCGGCCGGCGACCTCACCGCGTTTCCGATCAAGCAGGGCGGCCTCGCCGCACAGCAGGCCGACGCGGTCGCGGAGACGATCGCCGCGGCGGCGGGTGCCCCCGTCGAGCCGCGCCCGTTCCGGCCGGTCCTGCGCGCGCTCCTCCTCACGGGCGACGCACCGACGTTCCTGCGCGTGGAGCTCGCCGGCGGCCACGGCGAGACCTCCGAGGCGTCCGAAGAGGCGCTCTGGTGGCCGCCGGGGAAGATCGTCGGCCGTTACCTCGCGCCGTTCCTGGCCGAGCTCGGGGTGCTCGCCGTGGAGCCGGCCCACGCCGAGGAGACGGAGCGGATCGAGCTCGAGAGCATCGCGGCCCACGAGCTCGGCTGGCCCCGGTAGCCCGCGGTCACGCAACCGCGCCGAAGACCTCGCGGTAGGCGGTGGCCATTGCGACGTCCGTGTAGCGCTCCACGTACCGTGCGAACGCCCCTTCGGCCAGGGCGGCCAGCTCCTGCCTGTCGGCGGCGAGCCAGCGCCGCATCCCGTCCCGGAAGCCCTCGTAGGAGTCGTCCGCGACGTACAGCGCATGCTCCCCGAGCACCTCGACCAGCCCGTCGACAGAGGTGCAGACGACGGGCACGCCGCGGGCGGCCGCCTCGAGCGCGACCATCCCGAACGGCTCGTAGACCGAGGGCAGGACGAGCACGTCGATGCCCTCGTAGAAGGCCTCGAGGCGCTCGCCGCCGCACCAGCCCAGGTAGCGGGCCCGCTCCTCGAGCCCCAGCCTGCCCACGAGGTCGCGGGCGTACAGGCTGAACGCCTTGCCGGCGACGAGCGTCCGGCAACGCTCGAATCCCGGCTCGCACAGGATCATCTGGACGTACTCGGGATGCTTCCGCGGAACGAGCCGGCCGCAGAAGCCGAGCGTCTCCCGCGCCCGGGGAGAACGGAAGCGTCCCGGACGCCTGAGCCCGTTGTGCACCACGGACACGGCCGGGTTGAGGCGCTCGTACCCCAGCCGCCGGTAGTGCGCCAGCTCGGCCTCCGAGATGAGGATCACACGATCGCATTCGGCGATCAGCTGCTCCTGCCAGCGGACGGCGCCCGTGAGGTCGACGTCGTTGGAGCGCTCCTCCTCCACGAGGAGGGAGTGGACGGTGAAGACGATCGGCCGGCCGGCGAGCGCGTCGAGGAGACGTTCGTTGACCGCGTACGAGTGCAGGTGCACGACCGGGGTGTGGAAACGGCGGAGGTCCTCGTGCGTGCCCACCGCCACCGAGTCGTAGCGGGCCAGGATCGACTCGACGTCCCGGGCGCGGTAGTCGTGGTCGACGAGGAACCAGAGGGCCTTCGTGCTCGTCGCGGCGAGCCCGCTCATCAGGTTCTCGATCACCGTGCCGACGCCGCCGATGCGGTTCCACGGCATCTCGTTCGTCACCTCGACGACGTCGAACTCGCGCTCTGCGGTGTTGGTGACCATCAGGCCGTGCAGACGCGCGGGACGCGCCCAGCCTGGACGTAGCCGATCACCGCGAGCGTGCGGCACTCGGCGGGAAACGTCTCCGGCCGCTCCCAGCCGCCGCGCCCGGCCCGCGCGGCCAGGAAGACACCCGCGGCGCACTCGTCGAGCGCCGGGCTTCGATCCTCGACGTGGAAGTTCTGCACGGCCACGACCCGGTAGGCGCCGGGGCGCAGCGCGCTCAGGTCGACGACCAGCTCAGAGCGGCTGACGTAGGCCTGGCCGTGCTTCTGGAGCCGGAACGGCGGGACGAGCATCGTCCGGCCGCTCAGCCTCAGCGGGATGCTTGCCATAGAGGTACCCGGAGACGGTCGTGGGCTCGCCGGCGGGCGTCCGGTACGACGTGTAGGTGCGGGCCGGGCTCCGCGCGCCGGCGTAGGTGACGAGGAGAAGGTCGCTCACGCCGGCCATCGTGCCCGACGGCCAGGACGGCTCCGGGCGCCCGCGCTGGTACCGTCCCTCGCCGTGGTGACCTGGCAGACCGTCGTCCTCAGCGTCTCGGCCGCGCTGGTCACGGGCACCGCAGCCGTCCTCGTCGCCTGGATGAACATCAGCTCGCAGCGCCGGGGGCAGCTCCAGACGCGGCGCGTCGAGGCGGCGAGCGATTTCGCCAAGCGGTTCAACGGCGCCACCGACGCCGCCCGCTTCGCCTTGAAGCACCCCGAGGACGAGAGCGCGCTCAGGAACGCCGCCCACCTGGCCGGCGAGGTGACGCCGTTCATCGGCCCCGTCTCGCTGCTCTTCGGCGACGGCTCGGCCGTCACGCGCGAGGCGGAGGCGGCCCTCGGTGCGCTTCAGGACGCCGTCGCCGCCGCCGGGCGCGGCGAGCGCGAGGAGGCCGGGGCGGCACTCACGGCCAGCGCCGCCCATCGGGTGAGCTTCGAGGAGGCGGCGCGGCGCGTGGTCGCCTAGCGGGCCGTGGACTCGCTCCTCCTCGACTGGTTCGGCCAGCACGGGCGCGACCTTCCCTGGCGGCACACCCACGACCCGTACGCGATCCTCGTCTCCGAGGTGATGCTCCAGCAGACGCAGGTCGAGCGCGTCGTCCCGCGCTACCTCGCCTGGCTGGGGCGCTGGCCCACGGTCGGGGCGCTCGCGGCCGCGCCGGCGGGCGACGTCATCCGCGAGTGGCAGGGGCTCGGATACAACCGGCGCGCGGTCAACCTCCACCGGGCGGCGCAGCGGGTGGCGGCGGTCGGGTGGCCGGACGACCTCACCGCGCTGCCCGGGGTCGGCCGCTACACCGCGGACGCGGTAGCGGCGTTCGCCTTCGGGGCGCCCGTCCTCCCCGAGGACACGAACGTCCGCCGCGTGCAGGAGCGGACCGGTCACCGCTTCGGGCCCGCGTGCGGGCAGGCGCTCATGGACCTCGGGGCAACCGTCTGCCTCGCCCGCGTCCCACGCTGCGGTGCCTGCCCTTTGGCCTCCGTGTGCCCCTCCCGCGGGCGGCGTTACGAGCCGCTGCGGCGGCAGGGACCGTTCGAGGGCTCGTTCCGCCAGCGGCGCGCCCGGGTCCTCCGGGCGGTCGCGGCGAGACCCCGGGCGGCCGCGGCTCTGGACACCGCGGCCGTCGCCGCTCTCGAGCGCGACGGGCTCGTCGCCGTGGTCGACGGCACCGTGCGGCTCCCGGACTGAGGAGAAAGCCGAAGCCCGCATGCGGCGAACCCCGATGGCCGGCCGGTAGGCGGTGGCTACGCTCGGAGCGTGGTCTTCCGCAGACGCCTGACGCTCGTCCAGGCCTTCGGGCTCGCGGCAGTCGTGACCGGGACGGGCGTCCTCGTGGGCGGCTGGCTCATCTCGACGCTCGAGCCCGAGCGCTTCGAGCACGTGGGCGAAGGCGTCTGGTGGGCGATCACCACGATCACCACGGTCGGCTACGGGGACTTCGTCCCCTCGACGGCTGCGGGCCGGGCCGTGGGGGCCGGACTCATGCTCCTCGGCTTCGCCGCCCTGGCGTTCGTCACCGCGACGATGGCCTCGATCATCGTCGGGGAGGTGCGCGCCGAGGAGCGCCTGATCGAGCGCGAGGAGACCGAGATCCTGGCGCTCCTCAGCGAGCTGAACGAACGGCTGGAGCGGCTGGAGCGAACGGTTGCCGGCGAGGCCGAGGGCCCGGTCAGCCCCGCCCCCCGCGGGCGAGGCGCACGAGCCGCCCCACGTTGACCGCCCACCCGACGCCGAAGACGCGGTCGGTGAAGATGCGCGGCTCGTCCGGATTCCACCACGCCGCCCTGAGCCGGTCGAGCGTCGGCGGGCGCAGGTCGTAGGGAACGAAGCCGCCGAGGCGGCCGTGCCAGGTGCGCTCGGCGGAAGGCTTGCGCAGCTCGGTGACGAGCGCGGCACCGAGAAGGGCGATGCCGAGGACGCGGACGAGCCGGCGCACCCGCCTCATGCCTGGGCCTCCAGAAGCGCGACTGCCTGGGCCGCCAGGCCCTCGCCGCGCCCGGTGAAGCCGAGTCCGTCGGTCGTGGTCGCGCGCACCGAGACCCGCTCGGGGCCGACGCCGAGGGCGCCCGCGAGCGCCGCCTCCATCTCCCCGCGCACGGCGGCGATCCGGGGCCGCTCGCCGACGAGGACGCAGTCGGCGTTGACCAGGTCGTAGCCGGCTTCCCGCACGGCCGCCATGGCCCGCTCCAGGAAGAGCAGGGACGAGGCGCCCTCCCACTCGGACTCGTCCGAGGGGAAGAAGCTTCCGATGTCGCCCAGGCCGGCGGCGCCCAGCACGGCGTCCACGAGCGCGTGCGCCACGACGTCGCCGTCCGAGTGGCCGGCGAGGCCGGTCTCGCCGGGGAGCTCGACGCCGCCGAGGACGAGCCGAGCGCCGTCCGAGAACCCGTGCGCGTCCACGCCGATGCCCACCCGCAGACGGCTCATCCCAGCGGCTCCTGGCGCGCCTCGCGGCCGGCGAGGACGGTCACCGTGTCGTAGCCGGCGGCGCGCAGGTGGTCGAGCGCGGCGTCGAAGTCGCGGCCGACGTCCTGCGCGACGTGCGCGTCGGAGGCCAGCGTCGCACCGGCGCCCAGCTCGCGGCAGCGGGTCAGGAAGCCCAGGTCCGGGTAGAGCTCGCCGACGGGCTTGCGCAGGCCGGCGGTCGAGACCTCGACGGCGACGCCCGCCTCGGCCGCCGCCGCGGCGGCGTCCTCGTGGCAGGCGGCGACGGTCTCCGGATCCGGCCGGCGGCCGAAGATCTTCACCAGGTCGGGGTGGGCGAGCACGTCGGCGAGCCCGCTCCGCGCGAGCGCGGCGAACTCGGCGAAGTAGCGCCGCCACACGTCCTCCACCTCCCGACCGTCCCACACCCCGGGCTCCATGTCCACCGCCTCTCCGTCGAGGAGGTGGACGGAGCCGAGCAGGAAGTCCCACGGGTAGGGCCCGAGCGCCTCGGCGAGCTCGCCCTCGCGGCCGGGGAGCCACTCGACCTCCAGAGCGAGCCTGACGGGCAGGCCCTGCGCCCGCGCGGCGAGGACGGCGTCGCAGTAGTCGTCGAGGTCGTGGGCCACGCGGCCGCGCTGATACGGGTGCTGCAGGAACGGCTCGGCCTGACGGAAGTAGTACATGTGCTCCGTGAACGCGATCTCGTCGACGCCGCGAGCCGCGGCCTGCTCCGCGAATCGCCCGGCAGCGGCGGCCGTCAGCTCGACCGGCCCCTCGCGGCCGTCCGCCGGCCCGCGAAGGTGCATGTGGTAGTCGACGATCACGACTCGGCCCGCAGGAGCGTCTCCACGAGGTCGAGGTCGGCGGGGCCGGTCACCTTCACGAGCCGGCGGTCGCCCTCGACCAGGCGGACCCGGCCGCCCGAGATCTCGACGAGCCCCGCGCAGTCGGTCGCCTCCCCCGCGCCGGCGAGCGCCCGGCGGAGCGCGTCGGCGAGAAAGGCCTGCGGGGTCTGCACGGCGTAGAGGCCCGTGCGGTCCACCGTCTCGACGACCGCCTCTCCCTCGGCCCGCTTCACGGTGTCGGCAAGCGGGAGCGCGGGGACGGCGCCCTCCCAGCCCTCGCCGAGCGCGGTGACGACGCGCTCGAGGACGTCCTCGGGCAGAAGCGGGCGCGCGGCGTCGTGGACGACGACGACGGCGGCCGTCTCGGGCACCTCCGCGACGCCGGCGCTGACGGAGCCCGTGCGCGTCTCGCCGCCCGTCACGACGGCGTTGACCTTCCCGGCGCCGAGCTCCTCGGCGAGAAGGATGCTCGGCTCCTCCCACTCCGGCGGCGAGACGACGACCACCGCCTCGACCCAGTCGGAGGCCTCGAGCCGCTCCAGGCTCTCGGCGAGGAGCGGCCGGCCGGCGAGGTTGGCGAACGCCTTGGGCCGGTCGGCGCCGAACCGCTCGCCGCGACCGGCCGCCGCCAGGACGGCCCACACGCCCGAGCCGCCGCGCGAGCTCACCCGAGGACGACGAGCTCGCCGTCGCGCTCGACGAAGAGCTCGGGGCTGACGGGGTTGTCGGAGGTTTGGAAGTCGCGCTCGACCTTCTTGCGCAGGAGCTCCTCGGAGCCCGCCCGGTCGATCGCCAGGCGCGGAAGGGCGACGAAGACGTTGTCCATGGGGACGGCGTACACGGCGGGCTCGCCGTCGTACTCTCGCACGATCTGGCGGCGCAGGCCCGGGACGATCATGCGCGTGGCGTCGTACCCGTCGGACGTCGACCACCCGCAGAGCTCCCAGGCGCCCGACGGCTCGCAGAGGAGCGGATCGTCCTCGTCGGTCCGCCGCTCGAGGTTGGCGAGCGCGACCTCGTCGAGCTCCTCCAGGGAGGTTCCCCAGCGCTCGACGTCGCCGGGCGTGAGGACGGTCGTCGAGTCGCCCGTGTCGACGACGTAGACCACGGTCAGGTCACCCGGAGCCTCGGCGCTCGCCGGCTCGAAGCCGTACTCGCGCACGTCGAACCGCGCCTGGAGAAGCGGCAGGACGTCCTCCCTCGCCTCCTCGAACGTCAGGTCGGCGACCCCGGCGTCCAGGCGCCGGCGGGCCTCCTCGACGATCCCGGCGACGATCTCGTCCTGCCGCTCGGGGTCGGCCTCGTACTCGTCGAACTCGTCGTTGATCGCCAGGTCGACGCGGTTCGGGCCGGCGAAGGCGCTGACGTTCAGGTCGTAGCCGGGCTGAGGCTCGAGGTCCGCCCGCCCGAGCGCCGCCAGCACGACCTCCTTGAAGGCCGAGGGGACGAGCTCCGGCTCGGCGGGCTCGTCGGAGTTCCCGCAGGCGGTGGCTGTCGTCGCGACGACGGCGCAGGCGAAGAGGACGACGAGGCGGGCCACCCGGAAAGGATGCCTGCCGTGACCGGGACGGAGCGGCGCTACGGGGTGGCGACCTTGGCGCCGACCGAGTCCAGCTCCTCGTCGAGCCAGATCGCGGCGTCCTCTTCGTCCATGCCCTTGGCGTACATCAGCTCGGAGGCGAGGATCTTCTTCGCCTTCACGAACATCTGCTTCTCCCCGGTGGAGAGGCCCTTCTCCTGGTCGCGCAGCGACAGGTTCCGGACGACCTCCGCGAGCTCGAAGATGTCGCCGGTCTTCATCTTGTCGCGGTTGTACTTGAAGCGGCGATTCCAGTTCTTGGGCATCTTCGTCCCGTTGCCGTGGAGAACCTTCACGACCCGGACGACCATGTCCTCGTCGATCACCTTGCGAAGTCCGACCCGGTCGGCGTTCTCGGTGGGGACGTTCATCGTCATGTCGTTGTGGAGGATCTTGATCGTGAGGTACTCGCGCTCCTGCCCCAGGATCGTCCTCGTCTCCTTCTTCACCACGGTCCCCGCGCCGTGATGGGGGTAGACGACCTTATCGCCGACCTTGTACAAGCCTCTCCTCCTCTTATGTGAAACGCGGGCGCGACGAAACAGCGCCCAGACGCCTGCGGAAGTGTGGCCATTCTACCGGAAACCCGCTTGGGAAGCGAGCTTCCGGGCACTCCGAAACGTGCCTTGCCTCCTGGCTACAGCTGCAGGTACCGATCGACGAGGTTGTGCTCCTGGAGCCGCCGCAGGCCCTCGCGGATCTCGCGGGCGCGCACCGAGCCGACGCCGTCGACCGCTTCCAGGTCGCGGTGGCTTGCGCGGACGACCGCGTCGAGGCTCGCAAAGTCGCGGACGACGTGGCGGATCACGGAGTCGGGCAGCCGGGGAATCCGGGACAGAACGCGATAGCCGCGCGGCTGCACGGTGTGGTCGAGCGGGTTCGTGTCCCCGTAGCCGAGGAGCTCGGCGAGCTCCTCGAACTCGAGCAGCCTCGCGTACTCGAGCTGCGCGAGCCGCTCGAGGGCCGTGGACGAGGCCGCGGGATCGCCGCTTCGCTCGTAGTCGTAGACGACGGCGGCCTTCTCGCGCGGGACGTCCTCCATCAGCTCGTCGAGCTGCATGCGGATGAGGCGGCTCTCGTCGCCGAGCTCGACGCAGTTCCGCTCGATCTCCTCCGCCATGCGGGTGGTCATCTCCGCCCGCTGGAGGACGACGAGCACGTCGTCCAGGACGACCGCGCTCTGGAACTCCAGCGCCGTCAGCCGCGTGAGGCCCTGGTCGAGGCGGGCGCGGTAGGTCTCGAGCGTCCCCAGCGCCTGGTTCGTGCGCGCGAGCGTGTCGGAGATCTCGCCCAGCTGGTAGCGGAGGTCGCCGATGAACACCGTGACGGTCTCGCGTTGCTGCGAGATCGAGACGACGAGCGCGTCGGTCTGCTTCGCCACGCGCTCGGCCGTGCGGTGACGCGTCCCGGTCTCGTCCGACGGGATGGCCGGGTCGGGCATCAGCTGGACGTTTGCGTAGACGAGCTTCCGCGTGTCCCGGCTGATGACGATCGCGCCGTCCATCTTGGCCAGCTCGTAGAGGAGCTGCGGTGTCAGCGGCAGGTCGAGCCGCATCCCGCCGGAGAAGAGGAAGGCGAGGTCGTTCGGGTCGCCGATGACGATGAGCGCGCCCAGCTCGGCCCGGATGATGTCGTCGATGCCGGAGCGCAGGGGGGTGCCCGGCGCGACCTGCTTGAGCGCCGAGAGGAGGGTCTTATCCTTCCGAGGATCCGCTCGCATCGAGCCCCGCAGTGATCGCCGTCCGCAGCGTTCCCGCTGCTCCTAGGCGCATTCTTGCATGGGGCTCGGTGCCGTCAGGCACGAGCGTCTCCGAGAAGCCGAGCTTGGCGCACTCCGCCAGGCGCCGCTCGGCCTGGCTGACCGGGCGCAGGCGACCGGTGAGGCCGACCTCGCCGAAGCAGGAGACGCCGCTTCGCACGGGCATGCCGCGCGCGGCCGAGGCGATGGCGAGCGCGACGCCCAGGTCGGCGCCGGGCTCGTCGATGCGGACGCCGCCGGCGACGTTGACGAAGACGTCGGCCTGGCCGAGCGGGACGCCGGCGTGCCGGCCGAGGACGGCGACGAGCATGGACAGCCGCTTGGGGTCGACCCCGGTGCCCACCCGCCTCGGCATGGCCAGGTCGGTCGGCGAGACGAGCGCCTGCACCTCGAGCAGGAGCGGCCGCGTGCCCTCGATCGTGCAGACGACCGCCGAGCCCGGCTGCTCCTCGTCCGGGTGGCCGAACAGCTCCGACGGGTCGTCTACGGCGACGAGGCCGGCCGAGGTCATCTCGAAGACGCCCAGCTCGTTCGTGGAGCCGAAGCGGTTCTTCACAGCGCGCAGGATGCGGTGCGTGCGGTAGCGGTCGCCCTCGAAGTGGAGGACGCAGTCGACGAGGTGCTCGAGGACGCGCGGGCCGGCGACTGAACCCTCCTTGGTCACGTGGCCGACCAGGAACGTGGCGATCCCCTGTTCCTTGGCGACGCGCAGGAAGCGGCCCGCAGCCTCGCGCACCTGCGCCACGGAGCCCGGCGCCGAGCCGAGCTCGGGGGCGTAGAGCGTCTGGACGGAGTCCACGACGCAGACCTCGGGGCGCTCGCGCTCGAGCGTGGCGCAGACCTCGTCGAGGTTCGTGTCCGCGAGGATGAGGACGTCGCCGGCGCCGCCCAGCCGGTCGGCGCGCAGCTTCACCTGGGCCGTGGACTCCTCGCCGGTGACCAGCACGGCCTTGCGCTCGGTGGACATGGCCTGGAGGGCCATGAGGAGGAGCGTGGACTTGCCGATCCCGGGGTCGCCGGAGACGAGGACGAGGCTCGCCGGGACGAGCCCCCCGCCGAGCACGCGGTCGAGCTCCGCGACGCCGGTCGGGATCCGCTCGGCCTCGGCGGTCTCGACCTCGACCAGCCGGAGGAGCGGCCGGCCGGCGGCCTGGGCGCCGCGGATCCCGGGTGCGGGCGCCAGCGCGCGCTCCTCGACCAGGCTCCCCCACGCCCCGCACGCGGGACAGCGGCCGAGCCACTTCCCGGTCGTGTACCCGCATTCGGAGCATGCGTGCTGGAGGGCCGCCTTCGCCATAGGCGACCCAGTCTAGGCAGGGGGTCCGACGCCGAAGCTCGCAGCTTCGCGCCGGAAGTGTGCCGTCCTACGAGGCGAGGATCTTGGCCTTCTCGGCCGCGAACTCCTCGTCCGTCAGGATGCCCTGCTTGTTCAGCTCGGCGAGCTTCTCCAGCTGCGCGAACTTGTCGTCCTCGGGCGGAGCGGCGGCCGGCGGAGGCGCCTGCTGCGCCGCCATCGCCTGCTGCTCGGCCATCTGCTGGTCGTACGCCTCCTGATCCTGCCTGGCGTACTTCTGGTCCTGGCGGTGGCGCACGGCGCCGGCGGTCCCGGCGACGACTGCCGTCGTGGCGGCCGCGCGAACCAGGCCCGGCCCTCTTCGTCTCATCATGCTAGCTCTCCTCTCCGGACTCGGCGGATGCGTAGGCAAGAGCCGCCTGGACGATGTCGTACGGGATGCGCTCGTTGGCGACCAGCTGGCCCTCCGCGTTGCGCACGGCCTCGGCGAAGCGGGTGGCCCAGACGTTCTCGAAGACGAGCAGGCCCGCGGACGAGTTGGGCTCGAGCGCTTCAGCGGCGAGCTGGATGTCGTCCTCGTTCAGAAGGCTGGAGTCGATGTCCGCGATGTCGGACATTCCGGCGGCCTCGTCCTCCGGGTCGACCTCGGCGAGCTCGACTGCGCCGACGTTTCCCTCCTCGTCCTTGATGATGAAGACGAGGTCGAGGATGCGGATCGTCTCGTTCTCGACCAGCTCGGCGAGTGCCGGAATGATCTCGCCCTTGAACTTGTTTCCTGGAAAGGCCACGACCAGGTACTCGATCGGCCCGACGCTCATTGGCTTGCCTCCTGAGGGGGATGGGGTAGTCCGCTCGGAGTCTGCCACAGCGACGCCGTCTCAGCACCGCGAGGCTCCGCGGGCATGTCCCCGGCGGCCACGGACGGGGTCTGACCCCGGACGTGGCCGAAGGGGACGCGCACGCGCCGGCGTTCCTGCGGAAACCGCCGGGGGCGATGGACAGCGGGCTGGGCGGTCGAGAACCGTCCTCGCCGGACAGGGATCCTTCCCCAGAGACCGTCCCCGGCGGACATGCCAGGGGTCAGACCCCGGACGTGGCCGGAAGGGACGTGGCTAGCGGCGGAACGCAT
Organism: Gaiellaceae bacterium; assembly: GCA_035620475.1. GTDB lineage: Bacteria > Actinomycetota > Thermoleophilia > Gaiellales > Gaiellaceae > JAIBJN01. Next base: position 2,945 of record DASPGT010000065.1, on the reverse strand, counting down.
CGTCGACCGGAACGCCGTAGCCGGTGGCGAGGGCGTTCGTCTCGTTCGCCATCCCGACGACCGCGAGCACCTCGGCGAGCTGCTCGTCCGTCATGCCCCGCTTGCGGGCCGAGGCCGTGTGGGAGGCGATGCAGTACTCGCAGCCGTTCGTCACGGAGACCGCGACGTAGAGGAGCTCCTTGGTCAGCGGGTCGAGCGACCCTGGCGCCATGACCTCCTTGACGGACTCCCAGGTGCGCCGGAGCGAGACCGGGTCGACGGCGAGCGCCTTCCAGAAGTTGTTGACCCAGTCCACCTGCCGGGTCTCCATGATGTCGTCGTAGACCGCGCGCACCTCGGGGGAGGCGTCCTCGTACTCGATCAGCGGCATGGGACGAGTCTGCCAGACCGAGGCGTCTACGCGCCCGGACGCCAGACGGCGTAGCCCATGGCGTCGAAGACCTCGAGGACGAGCAGCCGAGCATGCTCGGCCAAGAAGCGGAGATCCTCCGAATCGAGTTCGGCCTCCACCTCCGCCGGACGCTCGGTGACGACCGAGGCTGCATTCAGACGGTAGCCGCGTGGCCTGGCGAGTTCTCGGCAAGCTCCGCCGGCGCCAGCGCGTGGACTGTCCCCCGCTCGAGCTCGACCGCTTCGGCGATCAGGCTCGGTCGCTACTCGTCCTCGGCGGGCTCGCCTGCGTCCGCCTCGGCCTTCGGCTCGTCGGCGGGGACGGTGACCTTCTCGGGCTCGGGCGGGGCCTCGCCCTCGACGATCGAGATGTCGACCTCGTCCTCCGCCTCGGCCTTGCGGTCGACCACGATGGTCGAGCCGGGCTTGATCGAGCGGCCGAGGACGAAGTCCGCGAGCGGGTCCTCGATGAAGCGCTGGATCGCGCGGCGCAGCGGCCGGGCGCCCATGGCCGGGTCGTAGCCCTTCGTGACGAGCAGCTCCTTCGCGTCCTCGGTGAGCTCGATGGCCGCCTCGTGCTCGCCCATCTGCTCCTTGAGCCGCTTCATCATCAGGTCGACGATGATCTTGATCTCGTCCTTCGTCAGCTTGTGGAAGACGATGACCTCGTCGATCCGGTTCAAGAGCTCGGGCCGGAAGACCTTCTTGAGCTCGCCCATGATCCGGTCCTTCATCTCGTCGTAGGAGAGACCGGTGTCGTCGCCCACCGAGAAGCCGAGCGACTGGTTCTTCGAGATCGTGGCGGCGCCGATGTTCGACGTCATGATCACGATCGTGTTGCGGAAGTCGACCTTGCGGCCCTGGGCGTCCGTCAGCTTCCCGTCCTCGAGGATCTGGAGGAGGATGTTGAACACGTCGGGATGGGCCTTCTCGATCTCGTCGAGGAGGACGACCGAGTACGGCTTGCGGCGCACGGCCTCGGTGAGCTGGCCGCCCTCGTCGTAGCCGATGTAGCCGGGGGGCGAGCCGACCAGCCGGGACACGGAGTGCTTCTCCATGTACTCCGACATGTCCACCTGGATCATGGCGTCCTCGTCGCCGAAGAGGAACTCGGCGAGCGTGCGCGCGAGCTCGGTCTTCCCCACGCCAGAGGGGCCGAGGAAGATGAACGAGCCGGTCGGGCGCTTCGGGTCCTTGATGCCCGCGCGCGCGCGGCGGATCGACTTCGACACGGCGACGATCGCCTCGTTCTGGCCGATCACGCGCTTGTGGAGCTCGTCCTCCATGCGGATGAGCTTCTGCGACTCGGCCTCGGTCAGCTTGAAGACCGGGATGCCCGTCCACATCGAGACGATGTCGGCGATCTCCTCCTCGCCGATCTCGGGCTGCTCGTCCTGCTCGGACGTGCGCCACTTGTCCTCGAGCTCGCGCTTCTTCTGCGTGAGCTTGCGCTCCTTGTCGCGGAGGTTCGCGGCCTTCTCGAACTCCTGTGCCTCGATCGCCGCCTCCTTCTCCTCACGCACCTTCTCGATCTCGTCCTCGAGCTCGCGGTAGCGGGGCGGGGCGGTCATCGTCTTGATGCGCATGCGGGAGGCGGCCTCGTCGATCAGGTCGATGGCCTTGTCCGGCAGGTGGCGGTCCTGGATGTAGCGGTCGGCGAGCACGGCGCTCGCGCGGAGCGCGTCGTCGGTGATCGTGCAGCGGTGGTGCGCCTCGTAGCGGTCGCGCAGGCCGCGCAGGATCTGGACGGTGTCGTCCACGGACGGCTCGTCGACGCGGATCTGCTGGAAGCGGCGCTCGAGGGCGGCGTCGCGCTCGAGGTACTTGCGGTACTCGTCGAGCGTCGTCGCGCCGATCGTCTGCAGCTCGCCCCGGGCCAGCGCGGGCTTGAGGATGGAGGCCGCGTCGATCGCGCCCTCCGCCGCGCCGGCGCCGACGAGGTTGTGGAGCTCGTCGATGAAGAGAATGATGTCGCCGCGCTGGGTGATCTCCTTCATCACCTTCTTCAGGCGCTCCTCGAACTCGCCGCGGTACTTAGAGCCCGCCACGAGCGCGGCCAGGTCGAGCGTGTAGATCTGCTTGTTCTTCAGGAGCTCGGGCACCTGGTTCGCGGAGATGCGCGCGGCGAGGCCCTCGACGACGGCGGTCTTGCCGACGCCGGGCTCGCCGATCAGCACCGGGTTGTTCTTCGTCCGGCGCGAGAGGATCTGCATCACGCGCTCGATCTCCGTCTGGCGCCCGACCACCGGGTCGAGCTTGCCCTCGGCGGCGAGCTTCGTCAGGTTCCTGCCGAACTGGTCGAGGAGCTTGGAGCTCTTGGCCTTCTCGCCGGCCGCCGCGGCGCCGCCCTGCTGGCGGCGGCCTGGGCCGGAGAGCATGCGGATGATCTCGTTGCGGATCTTCTCCGCGTCCGCGTCGAAGTCGAGCAGGATGCGCGCGGCGACGCCCTCGTTCTCGCGCACGAGACCGAGCAGGATGTGCTCGGTGCCGATGTAGTTGTGGCCGAGGGAGAGGGCCTCGCGCAGCGCGAGCTCGAGCACCTTCTTCGCGCGCGG
>DASPGT010000064.1:0-29724 GCA_035620475.1 Gaiellaceae bacterium | reverse complement strand
CGTCCGAACGACTTCGAGTGGTACGACTTCCGCGTCGACAATCCGAAGGCGGTCCCGTACCGGATCAGCTGCAAGCTGGCCACGGTGGCGCCGCGGCGCGCCAACACGTCGACGGCGCTCGTGAGGCCGGGGTCGTAGCGCCGGCTACTGCGCGTCCGCCTTCGCCGGTGACGCCGGCGAGGCGGACGCGCGGTGCTCGTAGGCGGTGACGACGAGGCGGACGGCCTCCTCGGCGTCGTCCGTGACGCTGAGGTTGTCCCAGTCCTCGGGGGAGATCATCCCCTCGGCGAGCAGCGGCCGGCGGATCCAGTCGAGTAGCCCGCTCCAGTACTCGGAGTCGAAGAGGACCACGGGGAAGTCGAGGATCTTGCCCGTCTGGATCAGGGTCATCGACTCGAAGAGCTCGTCGAGGGTTCCGAACCCGCCGGGGAAGATGACGAAGCCTTCGGCGGCCTTCACGAACATCGTCTTGCGGACGTAGAAGTGCTCGAAGACGACCTCGACGTCGAGGTAGGGGTTCGAGCGCTGCTCGTGCGGCAGGACGATGTTGAAGCCGACCGAGAGGCCGCCGCCCTCCCTGGCGCCGCGGTTCGCTCCCTCCATCACCCCTGGGCCGCCGCCGGTCACGACGGTGAACGCGGCCTCCGCGAAGCGCCGCCCGACCTCGCGCGCCTCCTCGTAGGCCCGGTGGCCCTCGGGCACCCGCGCCGAGCCGAAGACCGTGACGGCGGGCTTGGGCAGGTCGGCAACCGTGTCGAAGCCGAGCAGGAACTCGTCGCCGATCTGACGGGCATGGAGGAGCTGCGCGCCCTCCGTGCTCTCGAGGATCAGCCTATCGTCGTCCCGGGCCACTCAGAAGGTGCGCTCGACGTGCGTCGCGCTCATGGCGACGGCGAGCAGGGCCGTGAGGCCGAGGTAGGTGACCCCGACGACGGCGCGCTGCCAGGGCGCGATCGCGTAGTAGGCGGCCGTCCCCGGCTCGTTCCGGTCGCGCCAACGGCGCCAGACCTCGATCCCGCCGACGATCAGCACGAGGAAGAGGATCGGGTTCGGGCGCAGGATCGTCAGCCCGGCGAGGAGCACGAGGCCGACCGCCCAGAGGGCGGGGTGGAGCGCCGCGGCCGCGCGCCCGCCGTCGAGCGGCGAGACGGGGATCAGGTTGAAGAGGTTGAGGAAGAAGCCGGTGAAGGCGAGCGCGACGAGGAGCTCGGAGCCCGTCGCCTCTCCGGCGACCCAGAGGGCGGCCGCCGCCAGGCTGCCGACGATCGGGCCGGCGAGCGCGACCTGCGCCTCCTTCCAGACGCTGTGCGGCATCTGCTTCATCCCGACCACGGCCCCAAGGAAGGGGATGAAGAGCGGCGCCGAGGCGGGGACGCCCTGCCGTCGCAGCTCGAGGACGTGCCCGAGCTCGTGGATGAGGAGCAGGAAGACGAAGCCGACCGCGAAGCGCCAGCCCCAGATCCATGCGTAGGCTCCGATGGACACGAGCATCGACCCTGCGGTGACGAAGATCTTCAGCTTGAAGAGCGCGAGGATCGCCGTCTTGAACTTGAAGACGAGCAGGCCGAGGGCGGCGAGCGGAGCCCAGAGCTTCCGGGCCAGCTCGCCGAGGCGCCCGCGCGGGTGAATCGGCTCGTAGTCGCGGTAGGCGTGCTCGCCGTCCGGCGGAGGCGGGTCGAGCTCGTAGCCGGCGGCTTCCGGCTCCTGCTGCGGGGTCAGGCTGCTCACCGACTCATCGTAGCGGCGTCCTGTCGAAACCCCCCTGAACGGCCCTGGAGAAGAAGCCTCCGCCGACTCTGCCTGCCGGGCCCGGACCCGGGGGAAGATCCGCGGCCCCTCCTCCGTCAGGTCGGAGTACAACCGATCTGGGAGGAAAGGGAGATGCGGAAGCTGAGAAGGCGCAAGCTGGTGGCGGTACTGGCGGCGGGCATGATCCTCGGCGTCGTCATGGTCGCGACCCCGGCGGGCGCGAGCCTCAACTGGAACAACATCTGGAACAACCACCTCAAGCCCAAGGCGGACGCGCGCTACGTCAAGAAGAGCGCGATCAAGACGATCCAGGGCAACTACGCGGCCGGTCTCCAGGCGGGGAACACGGCCGACGACGGGTGGGACTCGATCTCGTTCGGGTTCGAGCTCGCCTCCGCGCCGCAGGAGCACTTCCTCGCGGCCGGCTCGGCCTCGACGGCGCAGTGCCCGGGCTCGGCGACGAACCCGCAGGCGGCACCCGGCCACCTGTGCGTCTACGAGTCGGTCAGTCAGAACCGCGGGAGCGTCGTGATCTTCACGGGTACGACGGGTGCGGTCAACCAGGCGAGCAAGTGGGGCGCCGGCGTCTGGCTGATCCCGGCGGCCGTCGGCAACGCGTTCAGCTACGGCACGTGGGCGGTCACGGCGCCCGCCGGCACGACCCCGAGCAGGGTCGCCCCGGCGACGACAGGCGCGACCGCCGGCGAGTAGCGGCGGCTCACGCGGCGCAAGGCGGGGGCCTCCGGGCCCCCGCCGCGCGTTCGGCGGCTACGAGCCGCGGCCGATCCACTCCTCGCCGCCCTCGTAGACCTCCTTCTTCCAGAGCGGGACGTCGACCTTGAGCGTGTCGATCGCCTCCTTGCACGCGGCCAGGGCGTGCTCCCGGTGGGGCGCCGAGACGGCGATCGCGACGCTCGTCTCGCCGATCCCGACGCGGCCGATGCGGTGCGTGATCGCGACTTTGCACAGGTCGTAGCGGGCGGCCAGCGTCTCGGCGATCTCCGCCATCACCTTCTCGGCCATGCCCTCGTAGGCCTCGTAGTCGAGGTGGCGCACGGTGCGGCCGCGCGACTCGACCCTGGTCGTCCCCAAAAACGTGGCGATCGCGCCGGCCCGGTCGTCCGCGACCTCCGCGAGCACGGCATCGACGTCGATCGGATCGGCGGTCAGCCGGAAGGCGCCGCCGGAGACGGGCGGGATGAGCGCGACCTCGTCCCCGTCGGCGAGCAGGCGGTCCCCGGAGGCGTAGCCCTGGTTGACGGCATAGAGGAGCCCCTCCGGCTCGGCGCCGAGCTCGAGCGGCGCCCAGACGTCGGCGAGCCGCGAGCCGGCGGGGAGCTCGAGCTCGCGCTGCGCCGTGCCCGCGCGCTCGCGCAGGCCGGCGAAGAGCCTGACGGTGACCCTCACGGCCGTTAGCCTAGTGCCATGGCCCCGGCCGAGGAGCGCCGCGAGACCGACTCCGGCATCGAGGTCAAGCCGGTCTACACGGAGCAGGATGCCGCGGGCGCCGACCCGGGCCGGCCCGGCGAGTTCCCGTTCACCCGCGGGCCTTACAGGGACATGTACCGCGGGAGGCCGTGGACGATCCGCCAGTACGCCGGCTTCGCCTCGGCAGAGGAGACGAACGAGCGCTTCCGCTACCTGCTCGAGCAGGGGCAGACGGGCCTCTCGGTCGCCTTCGACCTGCCGACCCAGCTCGGCTACGACTCCGACGACCCGCGCGCGCTCGGCGAGGTGGGGCGGACGGGCGTGGCCATCGACTCGCTCGCAGACATGGAGCTCCTCTTCGCCGGCATCCCGCTCGGCGAGGTCTCGACCTCGATGACGATCAACGCCCCGGCCGCGCTCCTGCTCCTCCTCTACGAGCTCGTCGCCGAGAAGCAGGGCGTCCCGAGCGAGCGGCTCCGGGGGACGGTGCAGAACGACATCCTCAAGGAGTACGTCGCGCGTGGGAACTACATCTTCCCGCCGCGGCCCTCGATGCGGCTGACGACCGACCTGTTCGCCTACTGCCGCGAGCGGCTGCCGCGCTGGAACACGATCTCCATCTCCGGCTACCACATCCGTGAGGCGGGCTCGACGGCCGTGCAGGAGCTCGCCTTCACGCTCGCCCACGGGATTGCCTACGCCGAGGCGGCCGTGGCGGCGGGGCTCTCGCCGGACGAGCTCGGCGAGCGGCTCTCGTTCTTCTTCAACGCGCACAACCACTTCTTCCAGGAGGTGGCGAAGTTCCGGGCGGCGCGGACGCTCTGGGCGCGGATCATGCGCGACCGCTTCGGCGCGACGAACCCGAAGGCCCAGGCGCTGCGCTTTCACGCGCAGACCGGCGGCTCGACGCTGACCGCGCAGCAGCCGGAGAACAACGTCGCGCGCGTGACGGTGCAGGCGCTGTCGGCCGTGTGCGGCGGCGCGCAGTCCATCCACACGAACGCCTTCGACGAGGCGCTCGCGCTGCCGACGGAACGCAGCGCGCGCATCGCCCTGCGCACCCAGCAGATCCTCGGTCACGAGGCGGGAGGGACGGACACGGCGGATCCGCTCGCCGGGTCCTACTTCGTGGAGTCGCTGACGAAGGAGCTGGAGGAGCGCGCGTGGGAGCTGATCGGCCGGATCGACGAGCTGGGCGGGGCCGTCGCCGCCGTCGAGCAGGGCTTCCAGCAGCGGGAGATCGAGGAGGCCGCGTACGCCTTCGAGCAGCAGGTCGAGGCGGGGGAGCGCGTCGTCGTCGGCGTCAACCGCTACGTCGAGGAGGACGCCGAGGAGATCGAGCTCCACCGCCTCGACCCCGAGGCCGAGCGGCGCCAGGTCGAGCGGACGGCGCGGGTGCGGGCGGAGCGGGACGCGGTCGCGGTCGAGGCGGCGCTGGCGGCCGTTCCTGAGGCCGCCCGCGGTGAGGAGAACCTGCTCGTCCCCATCAGGGAGGCGCTGGCCGCATACGCCACCGTCGGCGAGGTCTGCGACGCGCTGCGGGACGAGTTCGGCACGTATGACGCCCACCTCGCGCCGTGAGGCTCGAGGACGATGTGATCGTCCTCCGCCCCCTCGAGGAGGACGATGCGCCGGCGCTCGCGGCAGCGATCCGGCACGATCCGGACATCGACCGCTGGACGAGCATCCCGTTCCCCTACACGGAGGAGCTCGCCCGCGAGTTCATCGCGACCACCGAGGAGTCGGCCTTCGCCGTCCTCGACCCGGCGAGTGGGGAGCTCCTGGGCGGCATCGGCGTCCGCATGCGCAGCGCCCGCAAGGCCGAGGTCGGTTACTGGATCAAGGCCTCCGCGCGCGGCCGCGGGATCGCCACACGGGCCCTCGTCCTCGTGGCGCGCTTCGCATTCGCCGAGCTCGGCGCCGCGCGCGTCCAGCTGACGGCCGAGCCGGACAACGTGGCCTCGCAGCGCGTCGCCGAGAAGGCCGGTTTCACTCGCGAAGGCGTCCTGCGCTCGTTCCTGGAGCTCAAGGGCCGGCGCCGGGACGCGGTGATGTTCTCGCTCCTGCCCGGGGAGCTGGAGGACCTTTAGACGCGCGCCCGCGGAGGGGCCGGCCGCTGGCCTCCCTCCGCTGCAACCGTAACGAGGAAAAGCGCACCGGTGGTGCGCGGAATGTGCCGATTCCGTGCCAACCCGAAGTAAGCTCCCGCCCATGGCCAAGGCCGAGGACCTTCAGTCCACCGAGGCGAAGCTGGCCGCGCTCCAGCGGCTGCGCGAGGAGGCGTTCCACTCCGGGGACGAGCGCGCCGTCGCGCGCCAGCGCGAGCGCGGGAAGCTGCTCGCGCGCGAGCGGCTGGAGAAGCTCCTCGACCCCGGCAGCTTCGTCGAGCTCGACCGCTACGTCCGCCACCGCAACCCGCACTTCGGGGGAATGGACAAGCGGCCGTGGGGCGACGCGGTCGTCACCGGCTACGGCACGGTGTTCGGCCGCAAGGTCTTCGTCTTCTCGCAGGACTTCACAGTCTTCGGCGGGACGCTCTCCGAGGCCTTCGCCGAGAAGATCTGCAAGGTGATGGACCTGGCGGTCAAGTACGGCTGCCCGGTCATCGGCATCAACGACTCAGGCGGAGCCCGCATCCAGGAGGGCGTCGTCTCGCTCGGCGGCTACGCGGAGATCTTCTGGCGCAACGTGCAGGCCTCGGGCGTGATCCCCCAGATCAGCCTGATCATGGGCCCCTGCGCGGGCGGCGCCGTCTACTCGCCGGCGATGACCGACTTCGTCCTGATGGTGAAGGAGACCTCGTACATGTTCATCACGGGGCCCGAGGTCGTGAAGACCGTCACCGGCGAGGAGGTCACCTTCGAGGAGCTCGGGGGCGCGCTCACGCACGCGTCCAAGTCGGGGGTCGCGCACTTCGCCGCCGACGACGAGGAGAGCTGCCTCGAGGACGCGCGCTACCTCCTCTCCTTCCTGCCGCAGAACAACGTCGACCCGCCGCCGTACTTCGCGCCCGCCGACCCGCCCGACCGCGAGGACCCCGAGCTCGACACCCTCATCCCCGACGAGCCGACGAAGCCGTACGACATGCGAGACGTCGTCACGCGCGTCGTCGACGACGGCGAGTTTCTCGAGGTGCACCAGCTCTGGGCCGAGAACATCGTCGTCGGCTTCGCCCGCCTCGGCGGCCACCCGGTCGGCATCGTCGGCAACAACCCGCGCGCGCTCGCGGGCACGCTCGACATCGACTCCTCGGTGAAGGCCGCGCGCTTCGTGCGCTTCTGCGACGCCTTCAACCTCCCGCTCGTCACGTTCGTGGACGTGCCCGGCTTCCTCCCCGGGACGGCGCAGGAGTGGGGAGGCATCATCCGCCACGGCGCCAAGCTCCTGTACGCGTACTCGGAGGCGACCGTGCCCAAGATCGCGCTGATCACCCGCAAGGCCTACGGCGGTGCCTACGACGTGATGAGCTCCAAGCACATCCGCGCCGACTTCAACTTCGCCTGGCCGACCGCCGAGGTCGCGGTCATGGGCCCGGAGGGCGCCGTCAACATCGTCTTCCGCAAGGAGCTCGAGGAGGCGGAGGATCCGGAGGCCCGCCGGGCCGAGCTGATCGCCGACTACAAGGCGCAGTTCGCCAACCCGTACACCGCCGCCGAGCGCGGCTACGTGGACGACGTGATCGACCCGCGGCGGACGCGCCGCGTCCTCTGCGACGCCGTGGCCACGGCCCTGACGAAGCGGGAGCGCCGGCCGCCGCGCAAGCACGGGAACATCCCGCTCTAGGGTGCCGGGACGGCTCGAGTTCGAGGACGCGTTCGAGGGCGACTCGCTCGATCCCGCCAAGTGGGTCCCCCACTACCTGCCGCAGTGGAGCTCGCGCGAGCGCTCGGCCGCCCGCTACCGCGTCGGCGGCGGCGTCCTGCGGCTTCTGATCGAGGCCGACCAGGAGCCGTGGTGCCCCGAGCTCGACGGCGAGATGCGCGTCTCGTCGCTCCAGACCGGCGTCTTCGCCGGCCCGCTCGGGAGCACGGTCGGCCAGCACCGCTTCCATCCCGACGCGGTCGTCCGGGAGGAGCAGGAGAGCGTCCGCCTTTACACCCCGCGGTACGGGCGGATCGAGACGCGCCTCAGGGCGCTTGCCGACCCGCGCTGCATGGTCGCGCTCTGGCTGATCGGCTACGAGGACGAGCCCGAGCGCTCGGCGGAGATCTGCGTCTGCGAGATCTTCGGGCGCGATGTCGGCCCCGCGGAGGCGAAGGTCGGGATGGGCGTGCACCCGTTCGGCGACCCCGCGATCGCCGACGAGTTCGAAGCGGTGCCGGTTCCCATCGACGCGCGTGAGCTCCACGTCTACGCGGCGGAGTGGGCGCGCGACCGGGTCGACTTCTTCGTGGACGGCGAGCGCGTGAAGACGGTGGAGCAGTCGCCCGCCTACCCGATGCAGCTCATGCTCGGGATCTACGAGTTCCCCGGGGCCGGCTCGGACGCCTATCCGAAGGAGCTCGTCGTCGACTGGGTGCGCGGCTTCACCGAGTGACCCACTCGAGATCGGCGACCTCGAGCGGAAGGGACACCGACTCGCCGGTCACCGGCGCCACGAAGAGAAGCCCGTCCCGGGTGGAGACCGCGGCGATCAGCTCGCCGGGCGCCCAGTCGACGTCGCGCCCGTTCGTGAAGATCAACCGGCGGCGGCCGCCGTCGTCGAGGATGGCGACCCCGCGATCCGAGCCCGCGGCGACCATGCTCGCGCTGACCCGCAGGCCCTCGATTCGCGGTGCCGCGAACCACGGCGCGTAGACGAGGGCGTCGGTGGTCATGAGCGCGATCCCGTCCGCTCCCTCCGAGCGGACGACGGCCCAGAAGCGCTCCTCGTCGACCCAGACCACCTCTTCGAGCGCGGCCGGGCTGCCGACGATCTCCTCCAGCTTGGCGGCCGAGAGCAGGAGCTCCGGGCGGTCGCCGGGCCGGCCGGCGAAGAGCTCACCCTCGGAGACGTAGGTCGGGCGGCCGGCGGGCGTCAGCGCGACCCCGGGGCCGCCGCCCGCCGTGACGTTACCGTCCGCGTCGACGCCGAAGCGGCAGGGGCTCTCGGCCACGTCAGGGGTGTCGGCCCACTCGAGCCCGGGAACCTCGAGCGCGCGCAGCCTGCAGCTCCCTCCTTCCTGCTGGGTCACGTAGAGCAGGCCACCGACCCCCGCCCGAGCGAGCCAGGCGCTCGCCTCGCTCGTGTCGAGCCGGCCGGAGACCGCGTCCGGCCCGAGCTGGCCACGCCAGTCGAGGTCCCGCGCGTCGAGGTCGAGCTCGAGTTCGGCCGTGTAGTTACCCGCCGGAAAGATCCGGACTCTGTCGTCCGCTGCGATCGCCGACCAGACGTCGTCCGGAGACCACGCGATCGCGTGATAGCGGAGAACGCCGGGGAGCTCGGCCTCGCCGGTTGCCGCGTCCAGCACGGCGAGCTGGCCTTGACCACGCGTGCCGGAGAGTTTGGCGGCTGCGAATCGCCCGCCCGGGCTGACCCGCACGTCCGACATGCCGCCGGGTTCGTCGAAGGCCCAGGCCACGAGGTGCTTGCCGTCGAAGAGCCCGAACATGTCCTCGTCACCGATGTCCACGATCAGGGCGAGTCGCTGGTCGCTCAACCACGCTGACTCGCGGACCGACAGCGCCTTCGGCCTGGAGTCGAGCGGCAGCTCGCGAGCGGCACTCTCCAGCATTTCGTGCTCCGAGAGGACCACGTCGCCGCTTGGCCACTCCCGCACGGCCGCCGCGGCGAAGTACGTCAGCGTACCGCCGGGCTTCCACGCCGGCGCCGTCCCCGCGAACGGCTCGCCCTGCGGCCCGGCGTTCGTCGACACCTGGATCGTCCCGTCCCTCGACTGGTAGACGCGGCCGATGAGCGGGTCCGAGTAGGGGTCCCAGCCGGTGCCGGCCCCGGAGACTCGTCGGCCGTTCGGGGAGAGGACGAACTCGCACTCGTCCCAGTTCGGCGGAGCGACCGCGGTGGCCTCCGGGAGCTCGACCGCCTTCAGCTCACAGCTCGCGTCCGTGTAGTAGAGCGTGCCGCCGAGGCCGGGCGCGGGCGCCGGCTCCGGAGGCGCCGCCTCCGTTGAGCCCGTCGCCGGCGGCGGCTCGGGCTCCGGCGCGGCCACGGGGTCGGAGCCGCCGCCGACCAGCGCGTCGAGCCCGGCGGCGAGCGCGATCGCCGCGACGACGAGCACGACGAGCGTGGTGCCACCCCGCCGCATGGAACGAGGATACGCGCCGAACGCGCCCCGCACCTCCGCGTGGGGTCAGATCTTGCAATCACGCATTCGCGGGCTGATGCTCGAATGCAAGATCTGACCCCAGGGCGTGTCCGCCGGGGACAGGCGTCTACGCCGAGGGCTGCTCGGAGCGGCGCGGGGGGAGGCCCGGCAGGCGGGCGCCGGTGGCCGCGAAGACGAGCACGAACGCGCCGATCGCGATGACGACGTCGCCGATGGAGAAGACGTTCGTCAGCGGCACCCACTCGGGGGCCGCGAAGCGGTCGACGAGCCAGGGGACGTTCGGGTCGGCCGCGGCCACGCTGTTGTGCATAACGTCGAAGTCGAGCCCGGCTCCGGCCATGGCCTCCGGCGTCGCCGGCATCCGGCCGCCGTTCGAGAGGATGGCGACGAGGTTCAGCGCCATCCCGAGCGCGACGACCTGCGCGCCGAGGATCCGCCGGTTGAGCACGGCGGCCGCCAGCAGGCAGCCGTAGGACACGAGCCAGAGCGCCTTGGCCGCGCCCTCGCCGGTCGTCCACGGAAGGAAGGCGAACGGGAAGGCGACGACCTGGATCCCGAACGCGACGAAGAAGAGCCAGAGACCGCGGAGCCTGAGCTGCGAGATGCGGCCGAGACGCCCGCCGCAGAGGAGGGCGAAGGGCACGGCCACCGCGATGGGCAGCAGCTGGCCCACTACGCCGAGTCCGCCACCGCGCGGAGGTGCGGGCCGGCGGAGTCGAGGCCTCGGACCACGCAGCGCTCCAGCGCCGAGACGACGTCCGGGTCGAACTGCGCCCCGGCGCGCCGCCGGATCTCGGCGAGCGCCTGCGTGGCCGTCGACGCCGTCCGGTAGGTCCGGTCGGAGGTCATCGCGTCGTACGCGTCGGCGACGAGGATCACCCGCGAGCCGAAGGGGATCTCCTCGCCGGCGAGGCCGTCGGGGTAGCCGGAGCCGTCCCAGTGCTCGTGGTGGTGCAGCACCCAGGCGTCCACCGGCTCGATGCCCAGGCCCTCCAGCAGGGAGTGGCCGAACTGGACGTGCGCGCGGACGAGCCGCCGCTCGTCGGGCTCGAGGCAGCCGGGCTTGCGGAGGAGCGTGTCCGGGATGGCGATCTTGCCGAGGTCGTGCAGGAGCGCCGCGAGCTTGAGCTGCTCCGAGGTCTCCTCGTCGAGCCCGAGCTCCCGCGCCATCGCCGCGACCAGGTCGGCCACGGCCTGGGAGTGCTCGCCGGTGTACGTGTCCTTCGAGTCGACGATCCGGATGAGGTTCTCGGCGGCGCGGAGCCGTGCCTGCCGCTCGGCGATCTCCGCCAGCTCGTTGGGCGAGTAGATGCGGACGACCGAGGGGCTGTAGACGCAGGAGCGGTTCTTGCCGTGCCGCTTGGCCCAGTAGAGCGCCCCGTCGGCGACCTGCTGGAGCTCGTCCGCGCTGGAGGCGTAGCCGGGGTAGGAGGCGATGCCGACCGTGATCGTGACCGCCTGGTGGTGGGCGAACTCCGTCTGCGCGATCCGCTCGTGCAGGTCCTCCACGAGGCGGTAGGCCTCCTCCTCGTTCTCGGCGAGGAGGAGCGCGAACTCGTCGCCGCCGAAGCGGAACGCCTCGACGTCCTCGCGGCCCTCGACGAAGAGGCGAGCCAGCTCGAGCAGGATCTGGTCGCCGACCGGGTGCCCGTAGCGGTCGTTGCAGCCCTTGAACTCGTCCACGTCTACGAGGCAGAGCGAGACCTCGCCGCCCGTCTCCTCGGCGCGCTCGAGCGCCTCGCGCAAGCGGCTCTGGTAGGAGCGGTGGTTGCCGAGCCCGGTGAGGCTGTCGGTGAGGGCGTCGCGCGTCGCCACGCGGGTGGAGAGCGCGGTGCGCTGGTACAGGGTCAGGGTGAAGAGCGGGCCGGCGAGGAGGACGAGCAGGCGCGGGTCCGTCGTCCAGAGCGAGGCCGCGAGCGCGGCCAGGAACGCCATGATCACGAACGCCGGGCCCGAGTGGCCCAGGTTCTCGCGGGTGAGCGGCAGGAAGCGCTCGCCGGAGAGGATGGCCAGGGCGCCGCAGACGAGGACGACGTTGACGATGACGTAGCAGGCGCCGCCGGCGAAGGCGAAGAAGGTGATCGTCCCCAGCCCGCCGGTCTCTCCGAGCAGGAAGACCGGGATCGCCGAGGAGAAGGCGGCGAGCCCGTAGACCGCCGCGTTGAAGAGCGAGCGCACGAACGGCCGCCGCTCGACCATCTGCGAGACGAGCACGCCGAGGATCGCGCTCAGGACGGCGTACTCCCAGCCGAAGAGGATCTGGCTGGAGACGACGAAGACGAACGCGAGCGAGACGACGCGCTCGTTCTCCACGTCGAGCGGCACGGGCTTCATGTCCGCAAGGAGCGCGAGCCCGAAGAAGAGGATCACCCCGACGCTCGTCGAGACGCCGGGGGGATCCAGCGAAACTCCCACCACGGCCCCGGCGGCTACCGGCAGGGCGACGCCGAGGACGGCGCCGATGTACCAGTAGAGCCGGGATGGGTATCCGTGAGCGTTCATTGCCTCAGGGAGAACGTGGTGGGTCGGTGGAAGTGGGCCGCTGGCCTAGTACCAGCGGAACCCGGCGCCGGCTGCAACCGCATACGCGGCGATAGCCCCGACGACGAGCATGGCCCGAACGTAGTGATGCTTCCATCGAATCACGCGCGCTCACCTCCTTCCGCTGGGAGACGTGGCCACAGGAACGCGCGCGGCCGTTGTTGCAGCTGGAAACGGCTGAGAGGGGGGCCCGCAACAGCCTCGTCCGAGGGATCAAGCGCGATCCCCGGTATGAAGCCGGTTTGAAAGCCCTCCGGAGGGCCTTCTAGGCGCTCTCGGAGACGACCAGCTCGAGGCGCGGCTGGCCGAACTCCTGCTTGAACGCCGCGACGACGTCCGGGTCGAACTGCGTCCCCGCGCAGCGCTCCAGCTCGGCCATGGCGCGGTCGTGGGAGAGCCGGCCGCGGTAGACGCGGTCGGTGGTCATCGCGTCGTAGGCGTCGGCGACGAAGAGGATGCGTGCGCCGAGCGGGATCGCGTCGCCGGCCTTCTGCTCCGGATAGCCGCGGCCGTCCCAGCGCTCGTGGTGATGGAGGACCCAGGTGGCTACGGGCTCGACCCCCAGGGAGTCCAGCATCCGGTAGCCGATCTGCGGATGCCGCTCGAGCACGAGCCGCTCGGCCTCGTTCAGCGGGCCCGGCTTGCGGAGGATCTCCTCCGGGATCGCCAGCTTGCCGAGGTCGTGGAGGCTGCCGGCGAGCCGCGTCAGCTCGATCGACTCGGAGTCGAGGCCCATGCGCCTGGCCACGCGCGCGGCGAGCTCGCCGACCATGTAGGAGTGGCTGCCCGTGTACGCGTCGCGGGCGTCCACGGCGTGCGCGAGGCTCGCGGCGGCGCGCAGGCGTGCGGCGCGGTCCGGCCCCTCGGCGAGGCGGCGGAGCTCCGCGAGCTCGATGACGTCGGGCCGGTAGACGCGCACGGTGTTCTTCCCCTGATCCTTGGCCAGGTAGAGGGCGCTGTCGGCGACGCGCACGAGCTCGCTGCGCTCGACGCCGTGCTGCGGGTACGTGGCTACGCCGGCGGACATGTTCAGCACCTCGCCGACCTCGACCTCCGTCTCCGACATGCGCTCGATGATCGAGCGCCCGATCGAGAGGCCTTCGTGCTCGTCCCGGCGCGGGAGGAGCAGCGCGAACTCGTCGCCCCCCAGGCGGAAGGCCTCGCCACCTTGACGCAGGCGGGCCGCCACCTGCGCCAAGACCTTGTCACCGGTCGGATGCCCGTACCGGTCGTTGATCTGCTTGAAGTTGTCGATGTCCAGCAGGACGAGCGTGAGGGGGAAGCCCTCCTCCTGCGCCTTGTCCAGGTCGTGCTGGAGCCGCTCGTGGAAGTGGCGATGGTTGCCGAGCCCGGTCAGCGGGTCGGTGAGCGCCAGGCGCATCGCCTTCAGCGCGCTGTGCACCGAGCGCTGGTAGAGCGCGATGGCGACGAGCGGGCCGACGAGGGCCGTGGCGAGGAACGGCGACCGCTCCCAGAGGACGGCCAGCATGAGGCTGACCGACGCCATGA
This sequence comes from Gaiellaceae bacterium, assembly GCA_035620475.1. Lineage (GTDB taxonomy): Bacteria > Actinomycetota > Thermoleophilia > Gaiellales > Gaiellaceae > JAIBJN01. The sequence goes on along the minus strand of DASPGT010000064.1, from coordinate 16,231 downwards.
TCGAGAAGGGGACGACCGTCCAGTAGACCGAGTGCTTGAGGAGCGGAAGGAACGGGTCGCCCGACCAGCGGGCGATGATCCCCGCCGTGAGCAGGATGTTGACCGCGTAGAAGGCGGCGGCCCCGAGGATGACCTCGACGAAGAGCCCGCCGACGCCCGCGTGCGCGCCGACGACCGCTGCCGCCGCTCCGGCCGCTCCGCCGGCCAGCGCGTAGACCGCGCTGTTGTAGGCGAGCCTGATTGCCGGGCGCCGCTGGACGAGCTCGATCGTCGCTCGCGCGATGAAGCCGATCATGACCGCCGGGGCCCAGCCGTAGATGACGGCGGCGCCGACGATGAAGACCGCGGTCAGAGAGACGCCGCCCGAGGCGATGCCCTCGATCGGGACCGGGTAGGCCTCGACGAAGGTCGCCGCCACCGCAAGCGCGAGGACGCCGCCCATGACGCCGAGCGTCGGCTCGGACAGACCGAACGAGACGACGGCGGCGACGAGGGCCGCGATGGCCGAGAGGGTGACCGGGACCAGAAGCGGAAGAAGCCGGGCAGTCTCCTTCGAGACTCCCGGCCTCACCGCATCACCCGATGCGCTCTCGGACGAGCGAACCGAGCGGAGCTTCACGGGCGTGACTTACCAGTGCCAGCCCTCGGCCTCGCCGAGGAACGCCGCGAGGACGGTGGCCGCGACCAGCAGATACGCCAGCTTGGACTTCCAGTGCAGCATCTGATCTCTCCCGTTGATAATCGGACGCCTGACGAGCCGAAGTATCTGGCCGGGTGCAGAACCGCACATCCCCCGTACGAGGGATTCACCAAAACCCCTGCTCATCCCCCAAAAGAGGCAGTCGTCTCGAAGCTAGGTGAGGCCGGCCTCGCGAAGCGGCCTGCGGCCCCAGGCGAAGCGGTCCGCGTACCAGCCCGAGAGCGTCGTCATCGTCGTGCCCTGGCTCGACGAGTGGACGAACCAGCCGCCGCCGGCGTAGATCCCCATGTGCGAGACGTCGGCGGGCCTCGCGTCCGCGCCGCGCTCGGAGAAGAAGATGAGGTCGCCGGGCCGGAGGCCCGCACGCCGCTTGATGCGCGCCGAGGCGGGCACCTCGCCGGCCATCGCGGAGGCCGTGCGTCCGCGCAGGACCGTCGCGAGCTGCGGCGCGCCCGAGTACGGCTCGAGGCGGTAGATCCTCCACGCGAAGCCTGAGCAGTCGAAGCCGCCGCGAGACCTGACGCCGAACAGCGTCTGCGTCCTCTCGGAGGTGCCGCCCCAGACGTACGGGAAGCCCGCGAAGGACACGGCCCGCGTGAGGATCCGCCGCTGCCAGTCGGTGAGCTGCGGCAGGTCGAGCGCGTCGGCGCGCTCCCTCGCGGAGGGAATCGCCCAGGAGCTGAGCCGGAGCAGCCTGGCGAACGAGTAGGCGGCCTCCGCGCGGGTTGCCCGATCCTGCGGCCGCAGCTCGAGCCCGTCGTTCGCGTCCGGGTGGTTGTAGCGGAGGCCGAGGAGCCGGGCGACGACCTCCGTGCCGAGCCGCGGCGGCGGCCTGAGGCCGGCCGCCCTCGCCTCGGCGAGCACGTGCCGGGCGGAGTCGTAGAGCTCCGCGGCGCGGACGAGCGCCCGGTCGAGCTCCCACATCCGCACGATCCGGTCGGGCTGCGCGGTCGTCCGCTCGACCCCCGTAACCGCCGACATCGCCCTCGCGAGCGCTCTGCGGGTGAGCGGGTCCTGCGGCCGGAAGGCCGCGACCGACGGGCCCATGACTCCCTCGCGGACGACCACCCTGATCTCGGGCTGGGCCCACGACGCGGCGCCCGCGGGCCCTGACGCCGCGAGCGCGAGCGCGGCCACGGACACGAGGAGTGCGGCTCGCCTCATTCCCGCTCCTATCGGAGCGGGGCCGTGAGCCCTTTAGTCTGTGCCGGGTGAGGCTCGACTGGCGCCCGGAGCCGGCCCCGGACGAGCGCGAGGCGCTCGAGCGGGCGCTCGCGCGTCTGCTCGCGGGGCCGGCCGACGCGCGGGGCGCCTGGTGGCGGGAGGGAATCGAGGAGTCTGTCTCCGACGAGCCGGAGCCCGACCGCTACTAGTCGGGGAGGAGCGGCATCGCGACGCCCTGGTCGCGGCCGAGGAGGACGGCCCGCATGACGGCGTCGGCGCCGTACCGTTCGCGCACCTCGTCGAGGGCCGCGTCGAGCGCGTTCCACCCGGGCGCGGCGAACGGGAGCTCGAGCTGGCGCATCCGCCCGTCGTCGAAGTTCGTCACGGCGAGACCGACGAGGGTCAGGCCGCGGCGGGCGATCTCCGGCTCGGCTGTACGGAGGAGCTCGCGCACGGCGGCGAGGATCGACTGCGTCTCGGCCGTCGCCCGGGACAGCGTCTGCGAGCGCGTGGCGCGGGAGAAGTCGTCGAAGCGCAGGCGGAGGACGACGGTCCGGCCGGCGCGACCCGCCGCGCGCATCCGTCTGGTGACGCGGTCGACGAGCCCGACGAGGACGGCGTCGATCTCCCCGGCCGACCTGGGCCTGCGGCCGAGCGCACGCTGCGACCCGATCGACCGGCGCCGGCGCCTCCTCTCCACCGGACGCGGGTCGCGGTTGTGGGCGAGCGCGTGCAGGTGCCGGCCCGCCGCCCGGCCGAGGATGGTGATGAGCGCCGCCTCGGGGAACTCGGCGACCTGGCGCACCGTTGCGATCCCGAGCCGGTGGAGCCGCCCGGCGGTGACCGGCCCGACCCCCCAGAGCCGCTCGACCGGCAGCGGGTGGAGGAACGCGAGCTCGCCGTCGGGCGGGACGACGAGCAGGCCGTCCGGCTTCGCCACCCCGCTCGCCACCTTGGCGAGGAACTTCGTCCGGGCGACGCCCACGGTGATGGGCAGGCCGACCCGTTCGCGGACCTCGCAGCGGAGCCGGGCGGCGATCTCCGCGGGGCTGCCGGAGAGCCGCTCCATGCCGCGCGTGTCGAGGAAGGCCTCGTCGATGGAGAGGCCTTCGACGCGCGGCGTCGTGTCCTCGAACACGCGGAAGACCGCCTTGCTCGCCTCCGAGTACGCCGCCATCCGCGGCGGCACGACGACGGCGTGGGGGCAGAGCCGCAGGGCGCGGCGGCCGCCCATGGCCGTGCGGACGCCGTAGGCCTTCGCCTCGTAGCTCGCCGCGAGGACGACGCCGCCGCCCACGATCACGGGCCTCCCGCGCAGCGCCGGGTCGTCGCGCTGCTCGACGGACGCGAAGAACGCGTCCAGATCGGCGTGGAGGATCGTGGCCTCCGTGTGCACGAACACATGTTCGCGCAGCGACGGCCGCGCCGTCAACCCCAGCCGGCCCGGCACTGGCCCCCGCCGGCCATGCCCCGGGGTCAGACCCAGGGCCATGTCCCAGACCGGCCCTTCCGGCCGGTGTTGTCACACTTCTGTGACATACATCCCGGCCACAGCGGCCATGCCCCGGGGTCAGACCCCGGGCCGTGGCCGGAGGGGACGTGGCCCGTGGCCGTGGCGGGCTCCCGGGAGGCGCGGGCCGCCTAGAGCCAGAGCTCGTAGGACTGGAGGACGAGCCAGGGGGCGAAGCCCTGGCGGCGGAGGATGCGCAGGGCCGGGAGGTTGTCGGCCTCGACCGACATGCCGATCACCTCGCCGGGGCGCTCCGTCCAGTACTCCTCGAGCACGCGGGAGAGGAGGTAGCGGCCGACTCCCCGCGAGCGCTCGCGCGCGACGACGCCGATCTGGTAGGCCCAGCGGTCGTTGGGGTCGAGGTTGACGAAGGCGAGCGGCGTGCCTCCGCGCTCGGCGAGGTGCACCGAGCCCTTGGCGAGGCCTTCGCGCCAGGCGTCGTCGGGGAAGACGCCCTCCGGGAAGGTCTCGTGGTAGAGGCGCAGCGCCGGCTCGAGGTCGGCCACGTCTCCCCGGCGGACCTCGACGCCCTCCGGCCCGTCGGCCACGGGCTTGTGCTCCTCGGGGGCGAGCCGGAAGACCGCCTTCGCCGCCCCGCGCGGATGGAAGCCCGCGTGCTCGAGCAGGATGCGTCCGGAGATGTTGCGCGGCCCGACCGACGCGACCACGGAGCTGCGGCCGTGCTCGACGGCGATCGCCACGGACGCGTCGAGCAGCTCGCTCCCGAGCTTCTGGCCGCGGTAGCCGGGCGCGATCAGCGGTCCGAAGAGGTCGGCGTGCGGGAAGGCCTTCGCCACCTCGACCCCGCCGAAGCCGACGACCTCGCCGTCCTCGACGTCGACGAGCAGCGTCGACTCCGGCGGCAGGTCCCAGTCGGAGAGCTCGCTCTCGAGCTCGTCCAGCGAGGCCCAAAGCGGGTTGCCGACCTGCTCCTCCGGCCGGCCGAAGGCGCGGCGGGAGAGGTCGAGGACGGCCGGGATGTCCTCCCGGCGGAAGCTACGCAGGCTGTTGGCCACGGAGAAGACTGGGTGCGCTGCGAGCGTAGTCGAGTCCGGAGACCCACGTGAGGACGACCGCGACGAGCATCGCCCACCACGCGACCGTGTCGTCGATCGCGCCGCCGGCGGCCAGGCCGCCGAGCCCCGCGGCGACCGCCTGGGCCCAGGTCTTGAGCTTGCCCAGGTCGCGCGCGGGAATGACCACGCCCCGCTCGAGGGCGGCGAGCCTGAGGCCGGTGACGAGGAACTCGCGCGCGATCACGGCCGCGACCATCCAGGCGGGGAGGACGTCGCCGACGAGCATGATCAGCGCCGCCATCACGAGCAGCTTGTCCGCCACCGGGTCGAGGATCTTGCCCAGGTCGGACGTCCGGTCGTTCCGCCGGGCCCACCAGCCGTCGACCCAGTCCGTCGCCATGGCGACGGCGAACACGGCCGTCGCCCAGTAGTCGTGGTTGGGGAAGTCCCACGCGAAGAGGACGACGACGACCGGCACGGAGGCCGCCCTGGCGACCGTCAGCTGGTCGGCGAAGGTCATGGGACGCAGAATACGCCCGCGCTCTCCGCGGCGAGTCGCCGCCGGCTCAGCCCTCCGCCGGCTCGACGACGGGCTTGCGCTGGCCGGCGAAGACGAGGTGCGTCTCCAGGTTCGCCACCTCCGGCCGGCTCGTCAGGCGGTCGAGGAGCAGGTCGCGCAGGCGGTCCGTGCTCTCGACGGCGACGTGGATGAGAAAGTCGTCCGCCCCCGAGACGTGGTAGATCGCGATGGTCTCCGGCAGCGAGAGCGCGTGCCGCCAGAAGTCGTCGACGACCTCCCGCGAGTGCGGCCGGATGCGGACGGCGACGATCGCCTGCGTCCCCCGCCCGATCGCGCCGGGGTCGACCTCGGCGTGGAACCCACGCAGCACGCCGCGGGTGACGAGGGCGCGCACGCGCTCGAGGCAGGTCGAGGGCGCGACCCCGGCCTCCTCGGCCAACGCCTTGTTCGAGGCCCGAGCATTCTTCTGGAGCGCCCCGACCAGAGCGCGGTCGATTCGGTCAAGAGCCATGATCACACCTGATTCCGAACATTCTTCGAGAAGGCTTGCTGATTACGGAACGTTATCTAGGGTATCGGTCGGCATGACGAACGAAATGGCGACGAGGACGGCATGCGTCCACGCGGGCAGGGAGGACTTCGCCGCCCTCCGCGTGCACGCGGCGCCGCTCGACCTGTCCAGCACCTACCCGCTCGGCAGCCCGGAGGCCGCGGAGCACGCCTTCGACGTCTTCGGCGCCGGCGGCGTGGACGAGGAAGAGCCCGTGTACGGCCGGCTGCACAACCCGACCGTCGCGCGCTTCGAGCGGGCGGTCGCCGGGCTCGAGCGCTGCGAGGCCTCGGTGGCGTTCGCCTCGGGGATGGCCGCGCTGACGGCCTGCCTGCTCGCTCTCGAGGCGGACGCCCGCGAGGTGGTGGCGATCCGGCCGCTCTACGGAGGCTGCGACCACCTGCTCGGATCCGCCCTCCTCGGCGCGCGCGTGCGCTGGGCCCGCCCGGAGACGGTCGCCGAGGCGATCACCCCGTCCACCGGGCTCGTGCTCCTGGAGACGCCGCAGAACCCGACGCTCGGCCTCGTCGACGTCGAGGCGGTGGTCGCCGCCGCGCGTGGCGTGCCGGTTCTCGTCGACAACACGTTCGCGACCCCGATCCTCCAGAACCCCGTGGACCAGGGAGCCGCGCTCGTCGTCCACAGCGCGTCGAAGCTCCTCGGCGGCCACGGCGACGTGATGGCCGGCGTCGTCGCCACCTCGGAGGAGCGGGCCCGGCGGCTGCGCCGGATCCGGATCGCGACCGGCTCCCTGCTCCACCCGCTGGCGGCCTATCTCCTCCTGCGGAGCCTCCCGACGCTCCCCCTGCGGGTGCGCGAGGCGCAGGCGGGCGCCTCGGCCCTGGCCGTGCGCCTCGCGGCCCACCCGCTCGTCGCGCGGGTCGACTACCCCGGGCTTCCGGGCGCCGACCCGCACGGCCTGCTCGGGCGCCAGCTGCGCGGGCCGGGCTCCGTCCTCTCCTTCGAGGTGGTGGGAGGGAGGGCGGCCGCGGACGCCGTCCTCGCAGGGCTCCGCCTGGTCACCCCCGCGGTCAGCCTCGGCTCGACCGACACGCTCGTGCAGCGGCCGGCGGGCCTGACCCACCGCTTCGTCGATCCGTCCGCGCTGGCGGAGGGCGGGATCTCGCCGGGCCTGCTCCGCCTCTCGATCGGCCTCGAGGATCCGGACGACCTCTGGGGCGACCTCGCGCAGGCGCTCGACGCGGCCGTGCCCGCGCTCGCGGTCGCCTTCTGAGAGGGCCTTCGCGACAATAGGGCGGTCGTGGCCGTCTTCGGCAAGGTCCTGGTCGCCAACCGCGGCGAGATCGCCGTCCGGGTCTTCCGCACGCTCCGGGAGCTCGGGATCGGCGCCGTCGCCGTGTACTCCGAGGCCGACCGCGGCTCGCTCCACGCCGCCGTGGCCGACGAGGCGTACCTCCTCGGCCCGGGAGCGCCGGCCGAGAGCTACCTGCACCAGGAGCGCATGCTGGACGCCGCGCGCAAGGCCGGCGCCGACGCGATCCACCCGGGCTACGGGTTCCTCGCGGAGAATGCGTCCTTCGCGCGCGCGGTCGAGGCGGCCGGCCTCACGTGGATCGGACCGCCGCCCGAGGCGATCGAGGCGATGGGCTCGAAGGTCACGGCCCGGCGGCTGATGGAGGCAGCCGGCGTGCCGGTGATCCCGGGGACGACCGATCCGGTCGAGTCGGTCGACGAGGTGCTCGCCCTCGGCGAGGAGCACGGCTGGCCGCTCGCGATCAAGGCGTCCGCCGGCGGCGGCGGCAAGGGGCTCCGCCTGGTCGCCGCGGCCGGCGAGGCCGAGCGGGCCCTGGCCGCGGCCCGGCGCGAGGGCGAGGCGTACTTCGCCGACGCGACGGTCTATGTCGAGCGCTTCCTCGAAGACCCGCGGCACGTCGAGGTGCAGGTGCTCGCCGACGCGCACGGGAACGTCGTCCACCTCGGCGAGCGCGACTGCACGATCCAGCGCCGCCACCAGAAGCTCGTCGAGGAGACGCCGTCGCCGGCGGTTGGGCCGGAGCTGCGCGAGCGGATCGGCGCGATCGCCGTCGACGCGGCGCGGGCGGTCGGCTATCGCGGCGCCGGGACGATCGAGGGCCTCCTCGACCGCGACGGGAACTACTTCTTCCTGGAGATGAACACCCGCATCCAGGTGGAGCACACCGTCACCGAGCTCGTCACCGGCCTCGACCTCGTCCGCGAGCAGATCCACGTCGCGGTGGGCGAGCCGCTCGCCTTCGGGCAGGAGGACGTGCGTTTCTCGGGCCACGCGATCGAGTGCCGGATCAACGCCGAGGACGCGGCGAACGGCTTCCTGCCGACGCCCGGGACGATCACCGCCTACCGCGAGCCGGCCGGGCCCGGCGTCCGCGTCGACTCCGGGGTGGTCGAGGGCTCCGAGGTCGTCGGCCTCTACGACCCGCTCGTCGCCAAGCTCGTCGTCGCCGACGTCGATCGCGAGCACGCGCGCCGGCGCATGCTCCGCGCCCTCGGCGAGTACGTGATCGAGGGCGTCACCACGCTGATCCCCTTCCACCGCGCGCTCCTCGAGCATCCGTGCTTCGTCGCGGGCGAGACCTGCTTCGGGCTGGTCGAGGAGATCGCCCTGGGCGCCCGGGCCGACGGGAGGAGCGCGCCGGCGCCGGGACCGGCGCGCGTCCGCGAGGAGGTCGTCGGCGTCGAGCTCGACGGGCGCCGCTTCGAGGTCACCCTCCTGCGCCTCGAGCCTCCGCATGCCGAGCTCGCCCGCCGCCGCCGGGAGCGCACCGGCGGCGGCGCCCACCACGCAGCCGCGCGGGAGGCGGTGGTCAGCCCCATGCAGGGGACGGTGCTGGCGGTCGAGGTGGCCGAGGGCGACGAGGTCCGCGAGGGCCAGGTCCTCTGCGTCGTCGAGGCGATGAAGATGGAGAACGAGATCACCGCGCACCGCCCCGGCCGCGTCACCGCCCTCTCAATCGTCGCCGGCGAGCCGGTCGCCACGGGCCAGGTCATCTGCGTCGTCGCCCAGGAGGGCGAGGCCGACGGAGAGGAGATGTAAGGCAAGCCTTACATCTCGGCTACGCTAGGTTCGTGGCGGTGAGCGTCCAGCCGGGGCCGAGCGTTCGGAGCCGCGCGTTCTGCGCGGCCGTCTCGACTGCGAACGACGAGCCGCTCGCGGCCACGGCCAGCCGGATCGACAGCTGGATCCTGCTCGAGTACCGGGGCATGTGGGATCGGGACGTGCTCGGCGCGAGCCTCCTGTCCGACCGGTTCAAGGCCCACGTGCGGGAGCAGCTCCAGGCCCTCGCGCCCTCGCGTCTCCTCTTCGTGAAGAAGCCCGAGCGCCGGGCGACCGGGCGCCGGCATGTCTACTTCGGCAGCTCGCGCGTCGGCGAGGAGCGGCTCTACGGGCTGGAGGTCGATCACCTGGAGGACCTCGTCGACTTCGACTTCGCCGCCGCCCTCGCTGCCGGCGAGCCGCCGGGCGTGCCGGTGACCGACCCGCTGCTCGTCGTCTGCACGCACGGGAAGCGCGACCGCTGCTGCGCGAAGAACGGCCGGCCGGTCTACGACGCGCTTCGCCGCGAGACGGACTCCGGGCACGTCTGGCAGTCGACGCACGTCGGCGGCGACCGCTTCGCCGGGAACGTCGTCGTCTTCCCGCAGGCGCTCTACTACGGCCGGGTCGAGCCCGAGGCCGCCCCCGGCCTCCTCGCCGCGCACGCCGCGGGCCGGATCGACCTCGACCGCTACCGCGGCCGCGCCGCCTACACCTTCCCTTCGCAGGCCGCCGAGCATGCCGTCCGCGAGGCCGAAGGCCTGCTCGGGATCGACGACCTCGCCCTCGTCCGCTGCCGCCGGGCCGGCGAGGATGTCTGGCGCGTCCGCTTCCGGGGGCCGGAGAAGGCCGTCTTCGAGGCCGACGTCGCCGCCGAGCTGGGCGACGAGGAGACCTTCCTCACGTGCTGCGCCGCGCGGCCGAGCCGGCCCCGGCACTTCCGGGCGACGGCCGTCCGCCGCGTCAGCTGACGCGCAGGAAGCCCTCGCGGACGAGCCGCCGGACGAGCACGAGCCGGCCCGCCTCGTCGAGGTCGCCGGGGAGCTCCGACGGCAGGAACGGCCCGTCCGCCTCGAAGCAGGCGACGACCTCGGCCCGGGCGTGCCCGGGGAAGCGCAGCTCCTTCCCCTCGAAGACGAGCGCGACCTCGTCCTCGTCGTCCTCGAGGTCGGCGATCACCGTCGAGCGCCGTTCGACCGGGGTCTCCACGTCGAGCCGCTCGAGGGCCCGGAGCTGCGAGAGGCCGTCCTCGCGGATCGGCCGCCGGGTGTCGAGGAAGCGCCGCCGGCGGCGCCGCGCCACCTCCTCGGGATCGAGCTCGGCCTCCAGGCGCTGCGCGAGCTCGGCGGCCACGTCGCGGTCGGGGTAGACGCCGCGCCGGAAGCCCGCCTCCTGCTCGAGCGGCCCGAGCGCCGCCCGGGCAGCGTCGAGCCAGGTGTACTGGTTGATCCCGATCGTCAGGTGGAGCGAGTCGGTGTCCGACGTCTCCGCCCGGTGCAGCCAGCCCCGCGGGAGGTAGAGCGTGTCGCCGGCGCGGAGGACGAGGTCGTCGGCCGGCTCGCCGTGCTCCCCGAGCGCCTTCGAGTAGCGCTGGTGCTTCAGCGGCAGCTCGAGCAGCGGCTCGTAGACGAGCCAGCGCTTCTCGCCCGCCACCTGGAGGACGAGCACGTCGTGCGTGTCGTGGTGCACGCCGAAGCCCTGCGAGCCGCGCGGCGTGGCGTACGAGTTCGCCTGCACGCCCAGGCCGAACGCCTCCTCGAGCTGCCGGCAGAACACCGCGAGCGGTAGCCAGGTGTGGTGGAGCGCCTGCAGGACGATCGTGGCGCCGGCCTCCCATTCGGCGAGGACGCGCGGCACGTCCGCCGCCTTGGTGAAGGACGGCCGCCACGGGATGTCGGCCGTGTAGGAGCCGACCTGGAGCTGCCCGCCCTCGCGGACGAGCCGGAAGGCCGGGTAGCGGATCGCCGTCGAGCAGACGAGCCGCTCGACGTCGGCCTCCGAGAGGAGGTCGTCGAAGCGACCGGGCTCGTTGCGCGGCACGACGAGCGGCCGCTGCTCCCAGTGGTCGGCGAAGAACGCCTCCGCGGAGACCGGGTCGAGGCAGCGCGCGAGCGCGGCCTCTGCCGAGCTACGCGTCGCTGTCGTCGGCGTCGGCGTCGGTCGCGTCCGTGTCGGCGTCGTCGGCGTCCGTGTCGGTGGCGTCGCCGTCTGTCGAGTCGGTGTCGTCCCCGTCGGCGTCGGCCTGCGGGTCGAGCCGCCCGGTCTCGCCGATCGTCCGGATGTCGTCGTCGTGGAGCGTGCTCATGCTTGCCTCCTCTGAGGGGTCGTCGCGGGGAACCTACAGCGTCAGGCGGTATACCCGAAAGGCCCTGCGGCGAATCGGCGACCCTCTAGGAGGCCGCGCAGACCGGGGCGTCGAGGACCCGGACGGCCGTGTCGTAGCGCGCGTCCAGGAGCTCGGCGGCGGCGAGCTTCGCCTCGAAGGCGTCGCGGTCGCCGGCGCGCCAGGCTTCGAGGGCGCTGTCGGCGAGCTCGACCATGCTCTCGTCGAGGGTGGCGACCCTCGCCGCGCCGTCGCGGAACGAGCGCGGGGCCTCCACGGACACGAACGCCTCGGCGTGCGCCGCCTGGATCCGGCGCCAGCCGCGGACCCGGGCGACGGGGTCGGCCGCGGGCACGCGCTCCTCGAGCTGCTGGACCTCCTCGTTGCGCTCGCGGCAGAGCGCGCCGACCGCGAGGAGGTAGCGGCGCTCGGCCTGCGTGCGCTTCGCCGCGGGCGGTGCGTGCGTGCTCCCGGCCTCGATACGCGCCGCGAACTCGGCGGCGTCCCGGGGCGGCGACTCGAAGAGGGTGCTGCCGAGCGCCACCGCGCCTCCGAGGGTGGCGGCGATCACGGCCAGGATGACGACGGCCTTGGCGAGCGTGTTGAGGAGTCTCACGGGGTTTCCCCACGGCAGCATCGCCCGTTCGGGAGCGGGCCTCATCGTCCGAACGAGTGATTGGCGGCCGCGGGCACCCGCTTCGCTAGACTCGCGCCCGGCCGTGGACCTCTACGAGCACCAGGGAAAGGAGCTTTTCGCGCGCGCCGGGATCCCGGTGTCGGAGGGACGCGTGGCGACGACGCCCGAGGAGGCGCGGGCCGCCGCCGAGGAGCTCGGAGGGCAGGTCGTCGTCAAGGCGCAGGTGCTCGTGGGCGGACGCGGCAAGGCCGGCGGCATCAAGCTCGCCGGGACGCCGGCGGAGGCCGAGGCGCACGCGGCGGCGATCCTCGGCATGGACATCCGCGGTCACGTCGTCCGCCGCCTCTGGATCGAGAAGGCGTCCGACATCGCCAGGGAGTACTACCTCTCGGTCACGTTCGACCGGGGTGACAAGAAGCCGCTCTTCATGCTGACCACCGAGGGCGGCGTGGACATCGAGGAGGTCGCGGCGACGAAGCCGGACGCGCTCGCGCGCCTGCACGTGGAGCCGCTCGAGGGCTTCCAGCCCTGGCACGCACGCCGGCTCGTCTACGAGGCCGGGATCGACGACCCGGGCGAGCAGAAGCAGGTCGCCGCGATCGCCGAGAAGCTCTACGGCGCCTTCGTCGGCTTCGACGCCATGCTCTGCGAGATCAACCCGCTGATCGTGACGCCCGAGGGCGAGGTGAAGGCGCTCGACTCGAAGTTCACGGTCGACGACAACGCGCTCTACCGCCACCCGGAGGTGGCGGAGATGCGGGACGTCGAGGCGGCCGACCCGCGCGAGCGCCTTGCGCGCGAGAAGGGCGTGACGTACGTGAAGCTCGACGGCGACGTCGGCATCCTCGGGAACGGAGCCGGGCTCGTCATGTCGACGCTGGACGTCATCGATCAGGTGGGCGGGCGCCCGGCGAACTTCTGCGACCTCGGCGGCGGCGGCGACGCCCAGGGCGTCGTGGACGCGCTCGAGGTGATCGTCTCGGACGAGCAGGTGAAGGCGATCCTCTTCAACATCTTCGGCGGGATCACGCGCTGCGACGAGGTGGCGCGCGGGATTCTCGCGGCGCTCGGGCAGCTCGACATCGACCTTCCCATCGTCGTCAGGCTCGACGGGACGAACGCGGAGGACGGCCGCCGGCTCCTCGCCGAGGCCGCGCCCGTGAACCTCCACGTCGAGGAGACGATGCTCTCCGCGGCCGAGAAGGTGGTGTCCTTGACGTGAGCTCGAACGTCTGGGACGACCGGGCCGAGGCCTACCGGCACAGCGAGGCGCACCGGCACGGCGCCGACCTCGACCTGCTCGTCGAGTGGGCCGCGGGCGCGCGGACCGCGCTCGACGTCGGCTCCGGCGGCGGCCACGTCGGGCGGCGGCTGCGCGAGGCGGGTCTCGAGGTCGTCACCGTCGACCCGGCCCCGGGCATGCAGGCCGACGTCCGGGCCTTCGCCGAGGACCTGCCCTTCGCGGACTCGAGCTTCGACGTCGTCGCCACGCGCGCCGCCGTGCACCACTTCGCGGACGTCGGCGCCGGCGTGCGGGAGCTGGCGCGCGTCGCGGCCGGCCGCGTCCTCGTCGTCGACAACCTCTTCATGGGGGAGGCCGCCGAGGAGGCCGAGCTTCTCCGCGACCCGGCGCACGTCCGCAACTACTCCGAGGAGGAGTGGCGGCGTCTGCTCGAGGGCGCGGGCCTGCGGGTCGAGGAGACGCGGACGCTCGTCCACCCGATCGGCGTCGCCGCCTGGCTCGACAGGGTCGGCTGCACGGGCGACGACGCCGCGCGCGTGCGCGAGCTGCTCGCCGACCGGATCGACGGCGACGTCGTCCGCCTCGACCGCATCGCCCTGAAGGCGGTGACGGAGTAGTGCCCCACCGGGCAATGCCCTCCAGGTCCCCGGCGCGCGATGAGCGGCGCCATGCCTCGTCCTCAGTCGCCCCCATACCTTTGGGTATGAGGGCTCCCTGCGTCCTGGCCTGGCTTGCTCCTCGCGCGCCAGGAACGAGGCCGCATTGCCCGGAGGGGCACTGATGGCCATCGTCGTCGACCGCGGCACGCGCCTCGTCGTCCAGGGGATCACCGGGCGCGAGGGCTCGTTCCACGCGACCCGGAACCTCCGCTACGGGACGAACGTCGTCGCCGGCGTCACGCCGGGCAAGGGCGGCGAGAGGGTCGAGGGGATCCCCGTCTTCGACACCGTCGCCGCCGCCGTCGCGGAGACGGAGCCGAACGCGGCCATGGTGTTCGTCCCCGCGCGCTTCGCGGCGGACGCGATCTACGAGGCGGTCGACGCCGGGATCGAGACGGTCATCTGCATCACGGAGGGCATCCCGGCGCACGACATGCTGCGGGTCTACAACTACGTGCGCCCGCGCGGGGTCACGCTCGTCGGCCCGAACTGCCCCGGCGTTCTCTCGCCGGGCAAGGCGAACGTCGGGATCATTCCCGCGGAGATCTTCAGCGAGGGCCCGGTCGGCCTCGTCTCGCGGTCCGGAACGCTGACCTATCAGATCGGGCACGAGCTGACCCAGCAGGGCGTCGGCCAGTCCACGATCGTCGGGATCGGAGGAGATCCGGTCGTCGGGTCGTCCTTCATCGACGTCCTCGAGCGCTTCGAGGCCGACCCGGAGACGGAGCTCGTCGTCATGGTCGGCGAGATCGGCGGCTCCGAGGAGGAGAAGGCCGCCGAGTTCATCGGCGCCGAGATGACGAAGCCGGTCGTCGCCTACATCGCCGGCTTCACCGCCCCGCCCGGCAAGACGATGGGCCACGCCGGCGCCATCATCTCCGGGAGCGCCGGCACGGCGAAGGCGAAGAAGGAGGCGCTGGAGGCCCGCGGAATCCGCGTCGGCACGAACCCGACCGAGGTCGCCCGGCTCGCAGCCGAGGTCGCCGGCTCCACCGCATGAGGCAGGGGCGCCCGGGCGCCCCGAGGAGCGCCCGGACGTCCGCCTGGTTCTCAGGGCGTCAGGCTGTTGGAGAAGATGCTCGAGGGCCCGAGCCCGACGGTCGAGCCCCACGCGGTGACGAAGCCGTCTCCGTCGTGGTCGAGGCCCATGTAGTCGCCGAGGAAGTAGCCCCGGGCGAACGGCGCCTCCCGGATGTCGAACGTCGTGGAGACCTGTGTCTCCTCGTCCCAGCTCGCGGGGCTGGTGCAGGCCTCGGTCGCGGGATGGCAGTGGATCGCCCAGTGCGTCGTTCCCAGGGTCGACGGCGATAGCGTGTTGTTGCGGAAGTCGTAGTACGTCACCGTGACGGTGCCGTCGTCACCGACCGCGACCGACGGCGTGAACGCCTGTGAGTTCTGGATGCTTCCGGGCGGGGTGGCGTTGACCTGGATCGGCGCCGACCACGTGAACCCTCCGTCGATGGACTGGCTGAGCGCGATGCTGTCCCAGAGGAAGGCCCCGGTCTGGAAGAAGCTGAAGCGTGCATCCATCCAGACCGCGTAGAGCGTCCCGTTCGCCGGGTCGACCGCAACGTCCGGGATGAAGTCGCCGCCGCGGATCGGGCAGGCTCCCGTCTGAGCAGGATTCGGGCAGGGGACCGGCTCGAGGTCGACCGTGCTGCTGGCCCTGAACAGGCTCATCGGCAGCTGGTCGTCCACGCGTCTCGGCATGCTCCAGGTCTCGCCGCGATCCGCGGAGACGATGAAGGAGACGAAGATCGGCCCGAGCCCGTCGCGCCGGCGGGACGTGTTGACGATGTCGCCGAAGAAGTCGTACAGCTCGCCCTGCGGCCGGACGACGATCTGGTTGCCGATCGTCTGCTTGTTGGCCCCGGTCTCGTAGATCTTCCGGGCGGGCTCCCACGTGTCACCGCCGTCGGTCGTCCGGGTGAAGTAGGCGGGGCCCTTGAAGCCCAGCCCGACCAGATTCTCGGGCGCGTGCACGGCGCGGCCGGCCTGCTGGATCCGATCCCAGACCGCGTACACGAAGTCGGGGTCGTTCGGGTCGGCCGTCATCGAGTTCTTGTCGTGCAGGAAGCGCGGGTCGGTCTCGGTGACGAGCAGGATCGGGTCGTCCCAGGTCAGGCCTCCGTCCGTCGAGCGGGCGTAGACCATGCCGTTGTCGCCGAAGCCGCCCGTCGGCAGGTCCGGGTCGGTGACGAGGCTCATCGAGTGGGCCGTGCCGTCCGGCCCGAACGTAACCCAGGGATCGGATGCCCGACTGAACGGCCCTCCGGTGCACGTGGTCTCGGTCGGCACGGGGACCTGGTCCCAGGTCGTGCCGCCGTCGAACGTGACCGCGGCGGCGGTTCCCTTCGCGCCGCCGTTCGAGTAGCGGTCCTGCTGATAGACGACGATCTGATTGTCTGGATCCGTCGGGTTGACGTCGATCCAGGGCTCCACCTCGCTGTCGAGGAAGTTCGTTCCGGCGCCGTCGGGCGGACAGCCGGCGAAGGGGTTCGTCGTCGACACCTCGACCGGTGGAGACGCCGCCTGAGGCACGGCGCCCGCGACCGCGGCGGTCAGGGCGACGGCGAGGACGGCGAGGGGGATGAGAGTGCGGAGACAGGGACGTCTCCTCGAGCGGCTCATAAGAGCCTCCTTCCGCTCGGCCCGCGCCCGGCGAACGGGCAACTGGGTGAGCGGCGAGTCTACCGCCGATCGGCACGAGGAGCCGGCCCCGGTACCGTTGGTCGCGTGATCGCGTCGCTCGTCCGCGTCAGATCGGGCCTCACCGACGAGGAGGTCCAGGCGAAGTTCGAGGCGAGGGCGGAAGCGTACGAACGCGTCCCCGGCCTGATCGAGAAGCTCTACCTGCGCTATCGCACCGGCGAGT
>DASPGT010000063.1:0-25843 GCA_035620475.1 Gaiellaceae bacterium | reverse complement strand
CGCGATCGTGAAGACCGGCTCGACCGCGAGCCGCGCCGTGCTCTTCAGCGGCACCGCGTTCGTCCTCGCCATGACCGGCCTCCTGCTCGTCCAGAGCACGATCATGCGCAGCCTCGCCGTCGGCGCGATCCTCGTCGGGATCGTCTCGGTTGCGGCGGCCCTCACCCTCCTCCCCGCGCTTCTGAGCCTGCTCGGCGACCGCGTGAACCGGCTGCGCGTTCCGTTCCTCGCCCGCGAGATCGAGCGGGACAGCGCGCAGGAGAGCCGCTTCTGGGGCTGGATCGTCCAGCGCGTCATCCGCCGCCCCGCGCTCAGCTTCGCCGTCGCCGCCGCCGCGCTCCTCGCCCTCGCCGTCCCGCTCCTCGGGATGAACATCGGCGCCGCCGGGATCGGCACGCTGCCCGACGCGCTCGTCTCGAAGCAGGGGCTCGTCGCGCTCCAGGAGTCCTTCCCGCGCGCGGGCGCGGAGCCGGCGCGGATCGTCGTCCAGGGCGACGTGGCCTCGCCCGAGATCGAGGGCGCGTTCGAGCGGCTCGAGGGGGAGCTCGCCGAGGACGGGACGTTCGGTCCGCCCGTCGTCGAGCAGGCGCCCGACGGCGACGTGGCCGTGATGACCGTGCCCGTCGCGGCAGACGCGCTCTCCGACCAGGCGATCGACGCGGTGGAGCGGCTGCGGGGCGACTACGTCCCGGCCGCGTTCGAGGGCGTCGAGGCCGAGCCGCTCGTCGGCGGCACGACCGCGAACAACATCGACTACTTCGACGTGATGAAGCGGTGGCTCCCGCTCGTCTTCGTCTTCGTGCTCGGCCTGAGCTTCATCCTGCTCACCGTCGCGTTCCGCTCGATCGTCATCGCGGGGACGGCGATCGTCCTGAACCTCCTCTCGATCGGCGCGACGTACGGGCTGCTCGTGCTCGTCTTCCAGGACGGGTGGGGAACCGACCTGCTCGGCTTCCAGCAGGTGGACATCATCGAGGCCTGGGTGCCGCTCTTCCTCTTCGCGGTCCTCTTCGGGCTCTCGATGGACTACCAGGTGTTCCTGCTCTCGCGCATCCGCGAGCGGTACACGCAGACGGGCTCGACCGACGACGCGATCTCGTTCGGCGTCGGCTCCACCGCCCGGCTCATCACCGGCGCGGCGCTGATCATCATCGCCGTCTTCGCTGGCTTCGCCAGGGGCGACCTCGTCATGTTCCAGCAGATGGGCTTCGGGATCGCGGTCGCGCTCTTCATCGACGCGACGATCATCCGCTCGGTCGTCGTGCCCGCGTCGATGACGCTGCTCGGCCGCTGGAACTGGTACCTCCCGTCCTGGCTCTCCTGGCTCCCCGACGTGCACGTCGAGGGGCACGAAGAGGAGCTCGAGCCGCGCCGCGCTACCTGACGCTCGGCGCCCTCGCCCTGGCGCTCTGGGTGGCGGCGGCCTCCGGCGAGGCGCTCACGGGGATCCTGCCTGCCGTCCTGATCCTCGTCCTCGCCGCGACCGACTACGCCCTCTGGGAGCGGCGCAACCGGCCCTGGCACGACTGGACCGTGATCCTGCTGCTCCTCCCGGCCATCCTCGCCGCGGTGTGGATCGCGGTCGGCGGGCTCGTCACCGGCGTCGAGCGCTCCGACGAGGCGCGGCTCCTGCTCGAGGTCGGCCCGGGGGTGGCCCTCACGGGGCTCCTCTGCACGCTCATCTCCTACCACGGGCGCCACCACCCGCTGGAGGAGCGCTAGACGCTTTCGCGCGGGCTTCGGAAGCGTCGGAGCCGCAGCGAGTTCGAGACGACGAAGAGGCTCGAGCCCGCCATCGCCGCGGCGGCGACGATCGGGTTGAGGAGGCCGGCGACGGCCAGCGGAATCGCGGCGACGTTGTAGGCGAAGGCCCAGAAGAGGTTGCCCTTGATCGTCCCGAGGACGCGGCGCGAGAGGCGGATCGCGTCGGCCGCGCCTCGGAGGTCGCCGGAGACGAGCGTCAGGTCGCTGGCCTCGACGGCGACGTCCGTGCCGGTGCCGATGGCAATGCCGAGATCGGCCTGGGCGAGCGCGGGCGCGTCGTTCGCACCGCCGCCGACAATCGCGACCACCTCGCCGGTCTCCTGCAGGCGGCGCACCTCGGCCGCCTTGTCGCCCGGGAAGACCTGCGCGAGGACCCGGTCGATCCCGACCTCGGCCGCGACGGCCCGGCCCGTCTCCTCGCGGTCGCCGGTGAGGAGGACCGGCGTGAGCCCGAGCTCCCGCAGCTCCGCGACGGCCTCGGCGCTCGTCGGCTTGACGGCGTCCGCGACGACCCCTTGTCGATGCGGGCCGCGCATGCGGCGCAGGTCATCCCGTCGAGCTCGAGCTGCACGGTGGCCATGACGTCCCGAAGTATACCCGCTAGGGGTATAGGACGAACTGATCCTGGACCCGGCCTCGGGAGTCGATCGCCTTCACCCGCAGGGAGGTGGGGCCGGCCCGGAGGTAGAGCCAGCCGTGGGCCTTCCGGGCCCGCTTCCGGGCCGGAAACGACGCGGGGCAGCGCCGGAGCGGATAGAGGCGCGCGCCTCCGCCGCCGTGCACGACGTAGGTCACGCCGTTTCGCGCGGCGAAGCGCTGGTAGTTGTGGTCGTGGGCGGCGAGCACGAGGTCGACGCCGGTTCGCGCAAAGACGGGGACGAGAAGCTTCCGGACGCGCGGATCGCCGAGGTAGCCGCCGCAGCTGAAGGCCGGGTGGTGCATGGCCACGACCTTCCAGGGCGCGTCGGAGGAGGCGAGCACTGTCTCCAGCCAGCGCACCTGGACCGGGCCGATCGTGTTCGAGTCCACGAGGAAGAGGCCGACGTCCCCGACGCGGCGCCGGTAGTAGCGGCTCGGCATGCCCAGGAGGTCGAACTCGTAGCGGCCCCGCTGGACCCGCACGTCGTGGTTGCCGAGCGTTCCGGCGACGAAGAGGCCGTCTGCCGCGGCCCAGCCGAAGGATCCGAGCCAGTTCGCGCTGAACGCCGTCGGGCTCTCCGTGTAGTCGTTGTCCCCGAGCGTCACGAGCGCGTCGACCTGCCGCGGCCCGGCCGCGAACCGCTGGACCGCCGCGCCGGTCAGGCGCTGGCGCTCCCCGCCCACGCCGAAGTCTCCGACGGCGAGGAGGCCGGTGTCGGCGCTCGCAGGCGCGGCCGCGACGAGCGCGACGGCGAGAATGTGAACGAGCGGTTGCCGGATGGTGAACCTGTACCATCCTGCCCGGCTTGAAGCTCTCACTGGTACCACGGACGTCGGAGTTCTACGACCTCTTCACGAGCGCGGGTGCGAATGCGCTCGAGGCGGCGCGCCGCGTCGAGCAGCGCTTCCGGGAGTATCCCAAGTCGTCGGTGACGCACGCCCACGTGAAGGCGGCCGAGGACCAGGGCGACACGATCACGCGCGACCTGATCCAGCTCCTGAACACGCAGTACATCACCCCGTTCGACCGGGAGGACATCTACCAGCTCGCAACGAGCGTCGACGACGTCGTCGACCACATGGACGAGGCGTCGGACCTCCTCGAGCTGTACGGCGTCGAGACGACGACGCGCCAGGCGATCGAGCAGTGCCGCATCCTCGTCGGCGCCGCCGACCACCTGGCGACGGCGCTCGCCGAGCTCAAGGGCCTGCACGGCGTGCAGAAGGAGCTCGTCGCTCTGAAGGAGCTGGAGGACGAGGGCGACCGCGTCGTCCACGACGCGATCGCCGACCTCTTCCGCGACTCGCGGATCGACCCGCTCATCGTCATCCGCTGGAAGGACATCTACGAGGCGCTCGAGGATTCCCTCGATGCCTGCGAGTCGGCAGCGAACGTGATCGGCAACATCGTCGTCAAGAACGTCTAGAGGCGCCGGTGGAGGACCTGGCCCTCGTCGCCGTCGTCGCGACCGCGCTGTTCTTCGACTTCACGAACGGGTTCCACGACACGGCGAACTCGATCGCCACCAGCGTCTCGACCCGCGCGCTCTCGCCGCGGCTCGCCGTGCTGAGCGCCGCGATCCTGAACGTCGCCGGGGCGTTCGTCTCCTTCGAGGTGGCGGCCACCGTGGCCACCGGGATCGTCGACCCCGAGGTCGTCACGCTCGACGTGGTGCTCGCGGGCCTCGTCGGGGCCATCACCTGGAACCTGACCACGTGGTACTTCGGCCTGCCCTCGAGCTCCAGCCACGCGCTCATCGGAGGCATCGCCGGCTCGGCCATCGCCGCGGGCGGGTTCGGCGTCGTCCAGTGGGCCGGCGTCGTCGAGAAGGTCGCGATCCCGTCGCTCCTCGCGCCGCTGCTCGGGATCGTGGGCGCGGCGGGGCTCATGGTCGGGCTTCTCTGGATCGTCAGGCGCCGCCCGCCTGGGCTCGTGAACCGCGTCTTCCGCCGGTTCCAGCTCGTCTCGGGCGGCTTCGTCGCGTTCACGCACGGCACGAACGACGCGCAGAAGACGATGGGCGTCATCGCGCTCGCGCTCGTGGCCACGGGACATCTGAGCGCCGACTTCGACCGCCCTCCGCTCTGGGTGATCGTCAGCGCGGCCCTGGCCATGGGGCTCGGGACCTACGCCGGCGGCTGGCGAATCATCAAGACGCTCGGCACCCGGATCGCCAAGCTCGACCCGCCCCGCGGCTTCGCCGCCCAGACGGCGACGGCCGGAATCCTCTTCACGACGGCGCACTACGGCTTCCCGGTCTCGACGACGCACACGGTCTCGGGCTCGGTGCTCGGCGCCGGCGCGACGCGACGGCTGAACGCCGTGCGCTGGGGCGTCGCCGGGAACATCCTCGTCGCCTGGGTGCTGACGCTCCCCGCCGCCGCGCTCGTCGGCGCGGGCATGGAGGTGCTCACGCGGCTGCCGGCGGGCGACGCGCTCGTCTTCGGGCTCGCCGCCGCGATCGCGGTGATCGCCTTCGGCGCGCGGTCGCTGCAGACGCGGCACGTCGCCGCGGCGGAAGGTCGCGCGTGAACTGGCTCCCGGGCTCGGCGCTACGGTTTCGGCAGGCCGTGGACAAGGAGACGCAGGCTCACGTCGACGCCGTCACCCGGCGCCTGCTCGCCGCCGCGCCGGACGACCTGCGCGAGCTCGTGCTCGTCGTCGCGGCCGTCCACGAGGAGCGCGACCCGGCCGGGCTGAGGGAGGCGGCGCTTCGCGTCGGCGCCGGGCGCGACGCCGATGCCGTCGTCGCGATCGCGCTCGGCTTCGGCGAGGTCTGGAAGGTCACGGACGATGCGTCGCTCGACGACTACGTCGCCCGCCATGCCGGTCACCTCCGCGCCCTGCTCCTCTTCGAGCTGGCGCACGAGGGGGAGGCGACCGACGCGATGACGGCCGCGGCCGAGCGGGCCGGGTTCGTCCGCGAGCTCTGGCGCTGGGATGCCCGGGTCTAGCGCAAATCGCGCGGCGTCGTGCCGGGGCCGTGCGAGGCGTCGGTGAACTCGCGGAACTCGCCGCTCACGAGGTAGGCAGTCTGCTCGCCGATGTCGACCGCGTGGTCGCCGATCCGCTCGAGGCAGCGCGAGACGATGATCATCCGCAGCCCCCACTCCTGCAGGCTGGGATCCGCGCCGAGCGAGAGGACGTGCCCGACGACGCGCCGGTTGGCGCGGTCGATCAGCTCGTCGAGGTCGACGAGCGACTCGGCCCGCGCGGCGTTGCGGTCGCGGAACGAGTCGAGGGCGATGCGGATCATCTCCTCGGCCCGCTGGCCCATCTCCTCGAAGCCTTCGAGGATCGTCTCGTCGGGCGGGACGTCCTTCACGAGCTTCGTCAGCTTGGCGATCGTCACGCAGTAGTCCGCCATACGCTCGAGGTGGAGGTTGTTGTGGAGGATGGCCAGGACGAGCCGGAGGTCGACGGCGACGGGCGTCTGGCGGGCGAGCAGCGACTGGATGCCCTCCTCGATCGCGAGGTAGGCCCCGTCGATCTCGTCGTCGAAGGCGATCACCTCGTCGGCGAGCTCGACGTCCGACTGCAGCAGCGCGTTCAGGGCGCCGCGCAGGGCGCGGAGCACGTGGGCGCCCTCCTCCTGGAGGGCCGCCTCGAGCTGGTCGAGCTCTTCCTGCAGCGTGACTCTCATCCGAACCGCCCCGTCACGTAGTCCTCCGTCCGCTTGTCGCCCGGTTTGGTGAAGATCGTCGGGGTCTGGTCGTACTCGACGAGGATGCCGGTGCGGCGATCCTGCTCCTCGTCGACGTCGACGCTGAAGAAGGCGGTCATATCCGCGACGCGGGCCGCCTGCTGCATGTTGTGGGTGACGATGACGATCGTGTAGTCCTTCTTGAGCTCGTGCATCAGGTCCTCGATCGCCGTGGTCGAGATCGGGTCGAGCGCAGAGGCCGGCTCGTCCATGAGGAGGACGTCGGGCTCGACCGCGAGGCAGCGCGCGATGCACAGGCGCTGCTGCTGGCCGCCGGAGAGGCTGTACGCGCTGTCCTTCAGGCGGTTCTTGACCTCGTCCCAGAGCGCCGCCTGCTGGAGCGCCCGCTCGACGCGCTCGGCGAGGTTCTTCTTCCAGCCGAGCACCCGCGGGCCGAAGGCGACGTTGTCGTAGATCGACTTCGGGAACGGGTTGGGCTTCTGGAAGACCATGCCGATGCGCTTGCGCACCTCGACGGAGTCGACCTCGGGCCCGTAGAGGTCGATGCCGTGGTAGAGGATCCGTCCCTCGACCGAGGCGGTCGGGATGAGGTCGTTCATGCGGTTGAAGCAGCGGATGAACGTGCTCTTGCCGCAGCCGGACGGGCCGATGAAGGCCGTGACGTAGTTCTTGTAGATCTCGAGCGAGACGTTCTTGAGCGCGGGCACGCCGGAGTAGCTGACCGTCAGGTCGGCGACGTCGAAGAGCACGTCGCGGCGCGCGGACGACGTTTCCCTGGCGCGCTCCTCGAGGAGCTTCTCGTCCATGCCGGGGATCTTCGCAGGTGCGGCAGGGGCGCTTTCCATCTCGGACATCACCATCTTCTCTGGTAGCGGTTGCGGAGCCAAATCGCGAACGCGTTCATCGTCAACAGGATCGCGAGGAGCACGATGATCCCGGCGGCCGCCAGCAGCCGGAACTCGTCCTGGGGCCGGGCGATCCACTGGTAGATCTGCACCGGCAGCGCGGTGAACGGCCCGAGGAGCGTCGGGTCCACCGCGACGTAGGTGAGGGCGCCGACGAGCAGGAGCGGCGCGGTCTCGCCGATCGCCCGCGCGAGCGCGAGGATCGAGCCCGTGGCGATGCCGGGGATCGCCGCGGGCAGCACTTGCCGCGAGACCACCTGCCACTGCGTGGCGCCGAGGGCGTAGGCGCCCTGCCGGATGGAGTCCGGCACGCCCCGAATCGCCTCCCGGCTGGCGACGATGACCGTCGGGAGCACGAGCAGCGTCAGGATGAGCGCGCCGGCGAGCAGCACCCGGCCGAGGCCGAGCCCGCGCACGAGGAATGCGAGGCCGAGGATGCCGTAGACGATCGAGGGCACGGCCGCGAGGTTCTGGATGTTCAGCTCGAGCAGCCGGTTGTACCAGCGCTCGCGGTTTGCGTACTCCTCGAGGTAGATGGCCGTGCCGACCCCGATCGGAACGACCATGACGAGGAGCAGAACCATCATGTAGATCGTCCCGCGGATGGCCGGCCCGGCTCCGGCCTTGTCCGGGTTCGTGGAGTTCGGCTCGGTGAAGAGGATCGGGTCGAGGTAGGCGACCCCCTTCTGGAGCACGTCCGCGATCAGCGTGAACAGGAGGACGAACCCGACCGAGACCGAGATCAGGAGGACGACGTAGAAGAGCGTCCCGCGGACCTTGGCGCCTCGCGGCTGGGAGCCGATGCCCGGCCCGGGAGCGGGGGCGACGCTCATTCGTACACCTCCCGGAACTTCCGCACGAGCCGGATCGAGATCATGTTCATGGCGAACGTGATCACGAACAGCGTCAGCCCGACGGCGAAGATCGTCTTGTACTCGATCGAGCCCGTGGGAACGTCGCCGAGCCCCGTCGCGCCGATGAACGCGGTCATCGTCTGCGCCGGCTCCCGCGGGTCGAACGTGATCTGGGCCAGCCCCCCGGCCGCGATCAGGACGATCATGGTCTCGCCGACGGCCCGCGAGATGGCGAGCACGTAGCTGGCGATGATCCCCGAGATCGCCGCGGGCACGACGATGCGCGTCGACACCTGCAGGCGGGTGGCGCCGAGCCCGAAGGCGCCGTCACGCAGCTCCTGGGGGACGGCGCTCATGGCGTCCTCCGAGATCGAGGCGACCGTCGGGATCAGCATGACGCCCATCACGAGCCCGGCGGCCAGGACGTTGAACGTGCCGACGCCGGCGCCGAGGTCGTTGAGGAAGGGCGTGAAGAACGTGAGGGCGAAGAAGCCGAAGACCACGGTCGGGATGCCGGCGAGCACCTCGAGCGCGGGCTTGAGCGTCCGCCGCACCCGGGGGCGCGCGTACTCGCTGAGGTAGATCGCCGAGGCGAGCCCGAGCGGCAGCGCCACGACGCACGCCCAGAACGTCACCGCGAAGGTGCCGACCAGGAGCGGCTGCACGCCGAACGACGCCGGCTTGAACAGCGGCGCCCAGCGGTCGCCCGAGAAGAAGTCCCAGACCGAGATCTCGCGGAAGAACTCGATCGACGGCTCGAGCAGGGCGATGATGATGCCGATCGTCGTCGCGACCGAGACGAGGGCGCAGAGGGCGAGGAGGATCTTGACGACCACCTCGCCCCAGCGCGTTCCTTCGGCGCGCAGCCGGATCGGAGCCGGCTGCGCGCCTACGGTTGTGTCCTGTGTCGTCACCTGCTCCTAGCTGCCGGCCGCGGACTCGAGGGTCGAGAGGTTGGTCGCGACCTGCTCGTCGGGAACGGGGATGTAGAGGGCGTCCTCCGCCAGCTGGACCGAGTTCGTCAGGAAGTACTCGACGAAGTCGAAGACCTCCGGCCGCGCCAGGGACTCGTTCTTCGTGTAGATGAAGAGCGGGCGTGAAAGCGGAGCGTAGGAGCCGTCCCGGGCCCCCTCGACGCTCGGCGCGACGCAGCCTTCGCCGCCGTCGATCTCCACGGCCTTGAGCGAGTCCATGTTCTCCTCGAAGTACGTGTAGCCGAAGTATCCGAGGCCGCCCGGATCGCCCGCCACCGCCTGGACGATGACGTTGTCGTCCTCGCTCGCCGTGTAGTCGGCGCGGCTGGCGCCTTCCTCGCCGTTCACCTCGTCGGTGAAGTAGTCGAACGTCCCCGAGTCGGTGCCGGGGCCCGCGAGCGCGAGCGGCTGGTCGGGGAAGCTCGGGTCGACCTGGTTCCAGTTCGTGATCTCGCCCTCGGCCTCGGGCGCCCAGATCTTGTTGAGCTGCTCGATCGTCAGGCAGTCGACCCAGTCGTTCTCCGGGTTCACGACCACCGTGAGCGCGTCGACGCCGACCTGGAACTCGGTCCAGTCGACGCCGGCCTCCGCGCAGAGCGGGACCTCTTCCTCCTCGTCGATCCCGCGGGAGGCGTTCGAGATGTCGGTCTCGCCGGCGCAGAAGCGCTCGAAGCCGCCGCCGGTGCCGGAGATGCCGACCGTGATGTTGACGTTGGGCTGCTCGCCGCGGTAGGCCTCTGCCGCTGCGGTCGTCAGGGGACCGACCGTGCTCGAGCCGTCGATCTCGATGTCGCCGGACAGCTCCTCGGCGGCCTCGGTCGCCGACTCCTCGGTCGTCGCCGGCGCGCCCGCCTCGTCGTCCTCTTCCCGCCCACACCCGGCGGCGCCGAGCGTCAGCGCCGCGAGCGCCAGCAGGAGGAGGACAAGCCTCGGGACAGGACGAATTCTCACGGTTCTCCTTTCGCGTCGTTGCCTCGACGCGAGTGTCGCCGCGCCCTCTCCGCCAGTGGGCTGAAAGGCTGTGAACGAGTGGTGAAAGGGTGGTGAAGCCCGGGGTGGGTTCTCAGGCCCGCAGGAGCACCACTTCGAGCCGGCGCGGACCGTGGACGCCCTCGACGCGGGAGAGCTCGATGTCGGAGGTCGCGGAGGGCCCGGAGACGAACGTCACCGGCCGGCGCTCGCCCCGCAGGCCGTCGGCCAGCCGGCGGATCGCCGCGGGGACGCCGTCCACGACCTGCGCCTCCTCGACGACGCAGAGGTGGAAGTCGGGGACGAGCGTGAGCGCCCGCCGGCCCTGGTGCAGGCCGCAGTCCAGGACGAGCGTCCCGGTCTCGGCGATCGCCAGGGCGCAGCCCGTAACCGCCCCCGGCATCCGGTCGAGCTCGCGGACGTCGAGGCTTCGGTCCGGAACGGCTTCGACCTCCGCGGGAAGCCACTCCGGCGGGAGGTCGGCCGGCACGGCCACGCGCTCGACGCCGTGCGCGCCGCAGGCTTCCGCGACCGCGGCCGCCACGCCGCCGGGTGCGGCGATCCGCACGCCGGCCCCGTAGTCGGCCACGCGCTCGAGGAAGCGCTCGACCGTCCCGGAAGGGTCGCTGACGCCGTAGCCGCGAGGGACCGGCACGTCCTCACCGGCCGGCACGTCGCCGAGGGCCCGCCGGATCCGCGCCAGGATCTCCTCCCGCGCAGCGCTCATCGCGAGCTCCACCACTGCCGGAAGGTCTGGCGCGCGACGGGGGGGAGGTCGCGCGTGTCCGTCCAGGCGCCCAGCCCCGGAAGGCGCCGGATGCGCCCGCCGCGCACGAAGGGACGCCCGCCCAGCCGGCCGAGCCGCTGCGCGAGCCGGTAGCGCCGCTCGGAGGCGAAGACCCAGGCGAGCAGGCGCATCGCCGCTCGCTCGCCCCGCGAGGAGGGCCCCTCGGCGACGACCCGGCCGCGCAGGTGAACGAGCACCTCGGGGATGTCGATCTTGACCGGGCAGACCTCGTAGCAGGCGCCGCAGAGGCTGGAGGCGTACGGGAGCGTCCCCGCGCGGTCCACGCCCTGGAGCTGCGGCGTGAGGATCGCCCCGATCGGGCCCGGGTAGACGGAGTCGTAGGCGTGGCCGCCGGTGCGCTCGTAGACGGGGCAGACGTTCAGGCAGGCGCTGCAGCGGATGCAGGCGAGCGTCTGGCGGCCGACCTCGTCGGCGAGCACGTCCGTCCGGCCGGCGTCGAGGAGGACGACGTGGAACGTCTGCGGGCCGTCGCCGGGCGTCACGCCGGTCCAGAGCGACGTGTACGGATTCATCCGCTCGCCGGTCGAGGAGCGGGGGAGGAGCTGGAGGAAGACCTCCAGGTCCTCCGGCGCCGGGACGAGCTTCTCGATGCCGACCACCGTGATCAGCGTGTCCGGGAGGGTTGTGCAGAAGCGGCCGTTCCCCTCGGACTCGACCACGCAGACCGTGCCGGTCTCGGCGACGGCGAAGTTCGCGCCGCTGATGGCCACGCGGGCGCGCAGGAACCGCTCGCGCAGGTGGAGGCGCGCCGCCTCGGCCAGCTCGCGCGGCTCCTCGGACAGGTCCGGCACGCCGAGCCGCTCGCGGAAGAGGTCGCGGATCTCGACTCGGTTCTTGTGGATCGCCGGCACGAGGATGTGCGAGGAGCCCTCGCCGGCCAGCTGGCAGATCAGCTCGGCAAGGTCCGTCTCGACGACGTCGATGCCGTCCGTTGCCAGCGCGTCGTTCAGGCGGATCTCGTCCGTGGTCAGCGACTTCACCTTGACGACCTCGCGCTCGCCGGTCGCCCGCACGAGCTCGGCGACGACGCGACAGGCCTCGGCGCCGTCCCGCGCCCAGTGCACCGTTCCCCCGGCGCGGGTCACCGCCTCCTCGAACTGGAGCAGGTAGTCGTCGAGGTGCCGGAGCACGCGCCGCTTGAGCGCCCGGCCCGCCTCGCGCAGCTCCTCCCAGTCGGCGCGCTCCTCGACCACCGAGGCGCGCTTCGCGCGGATCGTGTGCGTCGCGACCCAGAGGTTGCGCCGGAGCTGCTCGTTCCCGAGCGCGTCGTGTGCGGCCGCGGGGAAGCCCTGCTTCACGCCTCGGCCGCCAGGATCTCGGCCAGGTGCGCCGTCCGCACGCGGCTTCCGGCCCGCGAGAGCGCACCGCCGATCTGCAGGAGGCAGGAGCTGTCGGCCGCGGCGCAGACCTCGGCGCCGGTCTCCTTCACGTGCCGCACCTTGTCGGCGAGGATGGCGGCCGAGGTCTCGGCGTTCTTGACGGCGAACGTCCCGCCGAAGCCGCAGCACTCGGACGCCTCGGGCAGGTCGACGAGCTCGAGGCCGCGCACCGCCCGCAGGAGCCGGTAGGGGGCCTCCCCGACGCGGAGCATCCGCAGCGAGTGGCAGGTCGGGTGGTAGGTCACCCGGTGCTGGAAGGCGGCGCCGACGTCCTCGAGGCCGAGCCGGTCGGCCAGCAGCTCGCTCAGCTCGAGCACGCGCGGGGCGAGCGCGGCCACCTCTCGCTCGAAAGCGGGGTCGCCCTCGGCGAGGCCCGCGTAGTGGTCGCGGACGGTGCCCACGCACGAGGCGGAGGGCGCGACGACGACCTCCGCGTCCCCGAACACGCGGACGAATCTCCGGGCGAGCGCGGCGGCCTCGCTCCGGTAGCCCGTGTTCAGGTGCAGCTGCCCGCAGCAGGTCTGCTCCGGCCGGAACTCGACCTCGTGGCCGAGCCGCTCGAGCACGCGCACGGTCGCCGTGGCGGCCTCGGGTGCGACGGTGTCCGCCAGGCACGTGACGAAGAGCGAGATCCGCAACCGGCCTCGGAGCCTACGCGACCGGGAAGCGGCAGCGGATGGTGAGGCCGCGGCCGCGCGCGCCAGTCGCCTCGGCGGTCCCGCCGGCGGAGGTGACCACGTGCTTGACGATGGCCAGGCCGAGGCCGGTTCCGCGGGAGGCGCGGGCGGGGTCGGCCCGGTAGAAGCGCTCGAAGAGGCGGGGGAGGTCCTCCTCGGCGACGCCGATGCCGTCGTCGGCGGCGACGAGCTCGATCGCGTCCTCCGTGTGGCCGAGAGAGAGCCGCAGGCGGGCGCCCGGGCCCGCGTAGCGGATCGAGTTCTGTGCCAGGTTCTGGACGACGACCCGGATCATCCGCGGCCGGAGCGGCAGCTCGACGTCCTCGTCCGCCTCGAGCTCGACCGTGACTCCGGCGCGCGCGGCCTGCTCCTCGAGGCTCTCGACCACCTCCACCAGGATCGGGAAGGCGGGAGTCGTCCCGAGACCCACGACCTCGTGGCCGGACTCGAGCTCGGAGAGGAAGAGGATGTCGTCGATCAGCTCGCGGATCGTGTCGATCTCTCCCTGGGCCTGCTCGACGAGCTCGATCACGTCCGAGCCCGGCAGCGTCGCCGTCTCGAGCAGCGCGAGCACGCGGGCGAGCGGCGTCCGCAGCTCGTGCGAGACCGCCGCCGTGAAGCCGGCGCGGAGCTCTTCGTAGGCGGCCATGTCGCCCGTGTCGCGCGCGTAGAGGATCGTCTCGCGGCGCCCGTCGACCTCGTACGGGATGGTCAGCGGAGCGTTCTGGATGAGCTGCTCCGGGGCGGCGGCTCCCTCCTCGAGGCCGCCGAGCAGCTCGCGCGCGCGGCGGCTGGCCGCGACCACGCGGTCGTGGTCGTCGAGGACGACGACGATCTCGCGGCTCTCCTCCACGAGCGCGCGCCCGCGCATCGCCTCGAGCCTGAGCTCCTCCAGGCCCGGGTCGACTCGCGCGCCGTCGCCGCTGCGTCTGAGGAGATGCCGCACCCTGGGTTGATCGTAGCCCGGCGGTCAAGTCCCGCTGGAAACAAATCGCTGGGCCGCTGCGTCCCAGTTGACATGAGCTGGAGGTGGGCGACGCTCACCGCAGGGGCGGTGCTCGCGACCGGGGTGGTCGTGGCCGTGGCCGGAACCGGCGCGGACCGGAGCGCGTGGCGCGAGCTGCCCGCTCCGCCGCTCAGCCCGCGCGAGTACCCGACCGGCTTCTGGACCGGGCAGGAGGTCGTCCTCGTCGGCGGCAGCGACGCGCCGCCCTGCCCGCCGAACGCTGACTGTGTGGGGCCGACGGTGCCCCCGCTCGCCGACGGGGCGGCGTACGATCCGCTCACCGACATCTGGCGCGCGATCGCGGACGCGCCCGTCCGCTTCTCCTGGGCGGATGCCGTCGTGGTCGGCTCGACCGCGTACCTCTTGATCCCCGGCGAGCCCGACCGGCCGGAGGCTCCGAACGCTTTCCTTGCCTACCGGATCGCCGGGGACCGCTGGGACGAGCTCGACCTGCCCGACCTGTCGGCCGCGGAGTACGGCCGGTACACGCTCGTCGCCGCCGGCGAGCGTCTGGTCGCGATCTCCACGAGCGACGAGCAGGGAGACCGGGCCGACCTCGTCTTCGACCCCAAGACCTCGACCTGGAGCGAGCTCCCCGACGATCCCCTCTGGCCGGGTTTCGACCGGGTCGCCGTCTGGGACGGGGAGGAGCTGCTGCTCTTCGACCACGAGCTGAAGGAGCCCCTGGGCGACGACCTCCCGCTGCGCGGAGCCGCCCTCGACCTCGAGACCGGCGAGTGGCGCGTGCTCGACGATCCCGATGTCGCCTGGATGCAGGTCCGTCCGTCGCCGGCGTTCTTGCCGGGCCGGCCCGTGCCCGAGGAGGCGCGGGACGCCGGGACGACCGAGGTGGAGGCCGGGGACGACCGACTGCTCTTCCTCGGGTCGAGCTGGCCGGACGGGTACGAGGACGCTCGGATGGACGCGCGCGCCTGGCTCTGGTCGCCGGGCCTCTGAGTCCCGTTCACCACTTCTTCACCATTCCGCTACCGTTGTGCCACCCCTGCGGCCTGGCGGCCCATGCAGAATCGAGGGTGACGTGTCGAAGGTGCTGATCATCGAGGACGACGACGTCATCGCCGAGGGGATGGCGCGGCACCTCACCTCGGCCGGGTTCGACCCGCTCTGGGTGAACAAGGGGGAGTCGGGGCTCGCGCGGCTGCGCTACGAGCGGCCCGACGTCTGCGTCCTCGACCTCATGCTCCCGGGCCTCGACGGCTGGAAGCTGATCGAGACGGCCCGCTCCGAGGGGATCGGGACGCCGATCGTCGTCGTCAGCGCGCGCGGGACCGAGCACGACCGCGTGCACGCCCTCGAGATCGGGGCGGACGACTACCTCGTGAAGCCCTTCTCCATGAAAGAGCTTGTCGCGCGCGTGCGCGCGGCGGCTCGTCGCGGCATCCGCGTCCAGGACGAGCGCCGCGGCGAGCCAATCGAGATCGAGGAGCTGAAGGTGGACCCGCTGAACGTGCAGGCCTACGTGCGCGGGGAGAGCGCGGAGCTGACGCCCACCGAGTTCCGCCTCCTCTACGCGCTCGCGCTCGAGCACGGCCGGGTCGTCACCCGCGACGAGCTTCTCCAGAAGGTCTGGGGGCGCCGCCTGACCCACCGCGACCGCACGGTCGACGTCTTCGTCAGGAAGATCAGGGACAAGCTCGAGTCGCTCGGGCCGGCGCACACCTTCGTGCAGACGCGCTACGGCGTCGGGTACAAGCTCGACGCCGTGGCCAAGTAGCCGGTCTGCCTTTAGGATCGCGGCCCGTGTCCGTGATCTCCGACCACATGTCGCGCGAGCTCCTGAAGGCTTTGCCCGACGAGTCGATCGCCGAGGCCGCGCGGCGCATGGTCGAGCGCGGCGTCGGCGCGGCGCTCGTCATGGAGGGCGACCGCCTCGAGGGCATCCTCACGGAGCGCGACATCCTCAAGGCGGTCGCGATGGGGCTCACCGACAACGTCCGCGTCCGCGACTGGATGACGCGGAACCCGGAGACGATCGAGGCCTCGGATTCGACCGGCCACGCCGCGGCGCTCATGATCCACGGCGGCTTCCGGCACCTGCCCGTGCTCGACGGCGGCGCGATCGTGGGCATCGTCTCCATCCGCGACCTCATGCGCGTGACGCTGGACGACTCCTCGCCCCGCGGCGTCTAGCTGCACAGCCCTCTCGCCGGATCTTCACCACACCGGTTCCCACGCGGCGCGGGCGCTTGCGGAGACTCGGCGGCAACGCAGCGCTACCGCGACAAGGGGGTTCCTCAGCATGGACACGCTCGACAGGAAGACGCTCTTCCGCCGTGGGCTCGTCGCCGGAACCGGGCTCGCGGCGCTCGGCCCGTTGCACGCGCTCGGAGCCGAGGTCGCCTACGGCAGCCCCAAGCGGGCGCCCGGCTACGGCCCGCTCGTGGACAAGGGCGACCTCTGGCTGCCCGCGGACTTCAACTATGCCGTCATCCAGCGCCAGGGCGAGACGATGAGCGACGGCAACCTCGTCCCCGGGATCTTCGACGGCATGGCCGCCTACCCGGGCAAGCGGGGCACGATCGTGCTCATCCGCAACCACGAGAACCGGCGGCAGGCCGGGGAGATCCCGGTGATCGTGCCGGACGAGCTCCGCTACGACCCGACCCCGTCGTACAACGCCGGCAACACGAAGGTCGTCCTCGACATGGTCGGGCCCAAGGGCAACTTCGAGGTGCTCGAGACGTTCGCGATCCTCGGCGGCACCGACACGAACTGCGCCGGGGGCACGACGCCGTGGAGCTCGTGGATCACCTGCGAGGAGGTCGTCAACCGCAGCAGCGCCGGCGTCAAGCACGGATACGTCTTCGACATCCCGTCCGGCGCCGGCGGCCCGGTCACGGCCGAGCCGATCCTCGGGGCGGGGCGGTTCGTCCACGAGGCGTCCCTCTTCACCGGCGGCGCGCTCTACCAGACCGAGGACCGGTCGAGGTCGGCGAGCAACCCGGCCGGGTCGGCGTTCTACCGGTACGTGCCGAACCCGCCCTACGGCGCGAAGCACCCGCTCTCGAAGACGACGGGCGTCCTCCAGGCCCTGAAGCTCAGGGACGAGCCGCAGGCGAACATGGACGTCGGGCGCGTGCCGCTCGAGCCGTACCCCGTCGAGTGGGTGTCGATCGGCGTGCCCGACCACGACGACGACACCGACTCCGGGCCCACGGCCACCCGCAACCAGGCCTACGCCAAGGGCGCCGCGGCGTTCAACCGCGAAGAGGGCATGTGGGCCGCCGGCAAGAAGATCTACTTCGACGTCACGAACGGCGGCGCCGCCGGCCAGGGCCAGGTGTGGGAGTACGACCCCGAGCGCGAGACGGTCACGCTGATCTTCGAGTCGCCCGGCTCGTCCGTCCTGCAGGCGCCGGACAACGTCGTGATCGTCCCGAAGACGGGCCACATCCTCCTCCAGGAGGACGGCTCGGGCGAGCAGTTCGTGCGCGGCGTGACCCGGCAGGGGCAGATCTACGACTTCGCCAAGACGGCCGCCAACGACACGGAGTTCTGCGGCGGCTGCTTCGACCCGCACGGACAGATCCTCTTCGTCAACCAGCAGGGCGACCGCGGCAACCTTCCGGACGGCCCGACCGACGGCGGCGCCGTCACCTACGCGATCTGGGGCCCGTGGAAGAAGGTGGATTAGCGGCACAGGATCCTCCCGGGAGCTCCCCACGGCTCCGCGCCCCCGGCCCTTCCGTGCAGGAGGCGGGCTCCGTCCACCGTCCTGGCCGGCTTCGCAGAGCCCCGGGCTCCCACCCGCCCGCACAGGCAGCCCGCCGTCCCTCGCCGGCGGGCTGCCGCTTATCGTCACCGGATCTTCACCGGATCGCCACCGCGCCCTCGCGCTCGGCTCCGCGATCATGCACTCTTAGCGTCCATGGCCACGACGGCAGGAACGATCTCCCAGGAAGGCGAGAGGCTCCTCAACCGGGAGCTGTCGTGGCTCGAGTTCAACGCGCGCGTCCTCGAGCTCGCCGCCGACCCGGGCGTGCCGCTCCTCGAGCGCGTCAAGTTCTGCTCGATCTTCTCGTCGAACCTCGACGAGTTCTTCATGGTGCGGGTCGCCGGCCTCATGGGGCAGGAGGCGGCCGGGATCGCGGTGCGCTCCGCCGACGGGCGAACGCCGTCCGCGACGCTCGGGGAGATCCGCGAGCGCGTGCTCGCGCTCACCGGGCGCCAGTCCAGGCTCTGGAGCCGCGAGCTCGTGCCCGCCCTGAAGGACGCGGGGATCGCGATCGCGCAGATGGACGAGTGCTCCGAGAAGGAGCAGGCCGAGCTCGAGCGCCGCTTCGACCGGGAGATCTACCCGGTCCTGACGCCGCTCGCCGTCGGCCCGGGCCAGCCGTTTCCGTACATCTCCGGCCTCTCGAACAGCCTCGCGGTGCTCGTCCGCGACCCCGAGAACGGGGAGGAGCGCTTCGCGCGCGTCAAGGTGCCCGAGGGCCTCCCGCGCTTCCTCGGGGTGGGCAAGCGCGGCGCGTTCGTCCAGCTCGAGTCCGTGATCGCGCACTTCCTCGACTGGCTCTTCCCGCAGATGGAAGTCGTCGAGCGCGCCGTCTTCCGGGTGACGCGTGACGCGGACTTCGAGGTCTCCGACGAGGCCGACGACCTGCTGGAGGC
Organism: Gaiellaceae bacterium; assembly: GCA_035620475.1. Taxonomy (GTDB): domain Bacteria; phylum Actinomycetota; class Thermoleophilia; order Gaiellales; family Gaiellaceae; genus JAIBJN01. The sequence goes on along the minus strand of DASPGT010000063.1, from coordinate 7,571 downwards.
CGTCGAGCTGGAGCTCCGGCGCCGGCGGTTCGGCGACGTCGTGCGGCTGGAGGTCTCGGCCTCCGTCTCGAACCGGCTGCTCGGCCGGCTGATCGAGGGGCTGGGAGCCAGCGAGGAACAGGTCTACCCGATCCGCGGCCCGCTCGACCTGGCCGACCTCTCGCAGCTGGCGGGCCTCGACCGCCCGGATCTGAAGGACGAGCCGTGGGTTCCGAGCACGCCGGCCCGCCTCGGGGCTGTGCACGGCGGCGAGGGCTTCTTCGCGGAGATCCGGCGGGCCGACATCCTCGTGCACCACCCCTACGACTCGTTCGTGACCACGTTCGAGCGCTTCGTGCGCGAGGCGGCGCGCGACCCGTCCGTGATCACGCTCAAGACGACCGTGTACCGGACGAGCGACGACTCGCCGCTCGTTCCGGCCCTGATCGAGGTGGCGGAGGACGGGCGCCAGGCGGTCTGCCTGGTCGAGCTGAAGGCCCGCTTCGACGAGCACCGGAACATCGAGTGGTCACGCGCGATGGAGCGCGCGGGGGTCCACGTCGTCTACGGCTTTCCCAACCTGAAGATCCACGCGAAGACGACCCTGATCGTCCGGCGCGAGGGGAACCACCTGCGTCGTTACGTCCACATCGGGACCGGCAACTACCACTCGCTGACGGCCCGCATCTACGAGGACTTCGGCCTCTTCACCGCCGACGAGCAGATCGCCGCCGACGTCGCCGATCTCTTCAACTACGTCACCGGGTTCGGGCGCCCGCAGGCGTTCCAGAAGCTCCTCGTGGCGCCCTTCAACCTGCGCCGCCGGCTCGTCGAGGAGATCCGCAAGGTGGCGAAGGCGGCGGTCGAGGGCCAGCACGCGCGCATCCGCCTGAAGACGAACGCGCTCACCGACCAGACGATCATCGAGGAGCTCTACACGGCGTCCCAGGCGGGAGCGGAGATCGACATCGTCGCGCGCTCCATCTGCCAGCTGCGCCCGGGCGTGGAGGGCCTCTCGGACTCGATCCGCGTCCGGAGCGTCCTCGGCCGCTTCCTCGAGCACAGCCGCTTCTACGTCTTCGAGGCGGGCGACGCCGCAGCGACGTTCATGGGCAGCGCCGACCTGATGACGCGGAACCTCGACCACCGCATCGAGATCGCCGTCCCGGTGGAGGACGCCAGGGTGCAGGCGCAGCTCGCGGCCGCCTTCGACGTGCTGCTCGACGACAACACGGCGTGGACGCTCCTGCCCGACGGCTCCTGGAAGCGGCTCAAGCCGCGGAAGGACCAGGGCGCCAAGGGCAGCCACGACGCGCTCATGCGCAAGGCGAAGTCCCGCGCCCGCCGCCGCGTGGCCCGGCGCCCGCGCTGATCGCAAGGTTTCCAGCCGACCCCGAAAGGACAATGACCGGCAATGACGGTCGGCATCGTCGACGTAGGCTCGAACACGGTTCGCCTCCTGGTGGCCCGCCTCCAGCGGGACGGGCTCGCCGTGGTCGCCGAGGACCGCCGTCACCTCTTCCTGGGCGAGGACGTCGAGCGCGACGGCCGGCTCTCCGAGGCGCGGATCGAGCAGGCGGCGCGCTGGGCCCGCCGCTACGCCAGGGCCGCACGCGCCCACGGCGCGGAAGCGGTCGACGTGCTCGTGACCGCGCCGGGTCGCCAGAGCGAGAACGGCGACGACCTCGTCCGCGCGCTCGCGGCTGCGACCGAGGCTCCGGTCCGCGTCCTCTCCGCCGACGAGGAGGGGAGGCTCGCCTTCGCCGGCGCCGTCGCCGCAGCGGGCCGCCTGCCCGCCACCGTCGCCGTGTGCGACGTCGGCGGAGGCTCGGCCGAGGCCGTGGTCGGCACCGTCACGGACGGGCCGGCGTGGTCGCGCTCCCTCGACGTCGGCGCCGTCCGGCTCACGCGGCGGTTCCTCGGGGACGACCCGCCGGGCAAGCGCGCGCTCGCCGCCGCCAGGGACGCTGTCGAGCGGCACCTCGACGGCTTCGCGCCGCCGCTGCCGCAGGCCGCGCTCGCCGCCGGGGGAACCGCCAGGGCGTTGCGGAAGATCGTCGGGCGCGAGCTCGAGGCGGAGGAGCTCGACGCGGCGATCCGGATCATCTGCAAGCGCCCGTCGGTGAAGGTGGCGAGGACGTTCGGGCTCCACGAGCACCGTGCGCGCACGCTGGCCGCGGGGGCGATCATCCTCGCGGGCCTCCAGGCCAGGCTCGGGGTGCCCCTCCAGGTGTCCCGCGCGGGCCTCCGCGAGGGCGCCGCGCTCGCGCTCGCGGACGAGCTGGCCGTCTCCGCCGCGTAACCGCCCCGCCGCCGCGACGGCGAAGCGTCATTCCGATTCGAGTTCTTCACAGCCCCGACACCCATCCGCCGGCGGCCCGCGGGCACGATGGGCTCATGGAGACCATGGAGAGAGAACGGATCGAGCCGGAGGCGCTCGCGGGCTGTCGCGGATTCGGCGTCTACGGCCCGGCGGCCCGGATCGGGGTCGTCGAGGACGTCCGGCACGGCCGCCGGGACGGCCGGCCGAAGCTCCTGCTGGTGCGGGCGGGCCTGCTCGGGAGCTGGCTGGTGCACGTCCCGGTCGACCAGGTCGAGGCGATCGACGGCCACCGGCAGCGCATCGACCTCCGCTCGGGCGGGCTCCTCGCCGGCCCCAGGCGGGTCGCCGAGAGCTAGGAGCGTCTGGCGAAATACAGACTTTGCCGAGCGATATTCCGCCAGACGCTCCTAGGCGGGCGGAGGAAGGAAGCGGCGGCGGCGCAGCGGGCCGCCGCCCCGATCCGGGTCGACGACCCACGTCGAGCCCTTCGGCGGCTCCTCGCCGAGGAGCGCGTCGAGCACGTCGCCGTGGCTGCAGAGGACGGCCGTCGTCTCCCCGAGCTCGGCCACGAGGCTCCAGGGCTCGGCCTCGGCGAAGCCCTCCGCGAGCTCCGTGCGCTCCTCGATCGGCAGCCCGAGGGCGGCGGCCAGGGGCTCGACCGACTGGCGGCAGCGGACATACGGGCTCGTGAGCACCCGCTCGAGTGCGTACTCGGCGAGGAGGGCCGGAAGAGCGGCTGCCTGGCGCCTGCCGCGCTCGTCGAGCGGGCGCAGGTGGTCGTTCTCGTCGCCCGGGGCGCGGTGCCCCGCCGTTGCGTGGCGGAGGAGCAGGAGCGTCACGGTGCGCCGTCCTCGGCGAACGAGTCCAGCACGTCCCGGTCGCGGTGGTAGGTGACGAGAGCTCTCGCCGCCTCGAGCGGCGCCCACCGGATCGCGTCGACCTCGCCGTGCGGGCTGAAGGCGCCGCCGAGCGGGCGCATCGCCCAGTAGCGGACGACCTTCGGCCGGTTGCGGCTGTCCCGGTAGCTCGTCGAAGGGAGCTCCCGGCCGAGCTCGCACGTGAGGCCGGTCTCCTCCTCGACCTCGCGGAGGGCCGCCTCCTCGTGGGTCTCCCCGGGCTCGAGCTTCCCCTTGGGCAGCGTCCAGTCGTCGTACTTGGGTCGGTGGACGAGCAGGACCTCCCGGAGGCCGTCCCCCCGGGTGCGGAGGACGACGCCGCCGGCGGCCTGCACGGTCTCCGCGCTCAGCTCCAGGCCCGCTTCCCGCTGGCTGCCAGCCGCGCCCAGGCCGCCGGGAAGGCCGCTCGCGCCGCCCGGCGGCGCCCGCGCTCGCGCTCGACGATCCGGCCGGCGGCGAAGTTCGCCTTCGCGCCGCCGACCTGCCCGAGCAGCGCGCGCACGCGCTCCTCGGCGACGACGGCGTCCTGGTGCTCGCCGATGACGTCCTGCAGGCGCTTCGCGTCCCGCACGAAGCGGCGCGCAGGCTTGCCCACCGCCCCCTCGGCGAGCTCCGCCGCGTAGCGCGCGCGCTTCCCGCGGATGCGGACGGCGTGGAGCTCGTCGTCGGAGGGGTCGGGCGGGAGCCTGCGAACGGCCTTGCGGAGCTTCGAGAACTCGGCCGCGGCGATGGCGTGGAGCGACACGTCCGACGCGCGGGCCCGGGGCGCCACGGCGGCGGCCTCGAGCCGGGTCAGGAGCTCGGCGTAGCGCGGGCTCGACATGGCCTCGAGCATCGTCCGCCGGTCCTCCTCGCGCTCCTCCTCGAGGAGCGTCAGGAACCGCTGGGCCGCCCGGCGCTCGTCGGGCTCCAGGTCGTCGATCTCCGCCCGGAGGCGGTCGAGCAGCACGTCGAGGTCCCGGACCGGGCCGAGCGCGCCGCCGAGCCACTTGAGCTCCGCCCGCAGCCAGTCCGTCCACGCCGGGTCGAGCAGGGGCGAGGCCGCCCGCAGGACGGCGCGGAGCCTCCGTGTCGCCACGCGCGTCTGGTGGAGCTCCTCGAGGTCCGCGCCGAGACGCGTGCCCGGGTCGTGGGCGATCAGCTCGGCCACCTGCGCGGCGATCAGCGCGCGGACGTGCTCGAGCGGCGGCGCCCAGCGGGGCGGCGCCGCGTGCTCCACGGGGAAGTAGCCGAGCGCCCTGAAGGCCTTCGGCCGGCCGTCGCCCGGCTCCGCTCCGGCGGCCAGGAGCGTCCGCTCGAGGCCGGAAAGCGCGTCAGCGCCGCCGGCGAGCGCCTCGGCCTCCAGCTCGACGAAACCCTCGCGGACGCGGCGTCCGTCCATGACGCTGACCCGGTCGAGAGTGACGTCCGCGACCGGCCTGCCGTTCTCGCGGGCGCGCACTCCCTCGCGGCGTGTGCGCAGCACGGCGGCGGGCTCGAGCGCGCGGCCGCGGAGGACTCCCACGAGGAGCGCCGCGAGCTGCTCAGGCGGCGCCCCCGGGCCCCCGGGCGCTTCGAGCTCGAGGCGCTCGCCGTCGCCGGGAAGCTTCAGCTGCCAGAGGCCGCGGCGGTTCTGGACGCGCCGTCTCAGCGTGATCCCGGCCCGCGCGAGCGCGCGGTCGGCCGTGTCGTGGTACGTGGACGTGAAGGTTGCCGGCGGGAGCGGCTCCCCGGGGATCTCCGGGAGACGAAACCCCGGCGGAACCGCGAGCTTCAGCTCGCGCTCGTGCGTCTCCCGAAGGTCTGCCACCGTCGGATCGTAGCTCCGCAAAGAGTGTGGCTAGCCGTATTCCGGGGCATTCACCTCCTTGTCACCATTCCAGCAAGATGCCCAGCAGGATTCTCATCGTCGACGACCACCCGAGCTTCCGTGCGACGGCGAAGACCCTGCTCCTCGCGGACGGCTTCGACGTCGTCGGCGAGGCCCGGGACGGCCGGTCGGCGCTGGAGGCGGTGCGGGAGCTCCAGCCGGATCTCGTGCTCCTCGACGTTCAGCTACCCGACATGGATGGCTTCTCCGTGGTCAACGAGCTCTGCCGCGGAAACGGGTACTGCCCCAAGATCGTCCTCACCTCTAGCCACGACGAGTCGGACTTCGGCCCGATCGTGGCCCGCTGCGGCGCGGCGGCGTTCGTCCCCAAGGGCGAGCTGAGCGGCGCCGCGCTGCGCGCTGTGCTTCGATAGGCCCATGCGACGCCTCAAGGCGGCCGGCGTCATCGCCCTCGGGCTCATGCTCACCGCGGGCGCCCTCGTCCTGGTGCTCGGCAGCAACCACGAGGAGGAGCCCCTCTTCGTGTCGGTCGCGTACCTCGTCAGCGCCTGGTCGTTCATCCTCGGTGGCCTTTTCGCCTGGTTCAGGCGGCCGGACAACAGCTTCGGGCCGCTCCTCGTTGCCGTCGGCCTGACGGTCTTCATCGGCGCCCTCGCCCAGTCGAACGCCTCGCTGCCGTTCACCGTCGGCTACGTCTTCGGCGGGCTCTTCATCGCCGTCTTCATCCACGCGCTGCTGGCCTTCCCGCGCGGCTACCTCGAGACGAAGCTCGTCTTCGCGATCGTCGGCATCGCCTACGTCGCGCTGACGGCCGGCGCGCTCCTCGCCTCCTTCTTCGACGACGTCCGGGACGAGTGCCCGGAGTGTCCCGCGAACGCGTTCCTCATCGTCGACTCGCCGGCCGCTGTCGCCGCGATCCAGGCCGTCCTGATCGCGGTCGGCATCCCGGCGCTCATTGCCGCGCTCTACGTGTTCTGGCGCCGCTGGAAGGCGGCCTCCGCGCCGCTCCGCCGCGTGCTGCTCCCCGTCTACCTCACCGCCGGCGCGACCCTGCTCCTGCTGGGGGCCTCGCTGGTCGTGGCCTCCTTCTCGGAGTCGGCCGCGAGCGGCGTCTTCTGGGTCGTCACCTTCACGTTCGCCGCCGTCCCGATCGCCTTCATCGTCGGGCTCGTCAGCGGGCGCCTGGCCCGCGAGGGCGTCGGCCAGCTGATCCTCGAGCTCGGCGAGGCGCACGCCCCCGGGGAGCTGCGCGCCGCGCTCGCGCGCGCCCTCGGCGACCCGACCTTGCGGCTCGCCTACTGGATCCCGGAGACCGAGTCCTTCACCGACCTCGACGGCGAGCCGGTGGAGCTGCCCGAGGGGCGCGGGGAGGAGCTCGCCACCCTCGTCGAGCGCGACGGAAAGCCGGTCGCGGCGCTCATCCATCACCGTTCCCTGGAGGAGGATCCCCTCCTGGTCGAGGCAGTGGCGGCGGCCGCTGCCCTCGCGCTCGAGAACGAGCGGCGGCTCGCGGCCCTGGCCAAGGCCCAGGCGCGCATCCAGGCGCTCGTCGACGCCTTCCCAGACCTCATGTTCCGCGTGGACCGGGACGGGACGTACCTCGAGTACAAGGGCAAGCCCGAGGACCTGGCCGTGCCGCCCGACCAGCTCATCGGCGCGAGGATGCACGACGTCCTGCCGCGCGACGTTGCCGACCAGCTCGTCGGGGGCATCCAGCGCGCGATCGACACGGGCGAGATCGTGATCGGGGAGTACACCCTCGAGCTCGACGGCGTCCCGCGCGACTTCGAGGCCCGGATCGTCAAGGCCGGCGACGAGGCGGTGCTGATCGGACGCGAGTTCACCGACCGAAACCGGGCGCAGGCGGAGCTCGCGCGACTGCACGCCGAGCTCCAGCAGCGGCACCGCGACCTCGAGCACGAGCGCGACTTCATCCGCACGGTGGTGGACTCGACTCCGAGCCTCCTGTGCCTGGCGACGCCGGGCGGGTACATCGTCCGCTTCAACACCTCGCTCGAGCGCCTGAGCGACAGGCGCGACGACGACGTGAACCGCGGCCAGCCCTTCTGGGACGTCTTCATCGCCCCCGAGGATCGCGACGCGGTGCGACGTGCGCTCGAGTCGGTCGTCGCGGAGGGCGGGCGCGGCGAGTTCGAGAGCACCTGGATCACCGCGTCGGGCGAGCGGCGGCAGGTGACGTGGTCGACGACGCCGCTCCGCGACGACCGCGGGCACCCGCGCCTGCTCATCTGCGGGATGGACATCACCGAGCGCAAGAACCACGAGGACGAGCTGCGACGCTCCCGGGCGCGCCTCGTCGAGGCGAGCGACGTCGAGCGCCGGCGGCTCGAGCGCAACCTCCACGACGGCGCCCAGCAACGGCTCGTCTCGCTCTCCCTCATGCTCAGGCTGGCCCAGGCGCGGGCGGCGGACGACCCGGAGCAGGCGGAGCGCCTGCTCGGCCAGGCCTCGGAGGAGCTCGCGCAGGCGCTCGAGGAGCTTCGGGAGCTGGCGCGGGGCATTCACCCGGCGGTGCTCTCGGACCGCGGGCTCTCGGCCGCGC
>DASPGT010000062.1:0-29797 GCA_035620475.1 Gaiellaceae bacterium | reverse complement strand
CCACGTCTGGATGGGATAACCGCTGAAAGCATCTAAGCGGGAAGCCCACCTCGAGATGAGGCCTCCCATCCCCTCGAGGGAGTAAGGGTCGTGGGAGACCACCACGTTGATAGGCGGGACGTGCAAGCACAGCGATGTGTTTAGCGGACCCGTACTAATCACCCGAGGTCTTGATTTGAACACCGTAATAAAGTCGCTATGGAGTTTTGAGGGTGTGCGAGACGATTCCGCACACGAGCCTCACAATTTCCGGTGGCTATAGCGGCGGGGAAACACCTCTTCCCATTCCGAACAGAGAAGTTAAGCCCGCCCGCGCCGATGGTACTCGGAGGGCAACCTCCCGGGAGAGTAGGTCGCCGCCGGTTTTTCTTGGGGGGTCGCCGCGAGGCGGCCCCCTCGTCGTTTAACGGATCCGGCCGCCGCGACATCTCGATCGGACTGCCGTCTAACCGGATGTGAAGCCCGCGCCAAAGGCGATGGCGGCGGTGACGGGGGCGCTCGTGCTCACCGGACTCCTCGCCACGCCCGCCCTGGGTGACAGCTGCGTGGAGGGCGTGGAGTGGGAGGGCGCGCTGTACGAGGCCCACGGAACACCCCACGGCGCGCCCGTGCGTGGCGCGCGGCTGGGGATCGGCGCCGAGCCGTGCACGGTGGGCGGCCGCTGCGCGCCGCCTGCCGAGGAGGTGGCGGTCTTCGAGCTCGCAGGCGTCGACCCTGCAGTCGCGGTCGGGGCGCGCGAGGGCGTCTACCTCGGCCCCGGGACGTTCCCGGCACTCCCCGACCACCCGCTGCACGAGGCGATCTTCGGCTCGCCGGCGCAGCCGTCCTACCGGCAGGGCTGCGGCGGGCCGCTCCGCTTCTCCGGCGAGGTGACGAGCGCGAGCTTCAACCTTCGCGTCGATATCGCCGACCCGGTCCCCGAGCAGCTCGAGAGCCTCGTCGACGAAGGCCAGGCGTGGGTCGAGCTCGATGCCGACTCCCGCGTCGAGGGCTTCGACCGAGACGGCGTTGCCACGATCGACGTGGGCGACGAGGTCGAGGTTTCGGGCCGAATCTGCGAGGGAGAGCTCTCGGGCCCTCTCGCGGATCTGATCGAGCCGGTGACCTAGGCCGCCCGCAGCCGGTCGCGCCAGTCGGGGTCGAGCGCGCGCAGCCTGGCCACGCGCTCCCCGACCGGCGGGTGCGTCGAGAACATCGCCGCGAGCCCGACCGGCTCGAACGGGTTCACGAGGTAGAGCGGCTCGGTCACCGGGCTGGCCTGGAAGCGCACGAGCTCCTCTGCCTGCTCGACCCGGACCAGCGCGTCGGCGAGGGGGTGGGGGGAGCCGAGGATCTCGGCCGCGCGCGCGTCGGCGGCCAGCTCGCGCTTTGGGGAGAGGAGGACCTGCACGATGCTTGCGGCGACCGGGCCGAGCACGAAGAGCAGCGCCCGCTGGAGAAAGCCCCCGATGCGGCTCGCCTCGACGAGCCAGCCGGCGAGGAGCACCACCGGCGTCTGGATGAGGGAGTCGCGGTGGCGCGCGTGGGCGAGCTCGTGCGCGATCACGCCCTCGAGCTCCGCGGGGGAGAGGAGGGTGAGCAGCCCCTGCGTGAACGCGATCCCGGAGGCGCCGGCGCCGCGCCCGACCGAGAGCGCGCGAGGGTGGCCGTCGGCGATCAGATAGAGCTTCGGCCGGTCGACGCCTGCGAGCGCCGCCAGCCGCTCCACCGTGGAGTGGAGAGCGGCGGACTCGGCGATCTGGAGCTCGCGGGCGCCGAGCGACGCGAGGATGACGCGGGGCCCGTACCAGAAGATCGTGGCGGCCATGAGCAGGCCGACGACGAGAAAGACGCTGCCGAGCCTGAGGCCGCCGAGCCACCAGCCGAGGGCGAACATCCCACCGGCGATGACACCGTAGAAGACGAGGGCCTTGAGGATGTTGCGCGCGGCGAGGAGCCTTGTGCGCACGGCCCCTCCTACGGCTCGCCCTCGCTCTCGGCGAGCCCGCGCGGGGGCCAGTCGGGCTCGGGAGCGTCGCATCGGCTCGAGCAGTGGAGCGAGGCGATGTTCTGGAGCGGCACCAGGATGTGTCCGTTCAGCTCGAGGTGCGGGACGCCGGCAACGGCGCAGTACGCCGTGAGCGTGCCCTCCTGGTACTCGCCCCCGAAGAGCTCGACCTCGACCTGCTCGCCGGTGTACTTGCTCGTGTAGTCCTCCACGGGGTCAGTCTACGCGTAGACGCCGCCGCTCTTTCGTGAAGGAAGTGCGCCCGTCAGTCGACGACAGCGAGCCGCCCGTCCGACACCGCCAGGCGGCTGAGGCGCGCGTTCGGCTCGACCGGGCGCATCTGCCGGTGCGCCGCCAGGTCGATGCCGAGCGCGTTCGAGTGCAGGGCCCGGATGGGACCGCCGTGTGCGACGACGAGGACAGTGTCGCCGGGATGCGCGGCCGCGATCTCGAGCACAGCGTCCACCACGCGCGCGGTCATCTGCTCGTAGGTCTCGCCGTCATCCCAGCCCTGGCCGCCGTCGGCCCAGCGCCGGTAGGCGCCGGGGAAGCGCTCCTCCGCCTCCGCGCGCGTGAGACCCGACCACGAGCCGACGTCGATCTCGCGGAGCCCGGGGAGCGCGACGACGGCGAGACCGCGCAGGGCGGCGACCGTCTCCGCCGTCGCCCGGGCCCGCTCGAGGTCGGAGGAGTAGACGGCCGCGAGCGGCACCTCGGCAAGGCGCGCCGCGAGCTCCGCGGCCTGCTGCCGGCCGAGATCGGTGAGCGGCCGGTCGGCGTGCCCCTGCCAGCGCGCCTCGGCGTTCCAGTCGCTCTGGCCGTGGCGGGCGAGGTAGACGGTCGTCACTCGGGGAGGCGGCGGATGACGGCCTCGTCGCCCGAGCTGAACGCGCGCCGGCGCTCCTCGTCTGCCGGATCGACCATGTGCCCGTCCCGGCCGACGTAGCCGCCGCGGCCGCCCACGACCAGGAGGACGAGCTCGCCCTCGCCCGCGTTCCAGACGCGCCTGGGAGACGCGGACTCGACGTGACACACGCCGCCCGGCCCGAGCTCGAAGCGCTCGCCCTCGACCTCGAACCCGGCGAGGCCGCGGTGGACGAAGTAGAGCTCGTCCTGGTCGTCGTGGAAGTGCTCGAACCAGCCCGTCTGCGGCGGGAGCACCATCGCGTTGACGCCGAAGGCGGTGACCCCGAGGGCCTGGCGGACCTTGCGGAACACTCCGGTACCGAGGTCGTCGATCGAGCCGTGGGCGTAGCCCATGCCGTTATCGTAGGCGGCCGTGCAGCTCGGGCTCGAAGATCGCGTGTGCGTCGTCACCGGCTCGACGGCCGGCATCGGGCTCGAGACGGCCCGGCTCCTGGCCGCCGAGGGTGCGAAGGTCGTCGTCTCCGGCCGCGACCCCGACCGGGTCGAAGCGGCCCGCGCCGACGCCGGCGCGGTGCTCGGCGTCGCCGGCGACCTCGCCGACCCGGCCGCGCCCGGAGAGCTCGTCGCCCGCGCCGAGGCCGAGCTCGGCCAGGTCGACTGCCTCGTGAACAACGTCGGCCTCGCCGTCCAGGTCGGCTTCGACGAGCTGACCGACGAGGACTGGGAGTCGATGTGGCAGCTCAACGTCATGAGCTACGTGCGCGCGATCCAGGCGGTCCTGCCCGGAATGCGCGGTCGCGGCTTCGGCCGCATCGTGAACGTCAGCTCCACGGCCGGGAAGCGCCCGTCGACGTCGATGCCGAACTACAGCGTGACGAAGGCCGCCGTGCTCTCGCTCTCGCGCCTCGTCGCCGATCTCTACGCAGGCGACGGGATCCTCTGCAACGCGGTCACGCCGGGCCCGACCGCCTCGCCGGCGTGGCTCGCGCCGGGAGGCCTCGCCGACCAGGCGGCGGCGCGGTCCGGCAAGAGCAGGGAGGAGGTCCTGGCCGGCGTCGCGAAGGGCCGCCCGCTGGGGCGCCTCGCCGAGCCGGAGGAGATCGCCGGCGTCATCGTCTTCCTCTGCTCCGACCGCGCCGGCTACGTCACGGGCTCCGCCTGGAGCGCGGACGGGGGCACGGTCCCCATCATCATCTAGGAGAGGCCGGCAAGATGCAGACTGAGCCGCAGGGGCGAGCGGCATTCCGCCAGCCTCTCCTAGCGGTAGCGTAGGAGGCGTGCCCGATCTGGCTGGACGGGTCGCGGACGGCTTCGAGGCGCGCATCCGCGAGCAGGAGGAGAGCTGGCTCTCCCCGCTCGCCGTGCGCTCGTACGAGACGCGCGGCCGCGCCCACGCCGAGGAGGAGGAATGCAGGTTGCGGACGCCGTTCCAGCGCGACCGCGACCGCATCGTCCACTGCAAGGCCTTCCGCCGGCTCAAGCACAAGACGCAGGTCTTCATCGACCCGCAGGGCGACCACTACCGCACGCGACTGACCCACACGCTGGAGACCGCCGGGATCTCGCGGACGGTCGCCCGGGCGCTGCGACTGAACGAGGACCTGACCGAGGCGATCGCGCTCGGCCACGACCTCGGCCACACGCCCTTCGGGCACACCGGCGAGCAGGCTCTGGACACGGCGCTCCGCGAGCGCTTCGGCCGGCGTTTCCGCCACAACGAGCAGTCGCTGCGCGTCGTCGAGGTGCTGGAGCGCGACGGCCGCGGGCTCAACCTGACCGTCGAGACGCGGGACGGGATCCTCCACCACACGGGCCCCGGCGAGCCGGCGGCGCTCGAGGGGAAGATCGTGCGCCTGGTCGACCGCGTCGCGTACATCAACCACGACATCGACGACGCCGTGCGCGCGGGCGTGCTCCGCCCGGAGGAGCTGCCGCAGGAGGAGATCGCGCTCCTCGGCGCGCGCGGGTCGCGCCGTATCGACACGCTCGTCCACGACATCGTCGAGGCCTCGGCGGAGGCCGGGGACATCGTGCAGAGCGACGAGATCGGCCGCGCCATGCTCGCGCTGCGCGAGTTCATGTTCGCGCGCGTGTACCTCGGTCCCGCCGAGGAGGCCCAGCGCTCGCTCGCGGTCGGCACGGTGCGCCGCATCTTCGACCGGCTGGTGGAGCATCCCGAGGAGCTTCCGCCGGACCGCCCCGGCGATCTTCCCGAACGGGTCACCGACTACGTGGCCGGCATGACCGACCGCTTCGCGCTCGCTTGGCCGTCATAAAGCAGTCGTCGGTCGACGAGGTGAAGGCGGCCGCCGACATGGTCGAGATCGTCGGCGCGCGGACGCAGCTCCGGCGCTCGGGCGCGCAGTGGAGCGGCCGCTGCCCCTTCCACGAGGAGAAGACCCCGAGCTTCTCGGTCGACCCGGTCGGCAAGCTCTTCTACTGCTTCGGCTGCGGGAAGGGCGGCGACCTGATCACGTTCGTGCAGGAGACCGAGGGGCTCGACTTCGTCCAGGCGATCGAGTGGCTCGCCGACCGCTACCGCGTTGCCCTGGAGTACGAAGAGACGACGCCGCAGGACGAGGCGCGGCGGGCCCGCCGCGACCGGCTGCTCGCCCTGCTCGAGCAGGCGGCCGTCTTCTACGAGCGCCACCTCTGGGAGACGGAGGCGGGCGAGCCGGTGCGCGCGTACCTCGCCGGGCGCGGGCTGGGGGAGGAAGCCTGCCGGGAGTTCCGGCTCGGGCTCTCGCCGGGCGGCGCCGTGCTCGCCGAGAAGGCGCGCGGCAAGGGGTACACGCAGGACGAGCTGGTCGCGGCCGGCCTCGTCAACCGCCGCGGGAACGACTACTTCGCCGGACGGCTCGTCTTCCCGCTGGCCGACGCCCGCGGCCGCGTCCTCGGCTTCGGCGCGCGGCGCCTGCGCGAGGACGACCCGATTCCGGCGAAGTACGTGAACTCGCCCGAGGGCGAGGTCTTCCGCAAGGGCTCGATCGTCTACGGGCTCGACCGGGCCCGCGCGGCGGTGGCCAAGGAGGACCGGGCGGTCGTCGTCGAGGGCTACACGGACGTGCTCGCGCTCCACCAGGCAGGGCTGCACGGGGTGGTCGCGTCCATGGGCACGGCGCTGACCGAGCCACAGCTGAAGGAGCTCCGGCGCCTGGCCCGCCACCTCTTCCTCTGCTTCGACGCCGACGCGGCCGGCGAGGCGGCGACGCTGCGCGGGATGGAGCTGGCCGTGAAGGCCGGGTTCGACGTGCGCGTCGTCCCGCTTCCGCCCGGCCTCGACCCGGCCGATGCCGCGGACGGGTTCGAGGAGCGGCTGGCCGGGTCGGTGGGCTACCTCCGGCACCGCGTGGACACGGAGCTTGCGTCGCACCCGAAGCAGGAGGCCTTCGAGCACGTCCAGCGGCTCGTCGACGCGGCGCCGCCGGGCCCGGAGCGCGACGAGGTCGCCCGCTACGCCTCCGACCGACTCGGCGTCCAGATCCGGATCGCCGCGGGGAACGCGGCCGTCGTCGGCAGGGTCTCGCCGAAGCTCCTTGAGGCCGGCGAGCGTCTCGAGCGGCGGCTCCTGGCCGCGTGCACGACCTCCCCCGACCTGGTCGAGCGCTACCTGAAGCCACTCGACGACCGCCACTTCGACAGCGAGCTCCACCGGAGGCTGCGCCGGCACCTCGCGGACGGGGGCGAGGCGGAGGGCGACCTGATCGCCGCCGTCGCCGAGCTGGGCGCGACCGCCGCCGCCGAGGAGCTCGACGAGAACGTCGCGCGCGAGCTCTTCCTCCGCCTCGAGGAGCGGCTCGTCCAGCGCGAGCTCGCCGAGGAGGTCAAGGGCGGCGACACGAAGCGCGTCCTCGAGCTCCAGCAGGTCCTCCACCGCATCCGCGAGGCGAGGGACGAGGCGGAAACGGAGCTTCGCTAGACTTTTCCGGCCGAGCGATCCCCGGTAGCTCAATTGGCAGAGCATCCGGCTGTTAACCGGAGGGTTGTTGGTTCGAGTCCAACCCGGGGAGCTTCGCCTTTCCCTGCAAAGTGGCCGTCCATGCTCGCCGTCAACCGCTGAGCCAGGCGAGCTGCCCGGCGGCCATGTCCAAGCGCACCGACGCCTCGCCGCCGACGACACGGTGGAGGACGATGGCATCGGGCTCCGCGACGGCGATCCACTTGCCGTCCGGCGACCAGTCCGCGTACACGCCCTGGAAGATTTGCGAGGCGTCGCCTTGGAAGCAGCCGAGGTCGATCAACCGCACGACGTCACCGCTGATCGAGAGGGCCGCGCAGTTGTCGGGCGCGAGCTCGGGGGGCCAGACGGTGACGGGGTGCTCGGGGCTGGGCGGCATCAGGCTCGCCGTCCCGGCCGGGCGTCCGCCCTCGTAGCGGTCGAGCCGCCTTCCCTCCACGAGGACGGCGAGCGAGCCGTCGACGCCCCACGCGAGGTGCCAGACGGGCCCACGGGCCTTCAACAGCGGGCGCCCGCCGACCACGATCTCCCGGCCGTTCACAGACGCCAACGCGCCGCTCGGATCGTACGCTTGCGGGCACTCGTGGAGACGCTTCGGCCGCTGACCGCGCGAGAGCTCGAACCCGGACCGGCCGTCGCACCAGGCGAGCGTCGAGCCGTCCGGGCTCCAGGCGGGATTCCAGTCCCCCAGGTAGTCACCGAAGCTCGCCCGCGGGTTCTCGAGGTCGAGAATGCTGAAGTGCCTCTTGGAAGTGCCCCAGTCGTCGTGCACGCTGTACGCGACGCGCGTCCCGACGCGCGGGGCGTAAAGCTCGCAATTCGTCTCCAGCCGGGGAATCTCGAGCATTCGGCCCGAGCGGAGGTCGATGGCCCGAAGCTCGCAGCCGCCGGGGACCGTGAAGACGAGGAGACCCGACGCGGCCCCGTCCGGCAGCGCCGGCACCGACGCCTCGGCGTCGTCCGTCGTCGCGGCGGTCGACGTTTGACCGTCCTGCGGCTCCTCGATCGTCGTCGACGACGACTCTCGCTCACCCGTCGTCGCCGCAGTCGCCGCCCGACCGTCTCGCCCGCCCTCGGCCGCCGGCCCGTCGCGGAGCGCGTCCGTGAGCGCAACCGCCCCGAGCGCGACCACAGCGACCACGATCGCGAGATCCCGCACTCTCCGGCGGCGAAGCGTCCTCAAGGATATCTGCGGAAATGATGCGCGCTTTCGGGAGGGCAGACAAGATGGACACCCGGGGAGTGACGACGACGCGGCTGAGCTAGCGGAACGCGCCGATGAGCGCGCCGCCGGCGACGACGAGGGCGGCCCCGAGGACGAGGCGCGACCCGACGAGCTCGCTCCGGCGCAGGACGAGCGCCGCGAGCAGGACGCCCCAGAGCGACTCCGTGGCGACGAGCGGCGAGACGACCGTGACCTTGCCGCGGTAGTAGGCCTCGAAGAGGAGCACGTAGGAGAGCCCGAAGAGGATCCCGGCGGGGACGAAGCCGAGGAGCGCCGGCCGGGTGAGGGCATGGACGACCTGCCCCCGCCTGACGGCGACTGCGTACGCGAGCAGCATGAGGGTCCCGGCCGCCATGGCGGCCGCCGCCGCCTCGACCGAGCCGAGCACAGCGTCCACGGAGTACCAGCGGACGACGATGTCGCGCGTGGAGAAGAGGATCGTCGCCGCCAGCGCGAACGCCATCCCCGCGAGCCGGAAATGGGCGGGACGCACGGTCTCCGCCGCCAGGAGGATCCCCGCGCCGACGATCAGGACCGCGCCGATCGCGAGCGGCCACTCGAAGGGCTCGTCCAGGAGCAGGATGGCCAGCGTGGCCGCGAAGAGCGGGGCGCTCCCGACCACGACCGAGGTCCGGCTGGCCCCCGCGTCGCGGACGGCCAGCGCGAGGAAGATCTGGGACACGCCGGGTGCGATCAGGCCCGCCAGGGCGAAGACGGCGAGCTCCCTCGGCCGCGCGAGCTCGCCGGTTCCGCTCTCGAACGCGGCCGCCGTGACGGCGACGAGGAAGCCGACGACGGTCGTGACGACCGCCGCGATGTCGGGCTCGGGATGGCTCCTGATGCCGATTCTGAGCGCCACGGCCATGGCGCCGAAGCACACGGCGGAGGCGAGGGCGAGGAGGACGGCCGACATGGGCTAGGAGTGAAGCGGGGCGGTCAACCCCGGAAGGGTGACGCAGTCAACTCCGACGGAGGGGGGCCGAAGCCGCGCAGAACGCCGAAACTCCAGGCATAGCGGAAAACTCCTACGGGGCCCCGATGCGGCGGGGGCACTCCGGAAAGAGGTTTCCACCCAAACGGAACGGGGTCTGCGGCGGCCCCGTTTTCCGTTTCTGGGGCCGTGTGGCGCGCGCCGGCTACTCCCCGACGACCTGGACGAGCCAGCGGCGGTCGCGGGAGCGGTCGAGCTCGATGAAGAGGACCCGCTGCCAGGTGCCCAGGCAGAGCTCGCCGTCGCGGACGGGGATCGACTCGCCCGCCGGCCCGAGGAGCATGGCCATGCAGTGCGAGTGGCCGTTCCCGAACTCCATGTCCTCCGGGCAGATGTTCTCGGTGCGGCGGTCCCAGTCGTCGTGGGCGTAGTACTTCTCGCTCGGGACGAGCCGGCGCAGCATCCTGGTGAAGTCCTCGAGGAAGCCCCCCTCGAACTCGTTCACGCGCACCATGCAGGTCGTGTGCGGTGAGTAGACGCACGCGATCCCGTCCGTCACGCCGCTCTCGTAGACGAACTCGCGGACCTCGTCGGTGATGTCGCGGATCTCCAGGCCGCCGCGCGTGCGCAGGCTGCGCTCCGCCTGGAAGACCTTCATGAGGCGGCCTCCTGCGCCGGACCCGACGACGGCACCCTGAAGCTCCGGGACATGCGGGGCCTATTCTTACCAATCCCGCCGACGGCCGCGAAACGGAACCGCTCCCCGGTCGCGGCGCTAAGCTCGGAGCGGCTGCGGGCCCGTAGCTCAGCTGGTCAGAGCAGCGGACTCATAATCCGTTGGTCCCTGGTTCGAATCCAGGCGGGCCCACTCCGCTTCGCCGGCGCCTCAAACGACCGCGAACCTGCCCCGCATCGTCGCCCGGTGAGGGTCGCACCGGTACCGGTACGTCCCGACCTGCAGCCTGACGCTCCACCTGCGGCGGCCCGTGAAGGCGACGCCCGTCCTCCGGTCGACGCCCGGTCCGAGGAGATGGAAGTTGTGCCTGCTCGAGCGGTCGCGGATGACGAAGACGTGCCTGCCGGCGGGAATGCGGCGAACGATGGTCCCGTCTCCGCGCTTGAGCGTGATCGTGGGGCCTGGTCCGACCCTCCCGTAGAAGGTCCTCGCCTCCGCGGCGGCCGGGGGGAGCAGCGTCAGGACGGCGAGGACAGCGAGGACTGCGAGTCGCTGAGACATCGGTCGCACGGGGTTACGGACGCAGGCCGCAGGCGGATTCGACTAGCGCCCGCCGGAAACCGTGATGGCCCCGGAGGGAGGCTCGGCCAGGTCGGTGGTGCGCACGATCTCCTTGCCGAAGGGGACCAGGGCCGCTCCCGCCATCTTGAAGTCGGCGACCCCGAGCGGGATCCCGATGATCGTCAGGCAGAGCAGAATCCCCGTGAACAGATGGGCGAGCGCGAGCCACCAGCCGGCGAGCACGAACCAGAGGATGTTGGCAACGACGCTCAGCCCCTTGAGCCGGGTCGGGCTCGGCACGAGCACCCGGCCGAAGGGCCAGAGGGCGTAGGCGCCGAGCTTGAACGACTGCACGCCGAAGGGGATCCCGACGATCGTGATGCAGAGGAGGAGGCCGGCGACCGCGTAGGCGAGCGCGAGCCAGAGCCCCGCCAGGAGGAGCCAGACGATGTTGAGGACGGTGCGCACCCGGGGAGCATCGCGCATCGGCCCCGGCTCCGCGGGCACATCGGGCATCCGTAGTTCGAGGCACCTTGATGCGTGGGTCTGCCGATGCGGCCGGGGCGGGGCGGGCGGACGATGGTCGTGCTGCGGCGGTTCGTACAGAGGGAAGGAGCACACCATGTCCACCACCCTTCAGACGCGAAAGCAGCAACCGAGTCGCGTGCGTCCGCACCTTCCGGGCACGGACGTGGTCGGCTTCGGCTACGACGCGACCGGGCAGTACGCGGACGTCGAGAGCCGCACGCTGCCGCTCTTCGACCTGGGCGCGTACGTGAAGACCGTGTCGGCCCCGAACGGGAGGACGTACGCGATCCCGAACGCGGTCAAGGTGCAGCTCGGCGATCTGACCGAGGGGAGCTTCTCGGCGACGAGCGGCAAGTCGATCCGCGACTACCAGGAGTCGCTCTCGGCGGCAGTCGGCGTCTCGGGCTCGTACGGTCTCTTCTCCGGCTCGCTGAGCACGACCTACAGCCGGGAGCAGCGCGCCAGCATCGCGCACGACTTCGTGACGGTGCGCCATGTCTTCAGAGGCTGGATCGTCTCGCTCGGGGACTGGACCCGGCTGACGATCCTCCCGCGAGTGAGCCGCGATCTCGAGACGGCCCTCACCCCGGAAGCGGCGATTGCGAAGTACGGCACGCACTTCGTCGTGAACGCGGTCGTCGGCGGGCGCGCCGAGTACTCCGCGTTCGTCGACACGACGAGGTTCTCGATTCGCGAGGACCTGGAGGTCGTCGCGCAGATGGCGTACAAGGCGGCCGTCGGCCAGATCGACGCGGAGGCGAGGACGCGGTGGGGGACGCAGCTGGACACGTTCAACGAGGCCGCGCGCACGCAGCTCTCGACGGTCGGCGGCGACTTCACAGAGCCGCTCGACCCGAGCAGCTACGCCTACTGGATGAACGCCTTCAGGAAGCATCCCGTGCTCGTCGACTTCACTCCGCGCAGCCTCGTCGAGATCTGGCAGCTCGTCGACAAGCGGAATCGAAAGCGCCGGGCCGCGCTCAAGCGGGCCGCGGCGGAGTACATCGAGAGCGCCGCTTCCCGGGTCATCCCGAACATCCCGGCGCTCGAGGTCCTGCCGGCGACCGGCCTCGACCTCGTCGCCACCGACGCCGGCAGTCGCGCCCGGATGGATCTCGCGGTCTACAAGCCGAAGCTCCCCGAGGGCTACTACTGGATGGGCCAGACGGCCAACAAAAAGCAGGGCATCCTCGTCAGAGAGCTCGTGCCGGGGGCGCTCGCGCCACCGCTCGGGTTCGACATGGCGTGGAACGACGCCGGGTCGCGGGCCTCCAAGGAGTACGCCCTCTGGAACATCGTGCCGCCGCCCCACTACCGGGCGCTCGGGGCGATCGCGCGGCTGGGCACCTCGGGCTGGGCCCCGCCGAGCGGCTCAGAGATCGAGGGCCTGCGCTGCGTGCACGAGTCGCTCTGCACGCGGGGGCGCACGGACCCCCACGGGCTCATCTGGAATGACGGCGGCACCTGGGCCAAGGCGGACGGCAGCGTGTGGCCGATCCTGCCGGCGGACGAGGGAGGCGTCTCCGCGCACACCTTCGTCTCGCACAGGGGCTACGACGTGCCGACCGAGCCGCTGTGGGCGATCGCGCGGAACGAGCGCGTCGAGGAGGTGACGGCGAGCGGTGGCTAAGCCCCGAAGAGCGTGAGGTCCGGCTCGCGCTCGCCACGGAGGAGCTCGAGGTCGACCTCGGCGCAGGCGATGCCGCGGGCGGCGGCCAGCGTCGCCGCCTGCGGCTGGATGCGCTGCGCGGCGAGGATGCCGCGGCACTCGGCCTTGGCGGCGTCCTCGCGGATCCGCTCCAGGTAGCGCGTCAGCTGCTCGACCGCGTCGATCGTGCCGACGCGCTTGATCTCGACCGCGACCCAGTCGTCGCCGTCGCGGCACATGAGGTCGACCGGCCCGATGTCGGTCGGCCACTCGCGGCGGACGAGGCGCAGCGCCGCGCCGAGCGTCTCGGGGCTCGCCGCGATCGCCTCCTGGAGATCGCGCTCGACGCCGTCCTTGGCGAGCGGCGCCGCCTCGCCCATCTCGTGGGCGACGTCGCTCAGCACCTCGTGGACGACGATCTCGAGCCGGTCCTCGCTCCTGCCCGCCCGCTTGCGGACGACCAGGCGCTCGAGCGGGTCGCCCTCCTCCTCGATCACCGTCGGCGGCGTCATCCAGTTGAGAGGTTTGAAGCCACCTGCGTCCGCATGAACGAGAAACGACCCGTCTGCCTTGAGCATGAGTAGACGGTTCGACTCCGGCAGGAACGCCGAGAGACGGCCGGTGTAGCGCACCTCGCAGCGGGCGACGATCAGGCGCACGGAGGCGCACCGTACCGGCCCTTTCGGACGTGTCTGAACGGGGGCCTGCTAGCGCCGGTGGCGGTGGACGCGCCAGCGCGAGATGAGGATCGCGAGCCCGGCGCTCAGGGCGATCGAGAGAGCGACGACGAGCACTGGCCACCACATGCGCCCACGTGTTCCCGGACTCTCAGACGCGAAACACGTCAGGCGCCAGCGGCGGCTTGGCGAGAACGACCGACGTCTCGATCTGGCGCTCCGGGATCGTCCAATACGTCCGGAGGAGACGGTCTCTCTGCTCGGGCGTCACCAGCTCGAAGCCGTGCCGCTCGTAGAAGCGGATCGCCCACTCGGCGGCGGCCCAGGTGCCCACGAGCACCTGCCGGTCGGTCAGGCGCTGCAGGTGAGCGATGAGCTCGCCGCCGACTCCCCGGCCCTGGCGTTCGGGAGCGACGTACGCATGGCGGATCAGGTCGACGTCCGCGAGCGGCTGGATGCCCATGACGCCGACGAGCTCGCCGCCGTCCTCCCAGCCCCAGAAGACGACGCCGCCGGCGATCCCGGCCTCGAGCTCCTCCCGCTCCATGTAGGGCTCGCGCCAGCGGTCGGCCGGGATGACGCCGCGGTAGGCCCCCGCGGCCGCGTTGACGACGGCGAGGATCGCTTCGAGGTCGCCGTCGTCGCAGCGCCGGATCCCGGCCATGCCCGAATCTAGACGCCGGCGCCGGGCTGCGGGGCGCTCTTCCGAGCGACGCCGCTTTCCTCGGCGGCCTGCGCGACGGCCTGTGCGATCGCCGGCGCGACGCGGCGGTCGAACACGCTCGGGATCACATAGTCCGGCGAGAGCTCGTCCGCCTCGACGGTCTTCGCCAGCGCGTGGGCGGCGGCGAGCTCCATCTCGCGCGTGATGGTCGTCGCCCGCGCGTCGAGCGCGCCGCGGAAGACACCGGGAAAGGCGAGGACGTTGTTGATCTGGTTGGGGTAGTCGGACCGGCCCGTCCCGACGACGGCGACGAGGTCCTCGATCTCCTCCGGCGCGACCTCGGGAACCGGATTGGCCATCGCGAAGACGACCGCGGAATCCGCCATCGACCGGATCCCCTCCACGCTGACCGCCCCCGGGGCGGAGAGGCCGATGTAGACGTCGGCGCCGGCCAGCGCGGAGTCGGCCGACCCACGCCGCCCGCCGGGATTCGTCTCCTCGGCGAGCGCAGCCTTGGCAGGATCGAGCTCGCGAATGCCCGGGCAGAGGACACCGTGCCGGTCGCAGGCGAGGACCTCGCCCGCTCCCGCCGCGAGGAGCATGCGCGCAGTCGAGGCGCCCGCGGCGCCGGCGCCCGTGATGACGATGCGAGCGTCCTCGAGCCGCTTGCCGACGGCGCGGAGGGCGTTCAGGAGGGCGGCGAGGACGACGATCGCGGTCCCGTGCTGATCGTCGTGGAAGACCGGGATGTCGAGCCGCTCTCGCAGGCGGGCCTCGATCTCGAAGCAGCGCGGGGCCGAGATGTCCTCGAGGTTGATCCCTCCGAAGACGGGCGCGAGCGCCGCGACCGTGTCGACGATCCGATCCGGGTCGGTCGTGTCCAGGCAGACCGGCCAGGCGTCGATCCCGCCGAACTCCTTGAAGAGGATCGCCTTGCCCTCCATCACGGGAAGCGCAGCCTCCGGGCCGATGTCGCCCAGGCCGAGCACGGCGGTCCCGTCCGTGACGACGGCGACGGTGTTCTGCTTGACCGTCAGGTTCCAGACGGTCTCGGGATCGTCGGCGATCGCGCGGCAGATGCGGGCCACGCCGGGCGTGTACGCCATCGAGAGGTCGTCGCGCGTCTTCAGAGGGGCCTTGGAGACGACCTCGAGCTTGCCGCCGAGGTGGAGGAGGAAGGTCCGGTCGGAGACGTGCTCGACCGTGATGCCCTGAACGGCGCGCACGGCCTCCACGATGCGCCCGATGTGCCCCTCGTCGGCTGCGAGCACCGTCACGTCCCGCACCTTCGTGCCCCGCTCGACCCGGACCAGGTCGATGGCGCCCAGGTTGCCGCCCGCCTCTCCGATCGCCTCGGCGAGTCGTGCGAACATGCCCGGGCGGTCCTCGAGGTGAACCCGGAGCGTGGCGCTGAACGACGCGGACGGGTGCAGCGCTGCGCCGGAGTCGTGCATGCGCGCAGTCTCGCGCCCGGCCGGCTCGCGCGCCACCCGGATCCGTGGTCGCCGGCTCAGCCGAGACGGCTACTCTCAGCTCATGGGCCGCTTCGAGGAGCGTCTGGCGGAGGACCGAGTCGTCGTGGGCGACGGAGGTACCGGCGCGCTCCTGAGCGCGGCCGTGCCGCGGCTCCGCTGCCCCGAGGAGGCGAACCTGAAGGCGCCGGAGGCGGTGATCGGCGTTCACGCCGGGTTCATCCGCGCCGGCGCCGAGCTGATCGAGACGAACACCTTCGGCGCGAACCGCCGCAAGCTCTCGGCGCAGTACCTCGACGACCGGCTCGAGGAGATCGTCGAGCGCGGGGTCAAGCTCGCCCGCGAGGCGCGGGAGGTGGCGGGGGCCCCGGTGCTGATCGGCGGCGCGATCGGGCCGCTCGGCGACCTCGAGGGGACGACCGGCGCCGAGGACGCCTACGCGGTCTTCCACGAGCAGGCGCGCCTGCTCGAGGGGCGCGGCGTCGACCTCTTCCTCGTGGAGACGTTCTACGACCTGGACGAGCTGGAGACCGCGATCCGGGCGGTGCAGGACGTCTCGTCGCTTCCGATCGTCGCCCAGCTGACGTTCGACGAGGACGCGCAGACGCTCGCGGGCGTGCAGGCGCGCGACGCGGTGGCGCTGCTCGGCGAGCTCGGCGTGGTGGCTGCCGGCGCGAACTGCGGGCTGGGGCCGCAGGCGGCGCTCACGGCTCTCGGCGAGATGAGCGCGGCCGCGAACGGGCTCCCGCTGACGGCCCAGCCGAACGTCGGCCTGCCGAGCCGCTCGGGCGGGCGCATCGTCTACCCGAACGCGACGCCCGACTACTTCGCCGAGTTCGCGGCGCAGGCGCACGCGCAGGGGGCAAAGGTCATCGGCGGCTGCTGCGGGACGACGCCGGCGCAGATCGCGGCCATCCGCGCGGCGATGGAGGAGGGGCGCGAGCCTCGCGTCGCGCTGTTCGTGGTGGAGCGCGAGGTCGCCGCCCGCCCGGCGCTGGAGGCCGGGAAGACGCAGCTCCAGGAGCGGCTGGAGGCGGGGGAGTGGGCCGTCTCCGTCGAGCTCGACCCGCCCAAGGGGACGAACATGGAGGCGATGCTCGGCGTCGCCGCGCGGCTGCGCGCGTCCGGGCTCGTGCACGCCGTCGACATCAACGACAACCCGATGGCGCGCGCCCGCCTCTCGGCGCTCATGGCCGCGGCCGCGATCGAGCGCTCGGTCGAGCTCGAGACGATCCCGCACGTGACGCCGCGCGACGCCTCCATCATGGGCCTCCAGTCGCAGCTCCTGGGCGCGCACAGCGAGGGTGTGCGGAACATCCTGGCCGTCACCGGCGACCCGCCGCACGTCGGCGACTACCCCGGCTCGAGCGGCGTCTACGACGTCGACGCGATCGGGCTCGTCTCGATGCTCGGCCATCTGAACCGGGGCGAGGACTTCTCGGGGAAGGCGATCGACGCGCCCACGTCCTTCTTCGTCGGGGTGGCGGTCAACCCGTCGGCGGACGAGCTCGAACAGGAGGTCGAGAGGTTCCGCGAGAAGATCGCCGCGGGCGCGCGCTTTGCCATGACCCAGGCGCTGTTCGACATCGGGTATCTCGACCGGTTCCTCGACCTGCTGGGCGGCGAGTCGCCCATCCCGCTGCTCGTGGGCGTGTGGCCGCTGACGAGCTACCAGCTCGCCTTGCGCCTGCACAACGAGGTGCCGGGGATCACGATCCCCGAGCCGGTTCAGGAGCGCCTGGCCGGCGCGGGCGCCGCCGCCCGGGAGGTCGGCTTCGAGCTGGCCCGCCAGCTCGCCGAGGAGGCGCGGTCGCGGGCCGCCGGCATCTACGTGATCCCGCCGTTCAAGGAGCCGGACGCGGCCCTTGAGCTGTTGACCGCGTAGATAGACTTTCTCCCATGGCCGAGCTCGGGACGATGCGGGTCAAGAGCGGCCTCGCCGAGATGCTCAAGGGCGGGGTGATCATGGACGTCACGACTGCCGAGCAGGCGCGGATCGCCGAGGAGTCGGGCGCGGTGGCGGTGATGGCGCTCGAGCGCGTGCCGGCGGACATCCGCGCCGAGGGCGGCGTCGCACGCATGGCCGACCCGACGAAGATCCGCGAGATCCAGGAGGCAGTGTCCATCCCGGTCATGGCCAAGGCGCGGATCGGCCACTTCGTCGAGGCGCAGATCCTCGAGGCGCTCGAGGTCGACTACGTCGACGAGAGCGAGGTGCTCACTCCCGCCGACGAGGCGCACCACATCGACAAGTGGGCCTTCCGGATCCCCTTCGTGTGCGGCTGCCGCAACCTGGGCGAGGCGCTGCGGCGCCTGAGCGAGGGCGCGGCCATGATCCGCACCAAGGGTGAGGCCGGGACCGGCGACATCGTCAACGCCGTGCGGCACATGCGCGCCGTCTTCGGCGACATCCGCCGGCTGGGGACGCTCGCGCCGGAGGAGCTCTACACGGAGGCCAAGGAGCTGCAAGCGCCGGTCGAGCTCGTGCAGTGGGTGGCCGAGAACGGGCGCCTGCCCGTCGTGACCTTCACCGCCGGCGGGATCGCCACGCCGGCCGACGCTGCGCTCTGCATGCAGCTCGGCGCCGACGGCGTCTTCGTCGGCTCCGGCATCTTCAAGTCGTCCGAGCCGCTCGCCCGGGCGAAGGCGATCGTCGAGGCGACAACGCATTTCTCCGACCCGGAGACGCTCGCGCGCGTCTCCACCGGCCTGGGCGAGCCGATGCGCGGCCTCGACGCCGCCGCCCTGGCGCCGGAAGAGCTGCTCGAGACCCGCGGCTGGTAGCCGTCACCGACCCCGGGCGGCGCACCGGCACGAACTCGTTGCGAACCGGCACACACGCGGCACGTTTTCGCTGCTAGCGTCGTGAGCGGGGGCGAGGGGCCGAAGGCCCCCGGGGGTAGAGTTTCACGGGAATGAGCGATCCGACTCGCATCGGGGTCCTGGCCGTCCAGGGGAACTTTCGCGAGCACGCGGCCATGCTGCGGCGGCTCGGCGCGGACGCGGTCGAGGTGCGCCGGCCGGAGCAGCTGGAGGGCCTCGGCGGGCTGGTCGTTCCCGGCGGGGAGTCCACCGCGATCCAGCGGCTCATGCGGATCGGCGGCCTGGAGGAGCCGGTCGCGGCGTTCCCGGGCGCGCTCTTCGGGACGTGCGCCGGGATGATCCTCCTCGACCGCGCTCACCTCGGCCTCCTCGACGTCGAGGTCGCACGCAACGCGTTCGGGCGCCAGGTGGCGAGCTTCGAGGCCGATGTCGACCTCGAGGGCGAGGACGGGCCCGTCCGGGGCGTGTTCATCCGGGCGCCGCGGCTCGTCGAGGTCGGCCCCGAGGTGGAGGTGCTCGGCCGGCTCGAGGGCGAGCCCGTGCTCGTCCGCCAGGGCCGGGTGCTGGCCGCGTCGTTCCACCCCGAGCTCACGGACGACACCCGCGTCCACGCGCGGTTCCTCGACCTCGTTCACGAGGAGACGCATGTCCGGGCATAGCAAGTGGTCGAGCATCAAGCACAAGAAGGGCGCGGCCGACGCGAAGCGCGGCAAGCTCTTCTCGAAGCTGACGCGTGCGATCATCGTCGCCGCCCGCGAGGGCGGGCCCGACCCGGACGGGAACGCCACGCTGGCCACCGCCATCCAGAAGGCGCGCGACAGCTCGATGCCGAAGGAGAACATCGAGCGCGCGATCGCCCGCGGCTCCGGCGCGACCTCCGACGGCGAGTCCTACGAGACCGTCACGTACGAGGGCTACGGCGACGGCGGGGTGGCCGTCTTCGTCGAGGCGCTGACCGACAACCGCAACCGCACGGCGGCCGAGGTGCGCCACATCTTCGCCAAGAACGACGGGAACCTGGGGACGAGCGGCGCCGTCGCCTGGCTCTTCGAGCGCAAGGGCGTCGTCATCGTCCCGGCAGAGGCGACGGACGAGGACGAGCTCATGCTCGTCGCCGCCGACGGAGGCGCGGAGGACGTCTCGCTGGACGGCACGAGCTACGAGGTGATCGCGGCGCCCGACGACCTCGCGTCGGTCCGGACCGCGCTCGAGGAGGCCGGCATCGCGTTCGAGTCCGCGGAGCTCACGATGCTCCCGAAGACGACGGTCGCCGTCGGGGACGAGTCGACCGCGAAGAAGCTGCTCCGCCTCATGGACGCGCTCGAGGAGAACGACGACGTCCAGGCCGTCTACGCGAACTTCGACATCCCCGAGGGGATCCTCGAAGCCGTCGCGGCGTAGGTCGCACTCCAGTCCGTCCCGGCTACGGCCGATACTTCTGCCGATCGCCATGCAGATCGAGATCAGCGACCCCGCGTTCATGGACTCCCTCCGCAGCCACCTTCAGCAGGAGGGCTGCCCCAGCGAGCCGCGCTCGGCGGAGGTCTTCGAGGTCCGGGTGTGGTCGCCCGACCGCCCGCTGACGGACGCGGAGCAGCGCGCGAAGGTGTTCGGAGCGCTGCGCTCGTGGTGCGCCGACAACCCCGGCGTCAAGGCGAACCTCCTCACGTAACCCCGGGGCGCACCGGCAGGAACGTCCGGTCCGGCGCCTAACCTCGACTCGTGAAGGTCCTCGGCATCGACCCGGGCACGGCAGCGTGCGGCTTCGGCATCGTGACAAGCGACGGCGGCGGCCGCCTCAGGGCGGTGGAGTTCGGCTGGTGGGAGACCTCGCCGCGGGACCCCGCGGCTGCGCGCCTGCGGCTGATCCACGACGAGGTCGCGGAGCTCATCGCCCGGCACGAGCCGGAGGCGGTCGCGCTCGAGGAGTCCTACGTCGGCGCCGACGCCCGCATCGCGCTCTCCGTCGGGCAGGCGCGCGGCGCCGCGCTCGTCGCGTGCGCGGTGGCCGGCGTGCCCTGTACCGAGTATCCGCCCGCGACGGTGAAGCAGTCCGTCTGCGGCTACGGTCGCGCCGACAAGACCCAGATGCAGCGCATGGTCAAGGCCGTGCTCGGCCTCGCGGAGACGCCCAGGCCGCACCACGCCGCCGACGCGCTCGCCGTGGCCATCTGCCACGCGCTCGCGCCGCCGCTCCTCGCGCTCGCCGGAGGCCGCCGGTGATCGCGCGCCTGCGCGGGAAGCCCGTCGCGCGCGACGCCGACGGGCTCGTGCTCGACGTGGGCGGCGTCGGCTACCGCGTCCACGCGACGCCCTCCGCGGTGCAGAAGGCCGACGGCGCGGACGAGGTCGTCGTCGAGACGCACCTGCACGTCCGCGAGGACGCGCTCCAGCTCTACGGCTTCGCGGACGCGGGGGAGCGGGAGCTCTTCGAGCAGCTCCTCGGCGTCTCCGGCGTCGGGCCCAAGGTCGCGCTCGCGATCGTCTCGGGCTACTCGCCGGCGGAGCTCAGGCGCGCGATCGTCCGCGAGGACGCCGAGCTCTTCCAGACGATCCCCGGCATCGGCAGGAAGACGGCGCAGCGCGTCGTCCTCGAGCTGAAGGAGCGGATCGCACCGCTCGCCGCGGTCGAGGAGGCTCCGTACCTCGGTCCGGGCGACGGGCACGTCGTCGCGCGCGACGCCCTCGTCGAGCTGGGCTACACGCCCGCCGAGGCCGAGCAGCGCCTCGCGGATACCGATCCCGACCTGCCCCCGGCCGAGCGCGTCCGCCAGGCGCTGAGGGCCGCGTGAGCGAGCGGGTCACCACCGCCGTCCTCGCCGCCGACGAGGAGGAGCTCGACGGCTCGCTGCGGCCGCGCTCGCTGGAGGAGTTCGTCGGCCAGGAGCGCGTCAAGGAGCAGCTGGCCATCGCGCTCGAGGCGGCGAAGGGGAGGGGGGAGGCCCTCGACCACGTCCTCCTTGCCGGCCCGCCCGGGCTGGGCAAGACGAGCCTCGCCTTCATCGTCCGCGAGGAGCTCGGCGTCGGCCTCCGGAGCGTCGCCGGCCCCGCGCTCGAGCGCAAGGGCGACATGGCCGCGATCCTCACCTCGCTCGAGGAGCGCGACGTGCTCTTCGTCGACGAGATCCACCGGCTCAACCGCGCCGTCGAGGAGATCCTCTATCCGGCGCTCGAGGACTTCCGCCTCGACATCATCGTCGGGCAGGGACCGGCGGCACGCACGCTCACGCTCGACCTGCCGCCCTTCACCCTCGTCGGCGCGACGACCCGCACCGGCCTCCTGACGACGCCGCTGCGGGACCGCTTCGGCATGACGTACAGGCTCGAGCACTACGAGCCCGAGGAGCTCGCCCGCATCGTGCGCCGCTCCGCGCGGATCCTCGACGTCGAGGTCGCGGAGGAGGCGAGCGAGGAGATCGCGCGCCGGGCCCGCGGCACGCCGCGCGTGGCGAACCGCATCCTCCGCCGCGTGCGCGACGTCGCCGAGGTCCGGCACGACGGCGCCGTGACCCTCGCGGTCGCCCGCGAGGCCCTCGTGCTCCTCGAGGTGGACGAGCACGGCCTCGAGCGGGCCGACCGCGAGCTCCTCGCCGCCATCGCGCACAAGTTCGACGGCGGGCCCGTCGGGCTCTCGACGCTGGCGGTGGCGCTCGGGGAGGAGCCGGACACGATCGAGGACGTCTACGAGCCCTATCTGCTCCAGCTCGGTCTCATCCAGCGCACGCCGCGCGGCCGCATCGTCACGGAGGCGGGCCGCAAGCAGGCCCGCGCCGCGGCGGCTGCCGGCGCGCTCTTCTAGCCGCTTTCCGACCTCAGGTGGCGTCTGCTACATTCGAGCGCCTGATCTGGGAACGTCTCCGGTGGCCGTCCGGCGACACTGACGAGGAGGGGAGACGTGAAGGGGAAAAGCATGCGATCGCTCGCCTTGGCCTGCCTGCTCGCGGCCGGCCTGGCGACGGCGGGCGCGGGGGCGCACCCACAGCAGCATGGCGAGCCCGACGGCCACCTGCTGGGAACCGGGGCCTGGGGCAACGTCGAGCTCGTGGGCAAGGCAGTGCTGACGACTACGCCGGACCTCGTCGCGGACGTGACGGTGAACCCAGCCGGCACCTATGCGTTCGTGGCCAACTGGGGGGAGCCGGACTGCGCCGGCCCGGAGACGGGCGGCCAGACCACTCCTGACGCCGGCGCGTGGGTGGTCGACATCCGCGACCTGGCGAACCCGAAGAAGGTTGGCTTCATCGCGCACCACCAGGACTCACGGCCCGGCGAGGGCATGCAGGTGCTTCGCCTGACCACGAAGCCGTTCACGGGCGACGTGCTCGTGATGAACAACGAGCAGTGCGGCAAGAACGGCAAGGGCGGCGTCTCGCTCTTCAACGTCACGAACCCGCTCAAGCCGGTCAAGCTCTCCGAGCACTGGGGTGACAAGCCCGCGGGCTCGCGCGACTCGTTCGAGATCCACAGCGCCTTCGCCTGGGACGCCGGCGCGAACGGCTACGTCGTGATCGTCGACAACATCGAGTTTCCGGACGTCGACATCCTCGACATCACGAACCCGAAGCGCCCGCGGCTGATCGCCGAATACGACCTGAACGACTTCGACGTCGACCAGCCCGACCTCAACCTGACCGAGTCCTTCATCCACGACATGACCGTCAAGAAGATCGGCGACCGCTGGATCATGCTCGTGTCGTACTGGGACGGCGGCTTCGTGCAACTCGACGTGACGGATCCGGCGAACGCGATCTTCCTCGGGGACACTGACTACAACAACCCCGACCCCGAGCTGCTCGAATCGACGGGTGCGGCGCTGACGCCGGAGGGCAACGGCCACCAGGCCGAGTTCACGCTCGACAACCGCTACTTCATCGCGACCGACGAGGACTTCGACGCGTACCGCTCGACGCTGTTCTCGATCACGTCGGGATCCAACGCCGGCACGGAGTACCAGACCGCTCCGACCGGAGGCGGGGCCTCCGTCACGATCCTCCCCGACCTGAAGCTGAACGGGCCTGTCGTCTACGGCGGCTACGGCTGTCCGGATTCCGAGCCGATCCCGCCGGCCGATTCCATCGCCTGGCCGGCGCTTGCCCCCGGCGAGGAGAGGATCGTGGTTCTCCAGCGCGGGCCGGAGCAGGATCCGAGCGCGCCGGAAGAGGCGTGCTTCCCCGGCGAGAAGGCGGAAGCCGGCCATATGGCCGGCTACGACGCGGTCGTCCTCGTCGCACGGCACCTCGGCGAGGACCCGGAGCCGCTGCCGCCCTTCTGCGGCTCGGGCGCCTTCCCGGCCCACGAGCCGATCGTCACCGTCTGCACGACGCACACGGCCTACCACCACATGTTCAACACGACGCCGAGCTTCGAGCTGCCGTACGCCGACGAGCCGAACAACGAGCCCGACGTCGGGACGCTCGGCGAGCGGGTCGAGGTCGGCTCGATCTTCGACGGATGGGGCTACGTCCACCTGTACGACGCCTCGACGATGGCGGAGATCGACACCTTCGCGATTCCCGAGGCGCACGACCCCGCCTATTCGTCCGGGTTCGGCGACCTGACCGTCCACGAGGTCGCAACCGATCCCGACGAGGCGGACCGCGCGTGGCTCTCGTACTACTCGGGAGGCCTGCGCGCCCTGCAGATCGTCGGGGGTGAGCTCATCGAGACCGGCGGGTACCTCGACCCGAACGGGAACGACTTCTGGGGCGTCGAGACCTTCGTCCGGAACGGAAGCACCATCGTCCTTGGGAGCGACCGCGACAGCGGCCTCTGGATCTTCCGCCAGACCTAGAAACCCGAGAGGACTGGATTGGAGGGGCCGGCGCGAGCCGGCCCCTCCAACTGCTCGACCTGCGGCCCCGCTGTGGTACCGTCGCGCCTCTGGGACCGGCCGGTCGGCCGTCAGGACCGGCCCAGCGACATACAAGCGACCCAAGGGGGCATCTCTTGCAGCGGAAACTCCTGCTGCTGCTTGCCGCAGCACTCACGGCGCTCGTGCTGGCGCCGCTGAGCTCGACCGCCGTCGGGACGGACACCACCGCCCTGCGCAACGCCGTCACCGTCGCCGGCGTCATGGAGCACGAGGCGGCGCTCCAGGCGATCGCCGACGCCAACGGCGGCACCCGCGCGTCGGGCACGCCCGGCTATGCGGCCTCGGTTGACTACGTCGCCGACCTCCTCACCGGAGCCGGCTACGAGGTCACCGTCCAGAACTTCACGTACGACCAGTTCGTCCTCAACTCGAGCGCGTTCGAGCGCGTCTCGCCCGACCCGAAGGTCTACGCGGAAGGGCTCGACGCCGAGTACTCGCCCATGGACTACTCGGGCGCCGGCGACTTCACCGCGCCGCTGGCGCTCGCCGGCGGGATCACTATCCCGTCCCCCGGCGGCGCCGCGAGCGGCTGCTCGGCCGCCGACTTCGCCGGCTTCCCGGCCGGCGCGATCGCGCTCGTCCAGCGCGGCACCTGCACGTTCCGCCTCAAGGCCGAGAACGCGCAGGCGGCCGGCGCCGTCGCCGTCGTCATCTTCAACGAGGGCAACGACGACCCGAACGACGACCGACTCGGCGTCATCGCGGGGACGCTCGACCCGCCGCAGATGAGCCTCCCGGTGATCGGGACGTCCTTCGCCGTCGGCGAGGAGCTCTACAACCGCGTCACGGGCGGCCAGGCGGTCACGGTCCGGGTGGCCGTGGACGCCGAGACGATCACCACGGCGACCGCGAACGTCCTGGCCGACACCCCGACCGGCCGTGCCGACCGCACCGTGCTCGTCGGCGCCCACCTCGACTCCGTCGACGAGGGCCCCGGCATCCAGGACAACGGATCGGGCACGTCGGCCATCCTCGAGACGGCGCTCCAGATGGCCGAGCTCGGGATCGAGCCGGTGAACCGCGTGCGCTTCGCGTTCTGGGGCGCCGAGGAGGACGGCCTGATCGGCTCCCAGTACTACGTCGACCACCTCGCGAAGCGCGACCTGAAGGACATCGCGCTCAACCTCAACCACGACATGGTCGGCTCGCCGAACTTCGTCCGCTTCGTCTACGACGGCGACGGCTCGGCGTTCGGCGTCGACGGGCCGAGCGGCTCCGGCCACATCGAGTCCGTCTTCGTCGACTACTTCACCTCACAGGGGCTCGCCACCGAGCCGACCGAGTTCGACGGCCGCTCGGACTACGACGCGTTCATCAACGCGGGCATCCCGGCCGGCGGGCTCTTCACCGGGGCGGAGGGGATCAAGACGGCCGAGCAGGCCGCGATCTACGGTGGCACGGCAGGCGTCGCCTACGACCCGTGCTACCACCTGGCGTGCGACACCATCGCCAACGTGAACACGATCGTGCTTGGCCAGATGTCGGATGCGATCGCGCACTCGACCCTCATCTTCGCCATGACGAAGTCGTCCGTGAACGGCACCGACAAGGCGTCGAACACGGCCAAGGAGAAGATGGCCTACCACGGCTCGAAGCTCGAGCGCTAGCCCGGGCGCGAGATCCGATCGACGGGGGCCGGCGAAAGCCGGCCTTCGTCGTCTACCGGCGGAACTGGAGCTCGTGCCAGGAGGGCACGGGGGCGAGCTCGAGGAGGGCGCGGCCGCCGTCGGGCTCCTTGTAGCCGAACTCGGCCGTGTCGCCGTCCCAGTCGACCTCGAGGCGGTTCTCCTTCACGCGCTGGTCGAGCCACGCGCCGCGGAAGATCAACTTGCGCAGCCAGTAGACGAGCGACTCGTCGTTCACGAGGGCGACCCGCTCCCACTGGCGGACGAGGTACTCGCCGAGCGGGCTCCGAGGGTCGTCGATCCGGCCGTGCGCCGTGAGCTCGACGAGGTCGGCGGTCTCCGCCTCCTCGAGCTCGCCGGGCTCGACGAGCCGCAGGCGCACCGCGGCGGCGTTGACCCGCTGCTCGAAGTCGATCGCGTTGAAGCTGAAGCGGTACCCGAGGAACTCGACGACGTAGTCGTCCCCCGACGTGTAGTTCGAGTCGCTCACCCCGGTCTGAGAATAGCCATGTGCCGGAAAGCCCGCTCCTGCAGCCGGTCCGTCCGATCCCGGCCGTACGGTGGACTGCGATGCACGAGGGCACCTGGACGATCCGTCCGTGCCCGCGCGGGGAGGTAGGACGGCTCGCCACGGCGCTCGGCGTCGGCGACGCGACCGCCAGCGTCCTCGTCCGGCGCGGCTACTCCGACCCGGAGACGGCGCGGGCCTTCCTGGCCGCGGAGCCGCCCGGCCACGACCCGTTCCTGCTCGGGGACGTCGAGGCGGCGTGCACGCGGATCCGCGAGACGATCGCGGCGGGCGGGCGGATCTGCGTCCACGGCGACTACGACGTGGACGGCATCTGCGCCACCGCGCTCGCCGTCACCGCGCTGCGCGGGCTCGGCGCGGACGTCGAGTGGCACCTGCCGAGCCGCTTCGAAGAGGGCTACGGTGTGTCGAGAGAGACGCTGACGCGTCTCTCTCGAGAGAACATCAGCCTCGTGCTCACCGTCGACTGTGGCATCACCGCGGTTGACGAGATCGCGGAGGCGAGAGCCGCCGGGTTGGAGGTGATCGTCACGGACCACCACCGGCCGGCTGAGACGTTGCCGGACTGCCCGATCGTGGCCACGAGGCCTTCGGAGTACCCGTTCCCGGAGCTCTGCGGCACCGGCGTCGTCCTCAAGCTGCTGGAGGCCCTCGGGGTCGAGGGGCTCGACCGGCACCTCGACCTCGTCGCGCTGGCCACCGTCGCGGACGTCGTCCCGCTCCTGGACGAGAACCGCGCGCTCGTGGCCGCAGGGATGCGGCGACTCGCGCGGACCGACAACCCGGGCCTCCGGGCGCTCATGCGCGCGGCCGGCGTCGACCCGGCGACCGTCGACACGGGAATGATCGCGTTCCGGCTCGCTCCGCGCATCAACGCGGCCGGGCGCCTCGGCCACCCCGGCGCGGCCCTCGACCTCCTGCTCACCGACGACGAGGCCGAGGCGGCCCGGCTGGCGGGCGAGCTCGAGGCCCTGAACCGCGATCGCCAGGCGGTCGAGGACCGGATCCTGCGCGACGCGATCCGCCAGGTGGAGGAATGGCCGGAGCCGAAGCGCCGCCGGCTCGGCTACGTGATCGCCGGCGAGGACTGGCACCGGGGCGTCATCGGGATCGTCGCCTCGCGCCTCGTCGAGCGCTTCCACCGCCCGGTCGTGCTGATCGCGGGCGGCGAGCCGGGCGAGCAGTGGGTGGGGTCCGGCCGCTCGGTCGGCGCCTTCGACCTCCACGGCGCCCTGGGCGCCTGCTCGCACCTCCTCGGACGCTGGGGCGGGCACCGCGCGGCCGCCGGCCTCTCCATCGCCCAGGAGGACATCGAGGCGTTCGCCGAGGCCTTCGCGGAGCACGCCGCCTCAGTGCTGACGCCCGCAGAGCTCACGCCGGTGACAGTCGTGGACGCGGTCGTGCGCGGGGACGAGCTCACGCTCGGGCTCTGCGAGGAGCTCGAGCGCCTCGCGCCCTTCGGCCTCGGAAACCCGAACGTCACCCTGCTCGCGCTTGGCACCGAGCTGTCCGACCTGGACGCGGTCGGGGACGGAAAGCACCTCCGGCTGGCGGTCCATGCGGCCGGGGCACGCTCGGGCGCGATCGCCTTCGGCCGCGGCGCCGCCCTCGACCGCTTCCGCCGGCCGGGGCGCTACGACGTCGCGTTCAGGCTCGCCGCCAACCGCTGGAACGGCACCGTGACGCCGCAGCTCCTCGTCAGGGAGATCTTCGACACTCCCCCGCGGTTCGAGGAGCTCCGGCGCATGCTGCTGGCCGAGTGGCGCGCCGGCCCGGAGCGCTGGAGCCCGTGGGCGCGGCAGGTCTTCGGGGAGCTCGGCCTGGACGAGGACGCCGGAGGCTGGCGGCCGCTGGTCGAATCGCCGACCTTCCTCGCAGGACTGCAGGAGGGCTCGGCCGCCGAGGCAGCCTGACGGAGCCGCGATGGATGCGCTCCGGCTCGAGCGCGGGGACGTCTCGCTCGCAGCCGTGGACTTCGGCGGCCACGGCCCGCCCGTCATCCTTCTGCACGGGCTGGCCGGCTACGGAGGGGAGTGGATCGACACCGCCTCGTGGCTTTGCCGGCGGCATCGAGTCGTGGCACCCGACCTGCGCGGGCACGGAAACAGCGACAAGGTCCCCTGGACCGTCGCGCCCCGGGCCTTCGTCACCGACCTCACGGCCTGGCTCGATGCGCTCGGCGTCGAGCGCGCGGCTGTCGTCGGTCAGTCCTTCGGCGGGCTGATCGCGTTCCTCGCCGCCGCGCTGCATCCGGAACGGGTCGCGCGCCTGGTCGTCGCGGAAGCGTCGCCGGCTCCTGATCCGGACGCGGAAGCCGACGTTCGCGCCTGGCTCGAGTCCTGGCCCGTTCCCTTCCGCGACGTCGACGCAGCGATTCGGTTCTTCGGCGGCGAGTCCCTGCGGGCCCGGGCGTGGGCGCGTGGTCTGGAGGCGCGCGAGGGCGGGCTGTGGCCTCGCTTCGACGTGCAGACGCTGCTGCGTACGCTTCGCGAGTCGGCGGCCGGATGGTGGGACGAGTGGAGCTCGATACGGTGTCCTACCCTGGTCGTCCGCGGCGAGCACGGATTGCCCGCCGACGAAGGGCAGGCGATGATCGCCCGGGTGGAGGGCGCCGCGCTCGCCGCAGTTCCCGGCGCGGGTCACGACGTCCACCTGGAGCGTCCGGACGAGTGGCGCCGGGTCGTCCAGCCCTTCCTCGCCGAGGAAGCGCCCTGAGACCCACCCGTCGGGGGGCTGAGCCAACAACCCAGGAGGCTAAGATGGGTTCGTGGCGGGTCAGGTGCTCACCGCGTCCGCCGAGCGGCACCGCGAGCAGTTCGACCAGCTCGTGGCGCAGGTGGCGGCGTACAACCCCGACGTCGATCGGGACCTCCTGGAGCGGGCGTACCGCTTCGCCTCGGAGGCGCACGAGCACCAGCAGCGGCGCAGCGGGGAGGACTTCATCCTCCATCCGCTCGGAGTCGCCGTCATCCTCGCCGAGCTGCGGAGCGACGACGCCACCGTCGCCGCCGGCATCCTCCACGACGTCGTCGAGGACACCGACTCGACCATGGAGCAGGTGCGCGACGAGTTCGGCGACGAGGTCGCGCGCCTCGTCGAGGGCGTCACGAAGCTGACGCGGATCCACTTCCAGAGCCGCGAGCAGGCCCAGGCCGAGAACTACCGGAAGATGATCGTGGCGATGGCCGAGGACCACCGCGTGATCCTCATCAAGCTCGCCGACCGCCTTCACAACATGCGGACGATCGAGTACCTGGGGAAGCAGAAGCAGCTCCAGAAGGCCCGCGAGACGCTCGAGGTCTACGCGCCGCTCGCGCATCGCCTCGGTATCCACACGATCAAGTGGGAGCTCGAGGACCTCGCCTTCCAGACGCTCCACCCGCGCAAGTACGCCGAGATCCAGGCGATGGTGAACGAGCGCCGGGCCGAGCGCGAGAAGTACGTCGACGGCGCCGGCCGCGTGCTGAAGCGCGAGCTCGACAAGGTCGGGATCCCCGCCGAGATCTCCTCGCGCGCGAAGCACTTCTACTCCATCTACGAGAAGATGGCGAAGCGCGGGAAGGAGTTCAACGAGATCTACGACCTGACCGCGATGCGCGTCCTCGTCGAGCGCGACGAGAAGGAGGGCGAGCGCGACTGCTACGGCGCGCTCGGCGTCATCCACTCGCTCTGGAAGCCCATGCCCGGCCGCTTCAAGGACTACGTGGCCATGCCCAAGTTCAACATGTACCGCTCGCTGCACACGACGGTGATC
>DASPGT010000061.1:0-3464 GCA_035620475.1 Gaiellaceae bacterium | reverse complement strand
GACCTGTGCCGGGAGCGCGACCTCGCCCTCGTCTACGACTCGGCCATGGAGGCCGTCCTCTTCGACGGCCGGCCGCTCCTGCATCCCCTCCACTTCGAGGGGATGGCCGAGCGCACCATCGTCGTCGGCTCCCTCTCGAAGGAGCACAGGATGATCGGCTGGCGTGTCGGCTGGGTCGCGGGCCCCGCGGAGACGGTCGAGGACGCCGGGTGGGCTCACGTCTACAACACGACGACGCCGGTCGGGATCGCCCGGGCGGCTGCCGCCGCCGTGCTGCGCGGCCAGCAGGATCACGTGGCCGAGTGCGTCGCCGAGCTCGAGCGCCGCCGGGACGCCATCCTCGCCGCGCTCGCCGGCTGGCCCGTGGTCAGCCCGGGCGGGGGCTGGTCGCTCCTGCTCGACGCTGCCGCGCTGGGCCTCGACGCGCCCACGGCATCGCGGCTCCTGCTCGAGGAGAGCGCGATCGCGGCGACGGCCATGGTCGGCTGGGGCGGGCCGGTCGCCGACCGCCATGTCCGCTTCGTCTTCAGCGCCGAGCCCGTCGAGCGGCTCGCGACCCTCCCCGACCGGCTCGCGCGCGGGACGCTCGCCGCGGCCGCCGGGAGACAGAGCTGACCGTGCCCGAGAGCCTCGCCCTCGTCGACGAGCTGCGCCGCGTCGGCCTCGCGGAGCTGCACACGCACCTCGGCGGCTCCGTCGACCCGGCGGTCATGTGGACGCTCAGCCACGAGCAGGGAATCGCGCTCCCGGTGAAGGACTACTGGGACTTCGTCGACCTCGTCACCGTCGACCCGCGCGGGGTGAAGGGGCTGCCCGAGCTCGACGCGATCTACAAGTGGACGGAGCTGATCCAGTCGAGCCCCCTGGCCGTCGAGCAATCCGTGCACGGGGCCATCGGCGGGGCGTACCGCACCCAGAACATCACCACGCTCGAGCTCCGCTTCAACCCGATGAAGCGGAACCGCGGCGGCGAGCGCGACCTCGACCACATCATCATGGCCGCCTCGCGCGGCCTCGACCGCGCCAAGCTCGAGTACCCGAAGGTGCGCGCGGGCCTGATCCTGATGATGGATCGCACCTTCACGGCCGAGCAGAACGGGATCATCGTCGAGAAGGCGATCCGCTACTCGACCCGCGGCGTCGTCGGCGTCGACATCGCCGGACCGCGGCCCGACGGCGGGCGGTACCCGTACCGCGACCTGGCGCCCCTCGTCGAGGAGGCCCGCGCCGGCGGCCTCGGCGTCACCATCCACGTCGGCGAGGAGGGCGGCCGCCACGGCATCGACGAGATCGGCGAGGTCGTCGAACACCTCCGGCCGGAGCGCATCGGGCACGGCATCCTCGCGGCGAAGGACGAGGAGACGATGCGGGCCCTGCGCGAGACGGAGACCGTGCTCGAGATCTGCCCGAGCTCGAACCTCCTGACCGGGGCGCTCGCGGACGAGGCCGAGCTGCGCGAGACGGTGCGCACGTTCGCCGACCGCGGCGTCTTCTTCACGATCGCCACCGACGGGCCCGAGATGATGCAGACGCACCTCCGCGACGAGCTCGCCCTGCTCCTCCGCCTGGGCGCCCTCGAGCGCGACGAGGTCGACGCCGTGAACGAGCGCGGCCACGCCGCCGCGTTCGTACGCCCTCGGGGGTAGCCGGCAAGATCGGCCGGCGAGCCAATAGCCAGATGTCCCGGCGGCTGGCAGGATCGCCGCCATGCTGAGCGTCTACGGCGGAACGCGGTTCACGGAGCGGCAGCGGCAGGTCGTCAGGCTCATCGCGGCGGGGTGCTCGAACCTCGAGATCGCCGAGCGACTCGGCGTCTCGCCCCGCACGGCGAAGGCGCACTCTGACGTCCTCCGCGCGAAGCTCGGCGTGAGCCGCCGGCGGCAGATCCCTGCCGCCTACCGCGAAGCGACGGGGGAAGACCCCCTCGAAAGCCTCGAGGCGGCCCTCGGCGTGCGCGACAACTCCCGCACGCGGCCCTGACCGGCCTCGAGGGACGACGGCCCGGCGCCCGCGGCCCCTGCCCCGGGCGCAGGGCCGTCCCCAAGAGGCGCTGGCCGGCTACGTGCACACGCGGTACGCTCGTGCCCCCTCGACACCGGAGCCGCAGTGAGGGACGCGCGGAACATCGCCCAGACTCCGCTCTTTCGGCGACACGTGCGCCGGCCGCGGCTGACTGCGGTCCTCGACGAGGCGACCGCACAGTCGATCATCCTCACCGCGCCGGCCGGGTACGGGAAGACGACGCTCGCCCGCGAGTGGCTGCAGGGGCGGGACGACACGGCCTGGTACCACGCGACGGCCGCGTCCGCGGACGTCGGCGCCTTCTCTGCCGGGCTGGCGGACGCGGTCGCTCCGATCGTGCCCGGTGCCGGCGAGCGGGTTCGCCAGCGCCTCCGCGTGGGCGACGCGACCGAGCGCCTCGCCCGGCCTCTGGCCGAGCTTCTCGCGGAGGACCTGGAGGCCTGGCCCGCCGGAGGCATCGTCGTCCTCGACGACTACCACCTGCTGGCCGAGTCCGCCTCCGTGGAGACGTTCCTCGACTGGCTCCTGACGCTGGCGCCGATCCGTGTCCTCGTGACGACGCGCCGCCGCCCCGGCTGGGCGAGCGCGCGCCGCTTTCTCTACGACGAAGCGGTCGAGATCGCGCGCAGCGAGCTTGCGATGACGGACGAGGAAGCGACGGCCGTGCTCGCCGGCCGCTCGACCGACGCGGTGCGCGCGCTCGTCCGTCAGGCGGGCGGCTGGCCGGCCGTGATCGGCCTCGCCGCCCTCTCGGCCGACCTGGCGTTCCCGCCGGAGAAGGCGTCCCAGTCGCTCTACCGCTACTTCGCGGACGAGGTCCTGCGCGCCGAGCCGGCGGACGTCCAGCGGGTGATGCTCTCGATCGCCGTCCCGAGCGCGATCACGCCTCGCCTGGCGGAGGACGTCCTCGAGCTCGGGCCGTGCGAGGCGCTCCTGCTCCGCCTGCGCGACGAGGCGCTCCTGCACGAGATTCCCACCGGCGAGCTGGTCTTCCACCCGCTGATCCACGACTTCCTCCGCCGCCGCCTCGAGGCCGACGACCCCGACCGCCTCGCCGCCCTCCGCCGCAAGGTCGTCGACGACGCCCGCGCGCGCTCGCGCTGGGAGGAGGCGTTCGACCTCTCGCTCCAGGCAGACCGCCCCGAGGAGGCAGCGGAGATCGTCGGCTCGTCGGCCCGGAGCCTGCTCGCGCTCGGCCAGGGCGAGACCGTCGAGAAGTGGCTGGCGGCGTGCGGAGCCCCCGGCGTCACCGTCCCGGGCGCGGCCCTCGCCCGCGCCGAACTCCTCATCCGCAAGGGCGAGATGTCGGCAGCCGCAGCCGTCGGCAGAGACACGGTCGACCGCCTGACGGAGGAGCACCCCGACTACGCGTGGGCGTGCAATGCCACGGGCCGCGCCCTGCATTTCACATCGCGGGAGGAAGAGGCGTTGGCAGCGTTCGA
>DASPGT010000060.1:0-16869 GCA_035620475.1 Gaiellaceae bacterium | reverse complement strand
GACCCGAGCCGGGCCGCGCTCACCGTTCCCTTCTGGAGCAAGAGCCCGAACAGCGGCCGCGCGGGCCTCAGCGACGCCGCCTGGTTCCGCGTGACGCGGATCAAGACGCGCGTCGCCGAGACGATCGCGCGGGAGCGCGGGCACGACACGATCTGGACGTGGGGCTGGCAGACGAACCGCCGGAGGGGCGAGGTCGACCGGGACAAGCCGCGGGCGGCCTGCCACTACCTGAACGAGCGCGACCCGGCGCTCTGCAACCCGGGCGCGCTCTGAGGCCCGGGGCTCACAGCGCTTGACAGCGTTGTGAGTGAGTGCTAACTTCCTCGCCATGGCAACGCCGGCCACGGAGAGGAAGAGCGCCGAGATCCGCCGCGAGGAGATCCTCGAGGCGGCCATGAAGGAGTTCGCCTACGGCGGGCTCCACGGCACCTCCACCGAGAAGATCGCGCAGCGCGCCGGCATCTCGCAGCCGTACCTCTTCCGCCTCTTCGGCACGAAGAAGGACCTCTTCATCGCCAGCTCGCGGCGCGGCTTCGACCGTGTGCTGGCGGCGTTCCAGGAGGCGGCCGCGGGCACGTCGGGCGACGATGCGATGGAGGCGATGGGCCGCGCCTACGACCGGCTCCTGGCCGACCGCGAGCGCCTGCTCGGGCAGATGCAGATGTACGCAGCGTGCTCCGACCCGGAGATCCGCGACGCGACGCGGGCCGGCTTCGCCGAGCTCTTCCGCTACGTCGAGCGGGTCTCGGGCAAGACGACGTCCGAGATCCGCGACTTCTTCGCGCGCGGGATGCTCATGAACGTGGCCGCGGCGATGGACCTCCCCCAGATCTGCGGCGAGGACGACTCGTGGGCGCAGGAGCTGCGGTCGGCGTAGGGCGCGTCTTTTTTTCGGAGCGTAGTTAGTGACTACTCAGTATCAGAAAGGAGACGGGATGTCCCGGACGACGACCATCTGGACGTTCGTGATCACGTCGGTGGCGCTCTTCATGGCGACGCTCGACAACCTGGTGGTCACCACCTCCCTGCCCGTGATCCGCGCGGATCTGGGCGCCTCGATCGAGGACCTGGAGTGGACCGTGAACGCGTACACGCTCTCGTTCGCGGTCTTCCTCCTCACGGGCGCGGCCCTCGGCGATCGCTTCGGCCGCCGGCGGCTGTTCGTGATCGGGCTCGGCATCTTCACGGCGGCGTCCGTGGCGGCCGCGCTCGCGCCCTCGGTGGAGGCGCTCATCGCAGCGCGGGCGGTGCAGGGCCTGGGCGGCGCGATCGTGACGCCGCTGACCCTGACCATCCTGAGCGCGGCCGTCTCGCCGGAGCGGCGCGGCGTCGCCCTGGGCGCCTGGGGCGGCATCGGCGGGCTCGCCGTGGCGAGCGGCCCCCTCGTCGGCGGCGCCGTCGTCGAGGGGATCTCGTGGCAGTGGATCTTCTGGCTGAACGTGCCGATCGGGCTCGTCCTGATCCCGCTCGCCTACCTGCGGCTGAAGGAGACCTACGGCCCGGCGACGCGGCTCGACCTCCCCGGCCTCGCGCTCGTGAGCACGGGGCTCTTCGGGATCGTCTGGGGGCTCGTGCGCGGGAACGCGGTCGGCTGGTCGAGCCCGGAGATCGTCGGGTCGCTGGCCGTTGGCGCGGTCTTGACGGCGGGCTTCGTCTGGTGGGAGCTGCGGGCGCCGGCGCCGATGCTGCCGCTGCGCTTCTTCCGGAGCCGTGCGTTCACGGCGGCGAACATCGCCTCGCTCTTCATGTTCTTCGGGATGTTCGGCGCCATTTTCCTGCTGGCGCAGTTCCTGCAGACGGTGCAGGGCTACGGCCCGCTGGACGCCGGGCTCCGCATCCTCCCGTGGACGGCGATGCCGATCTTCATCGCGCCGGTCGCGGGGGCGCTGTCCGACCGGATCGGCGGGCGCCCGCTGATGGCGACGGGGCTCGCGCTGCAGGCGGTCGGGCTCGGCTGGCTGGCGGCGGTCTCGACGCCGACGGTGCCGTACGCGCAGCTGGTTCCCGCCTTCGTCGTCTCCGGGATCGGGATGGCGCTCTTCTTCGCGCCGGTGGCGAACGTCGTCCTCTCGGCGGTGCTCCCGCGCGAGGAGGGGCAGGCCTCCGGCGCCAACAACGCCATCCGGGAGCTGGGCGGCGTGTTCGGGGTCGCGGTCCTCGCCTCGGTCTTCTCCAGCTACGGCGGCTACGAGTCGGGCCAGGCCTTCGTGGACGGGCTCGTCCCGGCGGTCTGGGTCGGCGCGGTCGTGGTCGCGCTCGGCGCGGTGGCCGCGCTCTTCGTCCCGCGGAAGCGAAGGCCGGCGGAGGCGCCGTCCGTGGCCGTGGAGCGGGAGCCGGAGCTGGTCGCGGAGGCGGCGTAGCGCCGGGGCCCCCCGCTTGGGGTCAGATCTTGCAAGTAAGCAAAGGACATGGCCTTTGCGCGAATGCAAGATCTGACCCCAGGGCTTTCAGGGCTTTGCGGGGCCCCGGGCCCGGCGGCTAGGAGGCTTGCTCGGTGACCGCCGTGGCGGCGGGCGCGGGGGCCGGAGCGGCCGGGAGAACGGGCTCCTGGCTGCCCTCGTACACCACGACGATGCGGGCGCCGGCGGGGAGCTCCAGGCGGGTGGCCTGGGCGCCCGGAGTGAGGCTTCGGTTCGACTCCATGTCGAACCACATGGCGAAGAGGAGGAGCTGCAGGCCGGAGACGACGAGGAGGGCGACGAGCACGATCGTCGCCACCGGGATCGGGTTCCCCATGAGCCGCAGGACGACCTCGAGCACGCCGAGGGCGAAGCCCGCGCCGGAGAGGGTCATCCCCAGAAGGTAGAAGAGGACGAGCGGGTGGAAGTCGCGGATGACGTACTTCTCCTTCATCCGCCAGAAGAAGCCCTTGAGCAGGAGCCAGGAGATCGTGGGCACGACCTTGCGGAGGCGGATGCCGCTCCGCTCCCCCACGCCGTAGATCGGCCGCGACGGGTAGTCGCGCACGCGCCGGTTCCAGACGTTCAGGTGGACGAGCAGGTCATTGGGGAAGCCATAGCGGGCGTACAGGCGGTCGAGGTCGAGGAGGCGGAGCGTCTCGAGCGAGATCGCCGTGTAGCCGGACTGGGAGTCGGCCACCTGCCAGTAGCCGGAGGCGATCTTCGTGAAGAAGGAGAGCACGGCGTTCCCGAGGTAGCGGTAGCGCGGGATCAGCTGCCAGGCCTGGCCCGTGAAGAGGCGGTTGGCCTTCGCGTAGT
This sequence comes from Gaiellaceae bacterium, assembly GCA_035620475.1. Taxonomy (GTDB): domain Bacteria; phylum Actinomycetota; class Thermoleophilia; order Gaiellales; family Gaiellaceae; genus JAIBJN01. The sequence continues at coordinate 13,651 of DASPGT010000060.1, read as the reverse complement.
CGCACTCGCCGGAGGCGACGCCGGCGACGAGGGTGGCGAGGTCGGCCGGCTCCATCTGGTTGTCGGCGGCCATGACGCAGGTGACGTCGACCTCGAGGTCGCGGGCGCGCTTGTAGCCGGTGACGATGGCCGCGCCGACGCCGGCGTTCCGCTCGTGGCGGAGGACCTCGACGCGGGGGTCGGCCGCGGCCGCGCGCTCGGCGGTCGCGTCGCGCGAGCAGTCGTCCACGACGAGGATCCGGTCGACGAAGGCGGGGATGCCGCGGACGGTCTCGGCCACGAGCTGCTCCTCGTTGTAGGCCGGGACGACGACCGCGACGGTCTTCCCCTCGTACATGGACTTCGTATCGGCGGACGCGAGGGCGCCCTTGAGGCCGCTGGGCCGCTAGCGAAGCTCCTTGTTCGACTCCATGTCGAACCACATGGCGAAGAGCAGCAGCTGCAGGCCGGAGATGACGAGGAGCGCGACGAGGACCGCGGTGGCCGCCGGGATCGGGTTCCCGAGGATGCGGAGCACCGTGTACGTGATCCCGGCCGCGACGCCGAGCCCGAAGAGGAGCAGCCCGAGCGAGTAGAAGAGGACGAGCGGGTGGAAGTCGCGGATGATGTACTTCTCCTTCATCCGCCAGAAGAAGCCCTTGAAGAGGAGCCAGGAGATGGCGGGCACCACCCGGCGGAGCTTGATGCCGCTGCGCTCGCCGACGCCGTAGATCGGCCGCGACGGGTAGTCGCGTACGCGCCGGTTCCAGACGTTCAGGTGGACGAGCAGGTCGTTGGGAAAGCCGTAGCGCGGGTAGAGCTTGTCGTTCTCGAGCAGCCGGAGCGACTCGAGGTTGATCGCCGTGTAACCGGCCTGGGAGTCCGCGACGTGCCAGTACCCGGAGGCGATCTTCGTCAGGAACGAGAGAATCGCGTTGCCGATGTAGCGCGTGCGCGGGATCAGCTTCCAGGCCTCTGCGGTGAAGAGGCGGTTCGCCTTCGCGTAGTCGCACTCGTCCTCGGCGACGGCCCGGACGAGCGTCTCGAGATCGTCGGGGTCCATCTGCCCGTCGGCGTTCATCACGCAGATGACCTCGAACCCGCCCTCGAGCGAGCGCCGGTAGCCGCTGACCGTGGCCGCGCCGACGCCGCTGTTCGTCTCGTGGCGGATGACGTCGACCCGCTCGTCGGCCTCGCGCGCCCGCGTCGCGGTCTCGTCGGTCGACGCGTCGTCGACGACGAAGATCCGGTCGACGAAGCCCGGGATGCCCTCGATCGTCGACGCCACGAGGGCTTCCTCCTGGTACGCGGGGATGACGACGGCGACGGTCTTCCCGCCGAACATGAGCTCAGCCGGCGCGGCTCCGCGACACCGCCGCCCACAGAAGGGCGGCCAGCGCGGCGAGGACGAGGCCGAGGAACGCGCCGACGATGGCGGACGTCGTGGCGTTGCGGGCGTCGACCTGGCGCGCGACCGCGGGCGTCACGACGCGCGCACGCTCGATCTCCCCGACCGCCTGGAGGAGCTGCTCGGCGGAGATGACGTCGTCGCTCAGTTCGGCCCGCTGCTGCTCGAGAATCCCGAGCAGGTTCGCCTGGAGGAGCTGCTCGGCGGAGGTCCCCGCCTGGTCGCCTTCCAGGCTCGCCGCCACGCGGTCGAGCCGATCCGTGACGGACTCGAGCTGAGCCTGGAGGCTGTCGAGCCGCCCCTGGAGCGTTTCCTCCTTGGCGGCGGCGTAGGTGGAGGAGAGCACCACGACCCGATCGGCGAGCAGGTTCGCGGCATTCTCGATCCTCTCACCGTCGCTGCCGCGGACGAGGATGCCGATGAGCCCGGAGTTCGACTGCCGGGCGCGCTCGCCGAGAGGTCGCGAGGAGATGTTCCGCCGCAGCTTCGCGGCCGGAATGCCCACCTCGGCCGCCACCTCCTGGACGAGGGCCTGGCTGCGCGCGAGCGTGGCGACACCCGTGGTGTCGGTCGAGATGGACGGCAGGGGCGCCGCGCCGGAAGGCGTCAGGGGCTGGCCGAGATAGACGCTGGCCTCCGCCTCGTACGTGCTCCCGCCGCCCTGTCCGTAGAGAAAGCCGAGCACGCCGCCGAGGACCGCCCCGAGGAGGAGAAGCCACCACTTGCCGCCGATCGTCCGGGCGTAGCGGGCGAAGTCGACCTCGCGCTCCGCGTCGAGTTCGGCCGGGGGCACGGGGACCCGACGAAGAGGCTCGGTGTCCGGGCTCATTCCGGGCAACGACTCTACCAGCGGCGCCAGCGTACGAGGACGGCCTACTGCCCGCCGCCGGCCTCGAGCCAGCGGCCGAGCGGGCGCTCGAGGAGCCGCTCCAGCTCGGCGATGTCCTCACGGTAGAGGTCGACGAGCCGGGCGCGGAGCCCGGGGCTCAGAGTGGGGCGGTCGAGCCCGCGGACGAGCGCGCTCTTCGCCCGGCGCCGGACCGCCTCCGGCAGGAGCGGCGCAACCCGCTTGCCGCCGCGCACCGCCGCGCCAACGAGGGCGTTGCGGGGGACGCCCGAGACGTTGACCGCCCGCTCGAGCGTCGTCCCGAGCGCCGGATCGACGCCGAGGAAGGCGTAGAGGGGCTCGAGCACCGAGTCGGGGTCGGCGGCGAAGTCCTCGAAGAGATGCACCTGGATCCGCTCGCGCGAGAACGCCTCGAAGTAGGGGCGGAGCTGCCGGCCGTAGAAGCCGGTCTCGAGGTAGTAGCCGGTCGGCGAGCCGGCGCGGCGGCGTTCCTCCTGCTCGTCCAGCGCGGCGGCGAAGTCGAGCTTCTCGTCGCCGTCGCGGACGTACATGAGGTAGTCGGAGAACGCGCGCTCCACGGGGTTCCGCAGCACGGCGACGAGCTTGACGTCGGGGACTCGCGTACGGATGCGGCCGCACGCCCACGGGTTGGCCATGTACTCGGGCGAGACCTCTCCGCGGACCGCGTCGGCAGGAGCATCGGCGAAGAGCGCCTGGTAGGCCTCCCAGTCCCGAACGGTGTGGGGCAGGAGCGGGCGGTCGATCTCCGGCGCTTCGTCGAAGGCGAAGAAGCTCGGCCCCTTGCCCGGAAGGAAGACCTGCGGGTGGGTGCGCAACGCCTCCTGGATCGCCGTCGACCCGCTCTTGTAGGCACCGATGACGAGGAACTGCGGGAGCACTAGATGATTGCTTCTGAAGTTCGGTGCTGGCGGGGATGGCCTGCACCAAGCAGCGTGGTCGACTCGTGCGGTGCCAAGGCTGGTGAGCCTTGGTGGCGTGCGAGGCGGGCGCGATGCGCCGCGTGCAGGCCACCAGCCGCGAGTGCCATGACTTTGGAATCGATCATCTAGCGGCGGGCGATCTCGTCGTAGAGCCGCTCATGCGCCTCGGCCGACGCGTCCCAGGTGAGCGCCTTCCGCGCCGCCTCCACCCCGGCGAAGGCCTCCGCGAGGCGGCGCTCGTCGCCGAGGAGGCGGACACAAGCGGCGGCCAGCGCGTCCGGGTCCTCCGGGGGCACGGCCTCCCCGGCGCCGTAGCGGCGGACGATCTCGCCCATCGCCCCCACGTCGCTGACGACCGCCGGCCGGCCGTGGCCGACCGCGTCGGCGAGCACGCCGGAGGCCTCGATCCGGCGGTACGGGAGGACGACGACCGTCGCGGCGGCCATGAGCGCCGGGATGCGGTCGCCGGGGACGTAGCCGAGCCGCCAGTCGATCCGGTCGGCCACGCCGAGGCCGGCGGCGAGCTCTCGCAGCGGCTCGACGGGCTCGAGCGGGTCGCCGGCGACGATCAGGCGCGCCTCGGGACGGGCGGCCACGACCTGGGGCAGCGCGTGGATGAGAACGTCGAGGCCCTTGTAGCGGCGGATGAGGCCGAAGAAGAGAAGCGTCTGCCCGGTCGGGGGCGCGATCGGCGTGCCGTTGGCTCCCTCGAAGGCCGGGTGCGGGATCTCGACGATCTTCTCCGGCCCGACCCCGAGCTCGACCAGCCGCCCGGCGGAGCCCGCGGTGTGGGCGACGACGCGGTCGACGGTGGCGAAGACGTCCTGCCACGCGTCGACCTGGCTCGCCGTCCGCGGCGGCAGGACCTCGTGGGCGGTGAGCACCGTCGGTCGCCTGTGCGCCACGCGGCGGAGCCAGAAGCGGTCGAAGCGCGGGTACCCGAGCCACTGGACGTGCACGACGTCGGGCGCGAGCTTCCCGACGCGCCGGGCGCCGCGCAGCGCGCTCGGGGCGTACTCGGCGGCCTTGAGGGCGACGCCGGCACGCGAACGCCCCCGCCCCTTCAGGACGCGGCCGGAGAGCGGCAGGTAGACGTCCTCGCGCACGTAGCCCACCGGCTCGGGCGACGGCCCGTGCACGAACGGGGAGACCAGCAGGCGCACCGTGTGCCCGCGCCGGGCGAGCGCCGCGGAGAGGGCGTGGTCGTACGGCAGCGTCCAGCTGGGGGGATCCAGCACGACGACGTCCACGCCGCGATGCTAGCGCGTCCCCTCCGCCTTCTCCCAGACGACCGGGGTCTGGCCGCGCAGGGCGCGGATCAGCCCGCCGACGGTAGCGGAGGTGACGAGGAGGTAGTACCAGGCGAGCGCGGCGCCGGGGAGCGGCAGGCGCAGGCGGCCGGCGGCCGCGAGGCCGAGCCACGCGAGCTGCGCCACGAGGGCGGCCCGGTAGGGTCCGCCGCGGCGCGCGAGCGCCAGGCTCGAGCCGAGGAACGCGACGTGGAGGAGCCCGCTCCCGAAGCGGAGGACGCGGTGCGAGACGAGCTGGGCGAGGAAGAGCGGCTCGGCGGGGCGGAGCATCCTCCCGCTGAGGAGGTGCGTCCATCCCTGCGCCTGCATGCGAAGGCGGCGACCGAGCTCGTCCTCGCTCGAGCGCGCCGCCTTCTCGAACGCGAGAGCCTCCGGCTCGTAGACGGCGCGGCGCCCGCGCTGCGCCAGCGCGTAGGGGAGGCCGAGGTCGTGGCCCATCCGTGGATCGCTCGGCGGGTAGTCCTCGCGCCGGACTGCGTAGATGGCCCCGTTCCCGGCCGTGATCCCCGCGAGCCGCGACTCGGACTCCCGCACCCAGAGCTCGTATCGCCAGTACACGCCCTCGCGGTTCGTCCCGTCGGCGCCCTGGAGCTCGAGCTTCCCGCAGACGTAGCCCACGTCCGGGTCGGCGAGGCTGCGGACGAGCAGGCGGAGCGCGTCCGGGGCCCAGAGCGAGTTGGCGTCGGTGAAGGCGACGACCTCCGAGTCGAGCTCGGCGACGGCCGCGTCCTGCGAAGGCACCTTCCCCCGGCGGGGCCCGCTCACGAGCCTGACGCGCGGGTCGCGCGCGGCGATCGCGCGGACGGCGTCCTCGGTCCCGTCGGTGGAGCCGTCCGAGGCGACGACGACTGCAAGGCGCTCGGCCGGGTAGTCGAGCGCGAGCAGGTTCTCGACGCGCCGGCCGATCACGTCCGCCTCGTCGTGTGCGGCGACGACGACTGTGACCACGGGGGTCACGTCCCCGCGCCGGACCGGGCGGGGGCGGAGCCGCGCGAGCGCGGCGGCCGCCAGCGGGTAGCCGGCGTGCGTCCAGACGAGCGCGCCGCCGGCCGCCCAGAAGAGAGCTCTGGCCTTCACGACGTCGCATAACCTAGCCACTCGATGCGGGTGCTCTTCTTCGGAACGTACGACGCGGACACGATCACGCGCGTGCGCGTCCTCCAGGAAGGGCTGGCCGCCCTCGGCGACGAGGTGACGGAGTGCAACGTCGCACTCGGGCTGGACACCGCCTCGCGCGTCCGCATCCTGCAGCGGCCGTGGCTTGCGCCGGTCCTCGTCTACCGCATCGCCTCGGCGTGGGTGCGATTGCTCGCGCGCGCCAGGCGGGCGGGGCCCGTGGACGCGGTCGTCGTCGGCTACATGGGTCACTTCGACGTCCACCTGGCGCGCAGGCGCTGGCGGCGGACGCCGATCGTGCTGGACCACCTGGTCTCCGGCGCCGACACCGCGCTCGACCGCCGAAGCCGCTCGGCGCGCCTGCAGCGTGCACTGCGCGCGCTCGACCGCGCCGCGCTCGGGGCCGCGGATCTCGCGTGCGTCGACACGGAGGAGCATCTGGAGCTCGTTCCTCCCGACCTGAGGGAGCGGGCGGTGGTCGCTCGGGTCGGGGCGCCGGAGCGGTGGTTCCGGGCACCGCCGGCGGCTCCCTCCCCCGGCCCGCTCCGCGTGGTCTTCTACGGAAGCTTCACCCCGCTGCACGGCGCGCCCGTGATCGGCGAGGCGATCGGCCTGCTCGCGCGCGAGCAGGCGACAGTCCGCTTCACGCTGATCGGCCGGGGCCAGGACTACGAGCTCACGCGCGCAGCCGCCGGCCGCGCCGCGACCGTGACCTGGATCGACTGGATCGCGCCGGCCGAGCTGCCCGCGGTCGTGAGCGACCACGACGTCTGCCTGGGGATCTTCGGCACGACGCCGAAGGCCGCCCGCGTCGTGCCCATGAAGGTCTTCGGCGGGGCGGCCGCCGGCTGCGTCGTCGTCACCTCGGACACGGCCCCGCAGCGCCGCGCCCTGGGCGAGGCCGGCCTCTTCGTCCCGCCGGGGAACCCGGCGGCCCTCGCCGACGTGCTGCGCCGGCTGGCGGCGGACCCGGCCGGCACGCACGAGCGCCGCCGGGCCGTCTACCGGCGCGCCGAGGAGGCCTTCCGGCCCGAGGTCGCCGTCGGGGAGCTGCGCCGGCGGCTCCTCGCGCTGGCACGAGCATGAGCCCCGCCCCGCCCCTGACGCTCAGCGCCTGGCTCCGCTACGACCTGATCGAGCGAGCGCTGGCGGAGGCCGACGACGTCGAGACGGTGCTCGAGATCGGCGCAGGGCAGGGTGCGCTCGGCGCCCGCCTCGCAGAGCGCTATAGCTACACGGGCGTCGAGCCCGACCCGGTCGCGTGCAGGAAGGCCCGCGAGCGGATCGAGGCCCGTGGCGGACGCGTGCTTTGCGGCGCCGAGGAGGAGCTCGGCGACGGCGTCTACGACCTGGTCTGCGCCTTCGAGGTCCTCGAGCACATCGCCGACGACCGCGCTGCTCTGCGCGCCTGGTCGGCGCGCCTCGCGCCGGGCGGCCGGCTGATGCTCACGGTCCCCCCGTTCCAGCGCCGCTTCGGGGCCGCCGACCGGCGCGTCGGCCACCTGCGGCGGTACGAGCCGGGAGACCTGGCCTCGGCCCTCCACTCGGCGGGCTTCGTGGACGTCCGCCTGGCCCTCTTCGGCTTTCCGGCCGGCCGCCTCCTCGAGGTCGGCCGGAACCTGCTGGCCCGCGCGCGGCCCGCGGACGGCTCGGCTGCGCAGCTGAGCGGTGAGAGCGGACGCTGGGCTCAGCCTCCCGACCGGCTGGGCTCGCTGACGTTCGCCCTCGCGCTGCCGGCGCGGCTTGCCCAGCGGCCGTTCATCGGTGGAAGCCGGGGCAGCGGGCTCTTCGCGGTCGCGCGCCGGGGCGAGTCAGGCTAAGAGCTCGAAGCGAGCGACGCCTCGTACGCGTCGAGCGTGTCGTCGATCACGCGGTCCCAGCCGCAGAGCGCGGCGATGCGCTCGCGGGCGGCGGCGCCGAGCCGGGCCCGCAGCTCCGAATCCGCGAGCAGGCGGTCGACGGCCGCCCGCAGGGCCGCGGGGTCGCCGGGCGGCACGAGCAGGCCGGTCTCGCCGTCGACGACCATGTCCGGGAGGCCCCCGACGGCCGTGGCGACGACGGCACGGCCGTGCGCCATGGCCTCGGCGCATGCGACCGGGAAGCCGTCCCGGCGGGAGGGGAAGACGACGACCGCCGCCCGGTCGAGCTGCTGGTAGAGCCGCTCGCGGGGGAGCATCCCCAGCGCCTGCGGCACGCGGGGGCGGAGCGGACCGTCGCCGGCGACGACGAGGCGGAGCCCGTCCGCGACCGCGAGGAGGTCCTCGATGCCCTTCTCGGGCGAGAGCCGGCCGGCGTAGAGAACCTCGGGCGGCTCGGCCTCCGGCGCGACCTCGGCGGGGACCGCGACGCCGTTCGGGACGAAGCGGGCGTCGCGGGCGCCGAGCGCCCTTGCGGCCTCGGCGAGCGCCCGGGAGACGCCGATGACGACGGCGGCGCGCCGCACGATGCGCCGGGCGACCGGCGGACCGCGGCGCGCGAGCTCGACGTCCGTGCCGTGCAGGGTCAGCACGAAGGGCTTCCCGGCGAGGGCGGCGGGAAAGCCGGTCGGAAGCCAGTGCGCATGGACGACGTCGGCCCGCCGCGCCGCCCGCCTCGCGGCTCGGGTCAGGGAGGCGAGGAGCGGGGGCACGGCCCAGGGCCGCCGCCGGACGTTCCGCGACATGCCCTCCCCGTAGGCGAGCCCGTAGTCCCGGTAGCCGCGCCCCGGCGCGAGCAGGTCGACCTCCACCCCTCGCGCTTCCAGGCGCTCGACCGTGTCGGCGAGGAAGCGGCCCGCGAAGTCCCCCTCGTGCCGTGGATACGAGGTCGTGAGGACGAGGACGCGCACGGGCTAGCGGCCGGCCGCGGGCAGGGGCTGCGCGGGAGCGCCGCGGAGACGGCGTGCGAGGACGAGCGGGATGACGAGCGCGAGCGCGACGACCCCCGTGAAGTAGTTCATCTGCATGGTCAGGTAGAAGAGGTTCGCCACCAGCGTCGCGGCCAGGGCGGCCGTGAAGCCCCAGGCGAGCGCCCGCAGCGGGACGGCGCCGGCGTCGCCGGCCACCGCCAGGTCGCGTCCGATCCGCCGTGCCGCGCCGAGGCGCTTGAAGACGTAGACGAGAAAGACCGCGAGCAGCGCCGCGCCGACCAGCCCGCTCTCCGTGATGACGGAGACGTAGTACGAGTGCGGCCCCCAGTTCGACTTCCCGGTCAGGAACTCGTAGTACGCGGAGAAGGTGTTCCGGCCGAGCCCGAAGAGCGGCGTGTCCCGCAGGACCGGGCCGATCAGGTCGTAGAAGCCAAAGTGGGTCTCGACCTGGGCGCTCGACGGGTTGGTGCGGACGCGCAGGATCGTCTCGAAGAAGCCGGTGCGCTGGCCGACGATGAACGCCATGAAGCCCGCCAGCCCGGCGAGCGGGACGAGGAAGCGCGCGGTCAGGAACATGCGCCGGTAGGGGACGGCGAGGACGAGGAGCCCGACGGCGAGGCCCAGGAGCGCGCTGCGCGAGAGGGTCGCCAGGAGCACGAGGAAGAAGCCGGCGAGGGCGACCGCCAGCGGGATGCGCGCCGAGCTCCCCTTCGGCAGCCGCAGGTAGACCGGGAGCAGGGCGAGCAGCGGGACGAGCAGCATGATCCCCAGGTGGTTCGAGTCGAGCGTGAGGCCGTTCGTCCGGTAGATGTTGAAGCCGCCGGCGACCCCGAAGAGCTGGAGGCCCGGCGCCTCCCCCGTGATCGGCTTCAGCACCACGGCGTCGAGGTCGGCTCCGTCCCGCGCCTCGGCGTAGGCGAGCGCGAGGACCCCGTAGAGCGCGTTGACCACGAGGCCCGCCGCGAACCAGCGCACCGCCCGCCAGAGGAGCGGCTCGCCGCGGCGCGCGATGTACGCGACCGCGGTCATCAGGAAGGCGAAGTGGACGGCGAAGCCGATCATCCCCTTCACCCAGAGGTTCCGCGAAGCGGTCGTCGAGAGGTTGAAGTAGCCGACGAAGTAGACGACGGCGAAGAGGATGAAGAAGAGGCCGAGCACCTGGACGGTGCGCGGGAAGCGCCAGTCCCCGGTGCGCACGCGCAGGACGACGAAGGCGATGACGAACATGGCGGCGACGAGCTCCGTGAGCCTGACGTCCACCGGGCCGACGGGCCAGCGCAGCTTGTTGAAGGTCATCACGAAGAGACCCAGGAGCAGGAGGATGTCGGCGGTGCGCCTCACGGCAGGCTCCTGAGCAGCTCGGCGAAGCGCTCAACCCGCGCGCGGCGCGAGAGCCCCTCGCGGACCTCCGGCGCGAGCACGACCCCGTTCAGCGACCCATCCCGCCAGCCCGCGACGAGCCCGCCGAGAGCGGCGGCGATCGCATCGACGTCGTCGGGCGGCGCGACGACGCCGGCCCCGGTCTCGCGGAGCAGCCCGGCCGCGGCCCCGTCCTCCGGCACGGCGGCCAGGATCGGGCGCCCGGCCGCGAGGTACTCGAAGATCTTCGTCGTCACGACGAAGCGGCCCCGCCCGTCGCCCACCGGCACGAGCAGGAGCAGCGCGTCCGAGTCGCGCTGGAGCGCGAGCGCCTCCCGCCGCGGCAGGTAGGGGATCAGCTCGACGCGGCCCTCGAGGCCGAGCTCGGCGATGACGGCGCGGTCCTCCTCGCGGAAGTCGCCGACGAAGCGGGCGACAACGTCGTCGTCGAGCCGGGCCAGGGCCCGGAGGAACGGCTTCGGGTCGCGCCGGCCGAAGATCGTCCCCGTGTGCGTGATCCGGAAGCGCTCGCCGCGCGTGTACTCCAGCCCGTCGAAGTCGTCGAAGTCGGCGCCGTGGTCGATCAGCTCCACCGGCCCGCGGGGGGAGAGCGCCCGCATCTCCTCGACGGCGGCCGGGGCGACGCAGACGATCGCGTCCGCGTAGCGGGCGACGAGTTGCGCGACCCGGTACTCGCCCCGCACGTTCTGGCGCCGGTGCGGGTGGGAGAGGAGGGAGTCCCGGAGGTCGGCGACCCAGCGCACGCCGGTCGCCCGCTTGACCGCCGCGCCGAGGAGGTTCACCGAGCCGGGCGGCGAGGACGTGACGACGGCGTCGATGCCGTGCCGGCGGACCAGCCTGATCGCGGCGGGCACCGCCGTCAGGAGCCAGGGCGAGCTGGGGTCCGGGACGAGCAGGCGGCGTCCGGTGAGGGCGGCCTGGAGGCGAAGGCGCTCGAGCCCGTGCGCCTGCGCGAGCTCGGCCCGGGGCCGGTGCACGCGCGGGGCTAGGTTCCGCGTCCGGTGGACGACCGCGGCCGGCGGCGGCACGAGCGACTCGTCGCGGTGCATCCGCTTGGAGTCGGAGGGGACGAGCACATGGGTCTCGATCCCGAGCTCCGGAAGGTACGTGGCCATCTTCAGCGGCCGCGGGACGCCGCCGCCGCCCGCGGGCGGCCAGTACATCGTCGCCAGGAGAATCTTCATGGGGTCTGGATTCGGAGCAAGACGAAGCGGCCGTCCTCGTATACACGCTCGTGGCCTTCGGAGACGCGCTCGATCACCGAGGCCGAGCTTCGGCTCTTGTCGAGCACGAGCCAGGAGACACCGTACTTGTCGAGGACCGAGAGCCGCGTGGCCGTCGACGACTCCGGCGCGAAGAAGAGCCCCGTGTCGGCAAGCCGCTCGCGGGCCCGTGCGGCTCCCGTGTCGGTGGTGTGGGTGATGGGCGCGGCGACGATGTAGACGGGCGCCTGGGCCGCGACTCGGTACGACGTCTCGTCCCGCGCGAGGACGACGTCGCCGGGAGCGGTCTCCGAGCGCAGGGCGGCGACGAGACCGGGCGAGAGCCCGAGCGGATCCGGCTCCTCCTGCTCGAGATCCACCGCCGCCACGGCCGCGAACGGCAGGACCAGCGCAACGGCGACGGCGGCCGCCCATGCGCTCGGGTCCGGCCCGGCCGGCCGCCTCCAGGCTGCGAGGGCCAGGCCGGCGGCGGCACCGCCGAGCGCGAACCAGGCCGGCCACCCGCCCGCCCGGGCCTCGCCCGCGGGAAGCGTCAGGCTGGCGACCAGCCCGACGGCGAAGGCGCCGGCGACGCCCGGGAGCCGAAACCGCCCGATCAGCACGGCGGCTCCGGCGAGGGCGAACGAGAGCGGCAGGAAGAAGACCAGCCGGCGCGCCTGGGCGATCGACGCAAGGTCCGCGACCACCGTGAAGACCTGCGGAACGAGCACGGTCGTGAGGATCAGGAGCGAGCCGCCGAGGACGAGCGACGACCACAGCCGCCTGGCCGCGAACGCGGCGAAAGGGATCGCGAGGAGCGCGAGGAGGAAGAGGCCGTTGGGGCGCGCGAGCACCTCCGGGTTCACGCGCAGCGACTCCGGCCCCCCGAGGAAGAATCCGGGGTAGTTGGCGAGATCGCGCGCCCTGCCGGCCGCGCCCGCAGTCAGCGCCACCGTGTCGGACGCCGTCGGCCAGAGCCAGGCGATGTAGGCGATGGAGGCGAGGGCGACGACGCCGAGCGTGGCCGCCAGCGCGCTCTCCGTTTCCTCGAGCCGGCGCACGACGACCAGCCGGGCGGCCAGGCAGCCGGCGACCAGCGCCGCCGCGTAAGGCGCGTAGTTCGGGTGGACGACGGCGAGCACCAGCGCGGTGGCGCCGATCGTCGCCAGCGTGGCCCGGGACCGATCGCGGGCGTACGCGAAGACGAGCCCGAGAAGCCCGGGCACGAGCACCCCCCTGGCAACGGCCTCAGGATCGGAGAGCCCCTCCAGGAGGCCGAGACGCTCGCCGATCAGGGCCACGAGACCGACGTAGGCCGAGGCCAGGGCCACCCCTCCGGCCCACGAGCGGAAGAGCGCGACGCCCGCGCCGTAGGCGATCACGACCGCGAGGGGGGTGAGCACCGGCCCGAGGTGGACGACGACCCCGGTGACGTCGATCCCGCTGAGCCGCGCGATGGCGGCCAGGACGCCGTGCCACAGCGGGAACGCGTACCCGGGGTGGAGCGCGCCCTCGGAGAACTGGCCGACCGACTCGAGCGAGTCGAGCGTGGCGAACTCCTCGAGCTTCCGCGCGGCGGCGACGTGGAACGGCGCATCGCCGGTGGCGACTCGCGCGACGTACCACGCCCCCGCCGCCAGCGGCAGAGAGGCGCAGGCCACGCCGAGGGCAGCGAGCCCGTCGTCTCGCTCCACGCTCGGGCCGGGCCGGCGCAGCGCGACGACCGCAGCGGCCAGGGCGGCGCCTGCGACCAGGATCAGCGTCAGCGAGAGCGAGCCGTCGACGAGGAGGGTCAGCGCCAGCGCCGCCGCGAAGAGGACGAGGCTCCAGGCAAGCGCTCCCGCGACTGCGATGCCGATCTCGGCCGGCCAGCCGACGGCGCGCTGAACGAGCAGCCCCGGCACGAGGAGGACGATCGCGGCGGCCCCCGCCAGCCGAACGCCCGCTCCCGCGCCGGTTTCCGGGAGCAGCCAGCCCAGGCCGAGGACGACGAACGGCAACGCGACCGACAGGGCGAACCAGTGCTCGCCGAGGCCGGCTCGGTGCCGGTCGGAGGAGGCGGCCATGGTCTTCACCGGGAGGCATTGTCGCTGCTTCCGGCGACGGGCAACGCCGGCTCCCCAGCCCCGGCGACGGGCGTCGTGTGGACCCACCGCTACAGTCCCCGGGTGCTCGAGCGAGGGGGCCGGCTGTGGACGGCGATCGCCTGGCTCGGCGCCGCCGCACTCGGGCTGGCGCTGACGCTTCCCGCCGTCTGGTGGGAGCCCTTGCACCCCCGCGAGCTTGTGACGCTGCGCTTCGCACGCCGGGCTCCAGACGAGATCCTGCGCGAGATCTTCGTGGACCGCGGCGGCGCGCCGCTGCACTTCCTCGTCGAGCGGCTGACGCTGGCCTGGCCGGACGGGCTCGCCGGCCTGCGGCTTCCCTCGGTCGTCTTCTTCCTGCTCGCGCTGCCGGCGGCCGGCCTCGTCGCCGGGCGGCTGGTCGACGGGCGCGCCGCGACGCTCCTGCCGCTGGCGCTCGCGTGCGCCCCGCTCGCGGTCGGCCTCGCCGCGTTCGGCCGGATGTACACGCTCCTCCTCGCCGCAACGCTCTGGGCGACGGTGGTCGCGCTCTGGGC
>DASPGT010000059.1:0-14445 GCA_035620475.1 Gaiellaceae bacterium | reverse complement strand
GATGATCGCCCGGACCTGCATCTCGTAGATCTCGGGGAACATGAGCCCGAGCCGGCAGCCGCGCGTGCCGAGCATCGGGTTCGCCTCGCGGAGAGCGCGGATGCGGCGGGCCATCTCCTCGGACTCGGCCTCCTCGAGCGGCGGCAGGAACTCGTGCAGCGGCGGGTCGAGCAGCCGGATCGTCACGGGGAGCCCGGCCATCGCCTCGAAGATCCCCTCGAAGTCGCCCTGCTGCAGCGGAAGGAGCCGGTCGAGCGCCTCGCGCCGCTGCTCGTCCGTGGCGGCGAGGATCATCGCCCGCACGACCGGCAGGCGGTCCTCGGCCATGACCATGTGCTCGGTGCGGCAGAGCCCGATGCCCTCCGCGCCGAACTCGCGGGCCTTGGCCGCGTCCTCCGGCGTGTCCGCGTTCGCACGCACGCGCAGCCGCCTCGCGGCGTCGGCCCAGTCGAGCAGGGTCTCGAAGTTCTCGTCGATGTGCGGCGGGACGAGCGGCACCTCGCCGACGATCACGTCGCCGGTGCCGCCGTCGATCGTGAGCACGTCGCCTTCCGCGAGCTCCTGCCCGGCGAGCCGGATCCGCCTGGCGGCGAGATCGATGGTGAGCGCCTCGCAGCCGGAGACGCACGGCTTCCCCATCCCCCGCGCGACGACCGCCGCGTGCGAGGTCATGCCGCCGTGGGCGGTGAGGATGCCGCGGGCCTCGATGATGCCGTGGATGTCGTCCGGCGTCGTCTCGGTGCGAACGAGGATGACCGCCTCGCCGTTGCGCCCCTGCTCCTGCGCGCGGTCGGCGTCGAGGACGATCTTCCCGGTGGCCGCCCCGGGCGAGGCGTTCAGCCCCTTCGCGGCGACGTCGTACTCGGCGCCCGGGTCGATCATCGGGTGGAGCAGCTGGTCGAGCTGGCCCGGGTCGACGCGCGCAACCGCCTCGTCCCGGCTCAGCAGCTCCTCGGAGACCATGTCGACCGCGATGCGAAGCGCGGCGGCCGCCGTCCGCTTCCCGGTGCGGGTCTGGAGGATGTAGAGCGTTCCCTCCTCCACGGTGAACTCGATGTCCTGCATCTCGCGGTAGTGCTCCTCGAGGTGCGCGAGCGTGGCGGCGAGCTGGTTGTAGGCCTCGGGGAAGCGCCCTCGCATCGCCGCGATCGGCTCGGGCGTGCGAATGCCGGCGACGACGTCCTCGCCCTGCGCGTTGACCAGGAACTCGCCCCACGCGCCCGGCTCGCCCGTCGAGGGGTCGCGGGTGAAGGCGACGCCGGTGCAGGAGCCCTCGCCCCGGTTCCCGAAGACCATCTGGACGACGTTCACGGCCGTGCCCAGGTCGTCGGGGATCCCGTTCGCGCGCCGGTAGACCTGCGCGCGCGGCGTGTCCCAGGAGTCGAAGACGGCCCGGATCGAGCGCTCGAGCTGGTCGCGCGCGTCCTGGGGGAAGGCCCCGCCCGCGTGCTCGGCGTAGATCTCCTCGAACCGTTCGGCGAGGCCGCGCAGGTCGGCGGCGTCGAGCTCGACGTCCTGTGCGACGCCGCGCGCCTCCTTCAGCTCCGTCAGCTCACGCTCGAAGAGCTGGCCGTCCACGCCGGCGACGACCTCGCCGAACATCTGGACGAGCCGCCGGTAGGCGTCGAAGGCGAACCGCTCGCTGCCGGTCGCCCGGGCGAGCCCGTCCACGGCCGCGTCGTTCAGCCCGAGGTTCAGGATCGTGTCCATCATCCCCGGCATCGAGATGGCCGCGCCCGAGCGCACCGAGACGAGCAGCGGGTCGGCCGGGTCGCCGAAGCGCTTGCCGGTGCGCTCCTCGAGCCGCGCCACTGCCTCGTCGACCTGTGTGCCCAGGCCGTCCGGTACGGCGCCGCCGAGACGCATGTACTCGCGGCAGGCCTCCGTGGTCACGGTGAACCCGCTTGGCACGGGCAGCCCGATGGCGGTCATCTCGGCGAGGCCGACGCCCTTGCCGCCGAGAAGCTCGCGCCCCAGCTCGGCGCCCTCCGAGAAGTCGTAGACGTACCGCGTCGCCATCGCCCTGAGCTCGGATTCTCCCATCGCGCGGAGATCCGTGCGGCGCTTAGATCCCCCGGCAGGGGAATAGCGCCGGTCGCGGGCCTCGACCATGGTCAGAACGCGGGCTAGGCAGACGCGGGGCGCCGCAGCCTACGTCTCGGCCCGAGAGAGAGGCGGTCGTGGCACCACGGGCCGCCTCTTCCTTTTAAGGAACCCGAGCCGGAACGAAGTTTTGTGCCGCCGCACCGCCCAGAACGCCGCGACGACGAAGCGTCGTTCCGGCCCGGGTTCCGGGTTGTCAGCCCTTTCGGCCGTCGAGGCGGATCGTCCACGGGTCGATCGACTCGACCACGAGATGGGAGCCGCTCCACGGATCGTGGGCGAGCGCGGCGCGGACCTCCTCCTCCGACCCGGCCTCGACGGCGTGGACGACGCGGAACTCGTCGGCCAGCGGCCCGCCGAGGACGACGAAGCCGTCGTCCACGAGCCCGTCCATGAAGTCGGCGTGCGCCTCCCAGCCGGACTGCTCCTCCAGGGGGCGGGAGAGGTCGTACTCGGGGCCCGAGCGGTGCAGCACGACGTGGAACACGGCCACGCCTTCACGCCTCCTTCTCGCGCCGGTGCGCGAACCACTCGACCAGGCGGATTCCCACCCACACGGGCGTGAGGAGGACGTAGAAGACGAAGAGGCCGGCCGCGAGCAGGAGCATCCAGACGGGCCACCAGTACCACGGGATCGGCGGCTTCGCCCTCACCGCGACCGCTCCGCGTGGAGGCGCCGCTCCTCGACCAGGCGGATGATGCGGCGGGCCGTCTCCTCGATCGCGAGGTTCGAGACCTCGATCACCGGACAGCCCAGCCGCCGGTGGACCGCGTCCGCGTAGTCGAGCTCCTCGTAGATCTCGGCGAGGTCGGCGTAGCGGCCGCCGCCGCCCATCCCGCGCACGCGCTCGCCGCGGATGGCGGCCAGACGCTCGGCGTCGATGGTCAGGCCGACGACGCGGGCGGGATCGACGTCCCACAGCTCGGCCGGCGGCTCGATGTCCTTCACGATCGGCACGTTGGCGGTCTTGTACCCCAGATACGCGAGATACATCGAGAGCGGCGTCTTCGAGCTGCGCGAGACGCCGACGAGCACGATGTCGGCCTCGGCCAGCTGGTTCGCCCCGGCGCCGTCGTCGTAGCGAACCGCGAACTCGATTGCGGCGATCCGCTTGAAGTAGCTCGAGTCGAGAACCGTGCGCGCCCCGGCCCGGCGGGTGGCCGGGGCGCCGGAGACGCGCGCCACCGCCTCGATGGGATGGCCGAGCAGGTCGCAGTAGTGCAGCCGGTAGCGCTTGCAGAGCGAGCGCATCACTTCCCGGAGCTCGGGCTCGACGAGCGTGAAGAGGACGACCGCGCGCCGCCCCCGCGCACGCTGGACGGCGAGGTGGACGTCCTCGACCGCCGCGATGCGCGGGTGCCGCACGACCTCGAACTCCTGGTCGGGGAACTGCGCACCGACCGCGTCGACGACCCTGGCGGCGGTCTCCCCCGTCGAGTCGGAGACCACGTGGAGCTCGACCGGATCCGCCACGGCGCCTATCGCGGGATCTGCGAGAGATCGCCGAGCACGCCCACGGCGTCCCGCACGTCGAGGAGGAGGCGGAGGCGGTTGGCGCGGACGCGTTCGTCCTCCGCCATCACGAGCACCTCGTCGAAGAAGCGGTCGACGGGCGCCCCGAGCTCGGCGGCGGCCGCGATCGCCCCGCGGAAGTCCCGCTCCGAAACGGCGGCGTCGATCCTCGGCGAGGCCGCGGCGAGAGCGTCGATCAGCGCCCGCTCGGCCTCGTCGGTCGCGAGCCGCGGGTCGAGGGATCCCGCGGCGCCGTCGGCGCGGCCCGCGAGCCGGTTCGAGCGGTCGAAGGCGACGTAGGCGCGGTCGAACTCCTCGGTGGGAGCCTCGGCGGCGAGCGTTCGGGCGAGCTCGGCGACCGCCCCGAGCTCGGCGACGCCGCCGGAGCGGGCGGCCCGCGTGAACTCGACCGGGACGTCGAGGACGCCCTCGAGGCGCTCGAAGACGAAGTCGGCGACGTCGGCGGGGTCGTCCTTCACGTCGGCTTCCTGCCCCACGAGGAGCGCCAGGTCGCGCCCGACGAGGGCGCCGACGTCGATCTCGAGGCCGCCTTCCACCGCCAGCCGGCAGAGGCCGATCGCGGCGCGCCGGAGCCCGTGCGGGTCGCGCGAGCCCGTGGGCCGCTGGCCGAGAGCGAACGAGACGGTCAGGTTGTCGATCCTCTCGGCGGCCGCGAGCACGCGCCCCGGCTCGGTGTGCGGCAGCGGGCCGTCCGCGGAATCCGGGAGGTACTGCTCCTCGATCGCCGCGCAGACACCCTCGGGAAAGCCGGCGAGCCGCGCGTACTCGGCGCCGATATGACCCTCGAGGTCGGGGAACTCCCGCACGAGCTCGGCGGCCTGGTCGGCCTTCGCGAGCCTGGCCGCCTCGCGCGACGCCTCGCCTCCGCCCAGCTCGCCGACGAGCTCCTGCAGCCTCGCGGACTTGTCGGCGAAGCTGCCCGCGCCGGCGACGAAGGTGATCGAGGGAAGCGCCGCGGCGAGGGCCTCGATCCCCCTGGCGACGTCCCGCTCGAACGTGAAATGGGCGTCCTCCAGCCGGCCTTCGAGCACGCGCTCGTTGCCCGCCCTCACGACCTCCGGGTCGCCGCCGTTCGCCACGAAGGCGAAGCGCGCGCCCTCCAGGGGGAAGTACCGCTGGTGCGACTGCATCGCAATCTCGACGACGCGCGGGGGCAGCTCGAGGAAGCGCTCGTCGAACCCGCCCTCGAGCACGATCGGACTCTCGACGAGGAAGACGACCTCCTCGAGCACCCCGGCCGGGTCGCGCCAGCCGCCGATCGCGTCGAGCCCCTCGAGGATCTGCCGGCGACGCTCGTCCTGGTCGGGCTCGACGCCTCCGGCCCGCAGCACCTCCTCGTACTCGTCGGCGCGCGGCAGCTCGACCTCACCGCCGGTGAAGCGATGGCCGTAGGTGAGGTGGCCGGCCGTGAGCCCCGCCGCCTCCACGTGGAGCGTGTGGCGGTCGAGCTTGGCGCAGAGCCAGCGGACAGGACGGGAGAAGCGCGGGCCGCCGCTCTCCCAGGACATCGACTTGCCGAAGGCGAGGCCGTCCACGATCGCGGCGAGCCGCTCGGGCAGCGCCTCCGAGATCGGCCGGCCGGGCACGACGACTCCGAGGAACCCGTCCCGAACCTCGAGCTCGTCCACCGTCACGCCCTGTTTACGGGCGAAGCCGGCGGCGGCCTTCTCCCGCAGGTGCTCGGGCGGCCCCTGCACCCACCGGTCAGGCTCGCGCTCGGCGACCTCGCTGACGAAGATCGCCAGCCGGCGCGGCCCGACGTAGACGGTCCCCGCTCCGAGCTCGGACAGCCAGCGCCCGCGCAGCTGCGCCTCTGCCTCGCGGCAGGCGGCGGCCGGAAGCTCCTCGCAGCCGATCTCAAACAGGAGACTGGGCAAGGGTCTCCACGTAGAGCTCGGCCACCCGGCGGGCGAGAGCGCGGACACGGGCGATGTAGGAGGCGCGCTCGGTCACCGAGATAGCCCCGCGCGCGTCGAGCAGGTTGAAGGCGTGCGAGCACTTGAGCACCTGGTCGTAGGCCGGGAGGGGCAGCTCGAGCTCGACGAGCCGGCGGCACTCCTCCTCGTGCTCACCGAAGCGCCGCATCAGCACCTCCACCGGCGCGACCTCGAAGTTGTAGATGGACCACTGGCGCTCGTTCTCGCGGTAGACGTCACCCCAGGTGACGCCGGGCGCCCAGTCGAGCTCGAAGGCGCTCCGCTTGTCCTGGAGGAACATGGCGAGCCGCTCGAGGCCGTACGTGATCTCCGCCGGGACGAGGTCGAGCTCGAGCCCGCCGAGCTGCTGGAAGTAGGTGAACTGCGTCACCTCCATCCCGTCCACCCAGACCTCCCAGCCGAGCCCCCAGGCACCGAGCGTCGGCCCCTCCCAGTCGTCCTCCACGAGCCGGACGTCGTGCCTCCTGAGGTCGATGCCGACGGCCTCGAGCGACGCGAAGTAGCGGTCGAGCACGTCCTCGGGCGCCGGCTTCAGGATCACCTGGTACTGGTAGTAGTGCTGGAAGCGGAAAGGGTTCTCGCCGTACCGGCCGTCCGTCGGGCGGATGGACGGCTCGACGTATGCCGTCCGCCACGGCTCGGGGCCGAGACAGCGGAGGAACGTGGCCGGGTTGAAGGTGCCGGCCCCCACCTCGGTGTGGTACGGCTGCACGACGACGCAGCCCTCGTCCGCCCAGTAGCGCTCCAGGCGGGCGATCATGTCCTGGAAGAAGAGCACGCTCATCGAGCGAACATGCTACGGGAGCCGCTCCGTCGCCCCCTCGCCAGAACGTCCGTCACCCGTTCGAAGCCGCGACGGCCCCGGCACGCAATCGGCACGCTCCACGCGCCCCGCGTGCGAATTGTGGCGCTACGCTAGGAAGCGGGTGGTGGGAGAGGGGTGCCCCTAGAAGAAGGGGAACCCGGTGGGTGCAGCGGCCGGATCACGCCGAGAGCGTCCGCAGCCTGAAACCGCCGTGCTCCTCGTAGGAGGCCTCGATCACCCGGAGGCACTGGCGCCGAGCGTCCTCCCCCAGGCCCAGCTCGCCGGCGCCGGCGAGCGGCTGCTCGAGCAGCGCCCGGATTCCGAGAAACCCCTCCTCCGAGACCGGCAGCGCCGCGGCCGAGCACTCCCGGCAGACGGCTCCGCCGGCCCGGGCAGAGAAGGCCACCAGCGGCCTCGCGTTGCCGCACGCGGCACAGCTCGCCAGGTGCGGCAGGTAGCCGGAGAGCCACAGCAGCTTGAGCTGGAACGACAGCGCGAGCGGCTCGAGCGCCGGCTGCGCCGGGAGCTCCGCCTCGACCTCGTCCAGGAGATCGAGAAAGCGGGTGAGCGCGTGGAAGGCCGGCGGTTGCGCCTCCTCCTCGACGAAGAGCCTCAGCACCGCTTCCAGCCCGATGTGCCCGACGGCGAGCCGGTACGGATCCGTTCGCGAGCGGTCGTGCGGGCGGACGAGCTCGGCGCCGCGCACGGTGTGCAGGTCGCCCCGCCCCTCGTGGAGCAGGAGCTCGACGTGCGAGAGCGGCTCGAGGCGAGCGCCGAAGCGAGACCGCGTCTTCCGCACGCCCTTGGCGATCGCACCGACCCTTCCCTTCGCCAGCGTGTAGAGGTGAAGGACGCAGTCCGCCTCGGAAAAGCGGATCGAGCGGAGCACGACCGCTTCGGTCGTCAGCGTGCGCGAGGACATCGCGGCCAGTGTAGTCCCGGCCGCGGGGGAATCCCGAGCCGCTCGCGGACGTTCTCCTGGTCGTGGCCAGGATCGAGCTCTACACCACCGCGTGGTGCGGGTACTGCGACCGCGCGAAGGCGCTCCTCCACGAGCGCGGGCTTCCGTACGACGAAGTGCGAGTCGACCACGACGCCGCCTTCAGGGCGAAGCTGCTCGATCTCACCGGTCGCTGGACCGTCCCGCAGATCCTGGTCGACGGACAGCCGATCGGAGGCTTCGCCGAGCTCCGGGAGCTGGACCGGCGCGGGCTCCTAGCCGAGCTGGCCGAGCCCTCCGCCCGGCTGACGGCGGACCGCTAGGGCGAGAGCCGCTCCGCCAGGTAGGCGAGCGCGAGCGGGTAGCGGTACTCGATGGCGACGTGCGTCGCGTCGAAGAGCTCGAAGCAGACGTCCGTGACGCCGACGTCGGCGAGCGCGCGCCGGAACGCCTCGGCGCCGAGATCGAGGTAGTACTCGTCCCGCGTGCCGGCGTCGATGTAGACCGCACGCAGGGAGGCGAGCGACGCGGCGCGCTGCTGAGCCATCCGTACCGGATCCCAGTCGAGCCAGCGCGACCAGACCGCGGGGACGAGCTCACCCGTGTCGGGGTCGAACGGCAGGCGCACGGTGCCGTCGGGGTCGGCCGAGTAGCAGGCGGCCATGCACCACACGTTGAGCAGGACGCCGTCATGCTCCCTCGAGAACGCCGGCCGCGAGCGGAAGTCCTGCCAGAACCGGTCGTACGAGCCCTCGTACTCGTCCCGTAGAGCGCGCGCGGCCTCCCTGAAGTCGGGCAGGTAGCACGCCTCGAAGAGGGCGTCACCGGCGTGCGTCGCGAGGCCGCCGAAGAGGTCCGGCCGCAGCATGGGCGTCACCATCGCCCCGTAGCCGCCGCTCGACTTTCCGGCGATCCCGCGGTGCTCGGCGGCCGCCAGGGTGCGGTAGCGGGCGTCCACCCACGGCACGACCTCCTCGCAGAGGTACGTGTGGTAGTTGCCGGTCGCCGGGGAGTCGAGGAACTGGCTGCCCCCGAGCGAGGTCCAGCAGTCCACCCACACGACAACGGTGGGCGGCGCGCCGCCCGTCGCGAAGAGCTCGTCGGCCAGCTCGGGGTAGCTCTTGCGGAATGCGGCGCGGTTGTGCCACATGTCCAGCTGCCCCGTCAGACCCTGGATCACGTAGACGGTCGGAAACCTGCGTTCCGGCTCGTCGTCGTATCCCGGCGGCACGTAGACCAGCACGGGTCGCTCGTGCGGGTCGCCCAGCGGATTCCCGCGCAGGGCATCGCTTGCGATGACCAGCTCGTCGAACCGCCCGGCTGGCTCGAAGGACCACGGCTCCATGCGCTCGATCCTACTGAGCGGGCTGACACACGGGACAGAACCACGTGCCGCGACCCGCGACCCGGGTCTTCGCGATCGGCGTCCCGCAGCGCTCGCAGGGCTCGCCCTCGCGGCCGTAGACACGGAACTCGTCCTGCATCCGTCCGAGGGCCCCGTCCGCGCCACGGTAGTCGCGGAGGGTGGCGCCCTGACGCCGGATTCCGAGCCGCAGCGCCCTCCTGATCCCGTTGCGGAGGGCGGCAAGCTGGGCCTCGTCCAGCGCGCCGGCGGGCGCCAGCGGGTGGACTCGCGCGTACCAGAGCGCCTCGTCCGCGTAGATGTTCCCGATGCCCGCGGCTGCCCGCTGATCGAGGAGGGCGGCCTTCACCGGAGCCCGCCTCCGGGCGAACGCCCGCCCGAGCGCCCGGGTCGTGAACGCGCGGCCCAGCGGCTCGACTCCGAGCCGGCGCACGGCGAAGTACCCGTCCAGCTCGCCGGGCTCGAGGAGATCCCAGGTCCCGAAGCGCCTGACGTCCCGGTAGACGACGTCCGACCCGTCGTCTAATCTGACGACAGCCCGCACGTGCGGATCGTCCTCGCGCCCCTCAGGCGCCGGGTGCAGGACGTTCCCGGTCATCCGCAAGTGAACGAGGAGGTGCCGCCCGCTTTCGAAGACGACAACCAGATACTTGCCTCGTCGGCGAACGTCGGCGACCCGCTCTCCCTTGAGCGACGCGGCCACCAGCTCCGGGGGCTCGGGCCTCGTGAGCCGGGGGTCGAGGATCTCCACGCGGTCGAGCGTCCTCCCCATCAGCCCCGGCGCGAGCCGTGAGCGGATCGTCTCGACCTCGGGTAGTTCCGGCACGGGACGCGGGGCCCTCTCGTGGCTAGGAGAGGACGTCGAGGACGATCGGCGTGCGCTCGGGCGCCTCGGCCCCGATCCGGTAGCACGCCTCGACCTCGGCGACGCCGCGGGCCGCCGCCTCCTCGTCGCGGGCGTGCACCTCGGCGAGGGGCGCGCCCGCGTCGACCCGGTCGCCCCGCTTCGCGAGGCAGAC
Organism: Gaiellaceae bacterium; assembly: GCA_035620475.1. Taxonomy (GTDB): domain Bacteria; phylum Actinomycetota; class Thermoleophilia; order Gaiellales; family Gaiellaceae; genus JAIBJN01. The sequence continues at coordinate 4,744 of DASPGT010000059.1, read as the reverse complement.
GACGCCGACCGCGTGGTCGATCGCGTCTTCCTTGCGCAGCCGGCCCGCGCCGAGGTGAACAGCCACGAGGCCGAGGTCGGCGGTCGCGATCGCCTGGACGAACCCGGCCGCCGGCGCCAGCACCGGACGGACGACTCCCGTCCGCGGCAGCACGCTCCGGTCGGGGTCACCTCCCTGCGCGCGCACCCAGCGGTCGTAGAATTCCCGGGCCACGCCGCTCCGGAGGGCCTCGGCCGCCCGGCGGGCTCCTTCCTCCACATCGACGCCCAGGTCGGAGAGGGCCAGGAGCTGAGCGGACGTGTCCACGACCAGCTCGGTGAGGTCCGGCGGGCCGGAGTTCTCGAGCGTGTCGAGCACCTCGGCGAGCTCGAGCGCGTTCCCGACGGCGCGGCCCAGGGGCTGATCCATGTCGGTCAGCTCGCAGACGACCTCCTGGCCGGCGAACTCGCCGAGCTCGACCATGATCCGGGCGAGCTCCCGCGCCTCCTCGAGGGTCCTTCCCCAGGCGCCGTCGCCGACCTTCACGTCGAGAACGACCGCGTCGGCGCCGCCGGCGATCTTCTTCGACATGATCGAGGAGGCGATCAGCGCGCTGATGTCCACCGTCGCGGTCACGTCCCGGAGGGCGTAGAGCTTCTTGTCGGCCGGGACGAGGCGGGCCGTCTGCCCCACGATCGCGATGCCCACCCGGCGCACCTGGCGGATGAAGGAATCGCGGTCGAGCTCGACTCGGAATCCAGGGATCGACTCGAGCTTGTCGAGCGTGCCGCCGGTATGGCCGAGGCCGCGCCCGCTCATCTTGGCGAAGGGAACGCCGCAGGCGGCCACGACAGGGCCGACGACGATGGAGGTCTTGTCACCGACGCCGCCCGTTGAATGCTTGTCGACGACCTTGCGGCCGAGTGGCGAGAGGTCGATCGTCTCCCCGCTCCGTACCATCGCGTCCGTCAGGGCGTGGGTCTCCGCCGCCGTCAGCCCACGGAAGAACGCGGCCATGCAGAACGCCGCCATCTGGTAGTCGGGCACCTCGTCCCGCGCGAAGGCGAGGACGAGCTCGGCGACCTCGTCCTCCGAGAGCTCCTCGCCGTCACGCTTCCGCTGGATGAGGTGCGCGACGTCGATCACGGCTCGAGGACCGGGGCGCCGGGGATCCCGCGGCCGGGCGATCTTCCCCCGAGCCACGCGTTCACTGTCGCCCCCACGTCTGCGAACTCGCCTTCGTGTCGTTGCCCGGCCGCGTTCCGCCCCTCCACGTAGGCGAGAAAGAGCGCGTGCTCCCGCGAGTGGTCCGTCGAGGGCGTGGTCGGATCGCACCCGTGGTCCGACGTCAGGATGAAGAGGTCGCCGTGACGGAGCGCATCGAGCAGGTCGGGCAGGCGGCGGTCGAAGTCCTGCAGGCAGCGGTGGAAGTTCACCGGGTCGTTCCGGTGGCCCCACAGCATGTCCGTCTCGACGAGGTTGACGAACACGAGGCCCGACTCGAGCTCGCGGAGGAGCGTCTCGGTCTGCCGGATCCCGTCGGCGTTCGACTTCGTCGGGAAGGAGTGGTCGATGTCGACGCCGGCGAAGATGTCTCCGATCTTGCCGACACCGTGCACCTCGTTTCCGGCCTCGCGCACGAGCGTCAGGTAGTTGGGCTGCCGGGGCTTCAACGACCAGTCGTGCCTGTTCGGCGTCCGGGTGTAGCTCCCCGGCTCGCCGACGAACGGCCGGGCGATGACGCGACCGACCGCGTGCTTGCCGGTGAGGATCTCGCGCGCGATCCCGCAGGCCTCGTAGAGCTCCTCGAGCGGAATCGTCTCCTCGTGCGCGGCGATCTGGAACACCGAGTCGGCGGACGTGTAGACGATCCACTTGCCCGTCCGCCGGTGCTCCTCTCCGAGCTCCTCGATGATCTCGGTGCCCGACGCGGCCTTGTTGCCGATGACGCCTCTGCCCGTCCGGTGGGCGAACTCCTCGATCACCCCGAACGGGAAGCCATGCGGGTACGTGGGCATGGCGACCGGGGTGACGATGCCCATGAGCTCCCAGTGCCCCGTCGTCGTGTCCTTCCCCTTCGACCGCTCGAACAGCCGACCGGCCACAGCGGGCGCACCGGCCATGGGCGGGCAGCCCTCCAGGTCCTCGATGTTCCCGAAGCCGAGGTGCTCGAGGTTGGGGAGGTCGAGCCCGCCCACGGCCTTGGCGACGTTGCCCAGGGTGTCGGACCCCTCGTCGCCGTACTCGGCCGCGTCCGGCAGCTCGCCCGCACCAACCGCGTCCAGCACAATCACGCAGGCGCGCGGCATGGGGCTATTCTACGGTTGCCATGGACACGATCCTCGGTCTTCTCGGCGTGGTGGTCTGGATCGCCTCGACGATCGGCATCGCCGCCGGGATCACGTACGTCGTCGTGAGGCTCTTCCCCGGCGACGAGAGCCTCAAGCCGACGTCGGAGTCCTAGGAGTACCTACGCGACCGGCTCGAGCGGCAGCACCTGCTCGAGCGGGACGTACTCGAGCCCGCACGCGTCGGCGACCGCCTCGTAGGTGAGCTTGCCGGCGACGACGTTGACGCCGCGCGCCAGCGCCCGGTCGCGGGCAACCGCCTCGCGGACGCCGAGATCGGCGATCGCCTCGACGTAAGGCAGCGTCACGTTCGTCAGCGCGAACGTCGACGTGACGGGTACGGCCCCGGGCATGTTCGCCACGCAGTAGTGGACGATGCCGTCGACCTCGTAGATCGGATCCGAGTGGGTCGTCGGACGCGAGGTCTCGAAGCAGCCGCCCTGGTCGATGGCGACATCCACGAGCACCGCGCTCGGCTTCAGGCCGGCGAGCATGTCGCGCGTGATGAGCTTCGGCGCGCGCGCTCCGGGGATGAGGACGGCCCCGATGATCAGATCCGCGTCGGCGGCGGCGCTCTCGATCTGCAGGCGGCTGGACATCGACAGCGTGATCCGGCCGTCGAGCATCATCTCGAGGTCGCGCATGCGCTCGACGGACTTGTCGAGGACCCACACGTCCGCCTGCATGCCGACGGCGATCAGGGCCGCGTTGTAGCCGACGATTCCGCCGCCGAGCACGACGACCTTCGCCGGCGGAACGCCGGGGACTCCGCCGAGCAGGATCCCGCGGCCGCCCTGGGCCTTCTCGAGCGCCCAGGCGCCCATCTGCGTCGCCAGGCGTCCGGCGACCTCGCTCATCGGCGCGAGGAGCGGGAGCTTGCGGTCGTCGGTCTCCACCGTCTCGTACGCGATGCAGGTGGCCCCGCTCGCCAGGAGCGCCCGGGTCAGCTGCTCGTCGGCCGCCAGGTGGAGGTACGTGAAGAGGATCTGCCCCTCCCGTAGCCGTCCGTACTCCTCGGGCAGCGGCTCCTTCACCTTGAGGACGAGGTCGGCGGTCGCCCAGACGTCCTCCACCGAGACGATGCGAGCGCCGACGGCCTCGTAGTCGGAATCCAGGAACGCGCTCCCGGCGCCTGCGCCGGCCTCGACGACGACCTCGTGACCCCGCTGCCCGAGCTCGGCCGCTCCCGCGGGTGTGAGCGCGACGCGGTACTCGTCCTGCTTGACCTCTCTGGTGACGCCGATCCGCATGACGCGGGCGAACGATAGCCGAACGCGTCCGCCCGGATGGCCGCATTTGCACGGGATTCTTCGCCGCCGGGTCGAACGTCAGACCGTGCCCGCACGCGCCAGCACGCCGGCGGCATAGGCCGCGGCGAAGAACCAGGGCTCCTCGTCGGGGCCGCGGCCCATGTGCGCAAGCGGTAGGCCGGAACAGGCCTCGCGCCAGCCGGACGCGTCGACCTCCTCGACGCGCTCCAGCTCCTCGGGCACCTCGAGCCCCGCGGGCCAGGCCACCCTCGCAGCTCCCCCCACGAGCTCGAGGATTGCGAGCGTGTGGTGTGAGAGCCCGCGATGGCGCTCGCGCCCGTCGGCGGCCGACACGCGCGCCGCCAGGACGGCAATCCCCCCGAGCGCCGAGGCGGCGGTCGCGGCTTCCGCCACCGCGAGGGCGCCGTGCCCGTAGCGGGAGCCGGTGCCGACGATGCCCGGGCCGATCGCGCAGACGACCGCCTCCATCCCCAGACGCGAGCACGCGGCCAGGGCCGACGCCGCCGAGACGCAGGCGATCTCGCCGCCGACACAGGGGCCCACCGAGATGGTGGTGCGCACCATCCCCGCCTCGCGGAGCGCCCGGACCGTGTCCGAGAGCGGCACGGGCAGGGCGCCGCCGGCCACCTGGACGTAGGCGATCCGCAGCTCTCGCCCGAGCCCGGCGCAGGCGGGCACGACCTGGCTGTGAAGCGAGCAGCAGACCACCGGCAGGCCGGCCAGGTCGGCGGCGGGCTCGTGCTCCCACAACTCCTCGGCGTGGAGCACGGCGTGCTGGAGCGGCGTGTACGGAAGCTTCATCACGTGCGCCCGTACGTCCCCCTGCAGCTCGAGGCCGCGCGTGAGGTTCGCGTACAGGACGTCGAAGCCGCCGGAGCCGAGACCGAGCTCGACGGCCTGCTGGTTGACCAGCACCTCGTCTCCCAGAGCCACCGGCCCGGTGAGGGCCGGGTAGGCGACGCACGGGCGGCCGTCGACCTCGAAGCGCACGATCCCGTCGTGACGCTCCGTGACCGCCGTCACCCTGCCGCGCCGGAGCGTGACCGGCATCAGGCCTTGCCGGCGGCGGCGACGAGCTCGAGCGTGACTCCCACCATCGCCTCGAGGTCGGCGACGGCGATCGCCTCGTCCGCGGTGTGGACGTTC
>DASPGT010000058.1:0-19729 GCA_035620475.1 Gaiellaceae bacterium | reverse complement strand
TCGCCAGCGACTCCAGCTCGGTGCCGAGCACCCAGCCGAGGAGGAGGTCGGCCAGCTCGGGGTTCCGCGGGAGGAGCGGGCCGTGGAGGTACGTGCCGAGGACGTGGCCCTGGACGGCGCCGTCGGTGGGCGGGTCGCCGCCGTTGCAGACGCCGATCTCGACCTCCGCCAGCGGCACGGCCTTCGGGCCGAGCGCGGTGCGCCCCCGGTGCCACTCGTAGCCGACGAGGGCGGGCAGGCCGAAGCGGGGCGAAGGGCGGGTCACGACCCGGTTGTCCACGTGCTCGCCGAGGGTCGTCTCGACGTCGAGGAGGCCGAGGCCCTCGACGGTGCCGCTCTCCGCTGCCTCGAACGACCTGCCGAGGATCTCGTAGCCGGCGCCGATCCCGACCACCGCCTTGCCTGCGGCCGCGGCCCGCGTGAGCGTCCCCTCCTCCCGCAGGCGGCGCGCGACCGCGGGCTGATCCTCGTCCTCCGCCCCCTGGAGCAGGTAGAGGTCGCCCTCCGGAAGCGGGTCGCCGATCGGCGCGGGCAGGGTCTCGGCCTCGACGCCGCGGGCGCGGGCCCGGTGCTCGAGCATGCGCAGGTTGCCCCCATCTCCCTGCGGGAACATGGCGCCCGGGTAGACGTCGACGATCCTCAGGCGGGCCACGTCAGCCGAGCGCGTCCAGGCGGTCGCGGAGATCGAGGAACGCGGGGTAGTTCCCGATCACCGAGACCGGGCCCGGCGGGCTCGCCAGGATCGCCTCCACGGGGTCGCGCACCCGCTTCACGTTCAGCCCGGCCACCTCGAGCCGGAGCGCCATGTCCGAGGCCCGGTAGCCGGTGGCGATCGCGTCGCGTCCCGCCAGCCGCTCGAGCGGCGCGTCCCAGGCGAGGCTCGCGTCCTTCGAGTTGACGTCGCCGCGGGCGGTCAGGTGGAAGACGAGCGCGTCGCCCGACTCGTCCGCGATCGCGATCGACTCCTGCCAGCTCGCCGGGTTCTTGGCCAGGATCAGGCGCACCTGCCGGCCGTCGACGTCGCGGCGGTTGTAGCGGCCGTCAACGTTGCCGACCCCGGCCATCGCCCGGGCAGCCTCGCGCGCATCGACGCCGAGCGCCATGGCCGCGACGAGGGCGAAGACGGCGTTGTGGCGGTTCATCCGCCCGGGCACCGAGAGCTCGAGCGGGACCGAGATCCCCTTCCCCTCGGCCGTGTCGCCGGCGAGGCGCCAGTCCGGCTCGGGACGCTCCCGGCCGCAGGACTCGCACCACCAGCGCTCGCCCTCGCGCCGGAGGCGCACGACGCAGTCGCGGCAGATCGCGCCGTCCTCGGACCACTCGTCTCCGCCGGCGACCCAGACGACGGAGGGCGCCGGCTCGACCGCCCACGCGACGATCGGGTCGTCCGCGTTCGCCACCACGGTCACCGGCCAGTCGACAGCCGCGAGCGTCTCGCGCCAGTGGCGCGCCAGCGGCTTGTAGCGCACGCCGCGCTCGAGGTAGTCGCGGCTGAGATTGAGGAGCGCGATCGCCCGCGGCCGCGTCGCGAACGTCACCGGCCCGAGGTAGGACTCGTCGGTCTCGAGCACCGCGTACGGCGCCTCCCGGGCGGCCTCGAGCGCGACGACGAGGCCGGAGGCCATGTTCGAGCCGTTCTCGTTGTACGCGGTCGGCCCCAGCGTGCCCACCGCCGCAGCGAGGAGGGCGGCGGTCGTGCTCTTGCCGTTGCTGGCCGAGACGAGCGCCGTCGTCCGGCCCCGCGCCAGCAGCCGGAGCGCGTCCGGGTCGAGCTTGAGCGCGACCGTGCCGCCGACGACCCCTCCGTGCCCGCGCCGGGCCGCCCGGGAGGCGGTGGCAGCGAGGCGGCCGGCCGCGAGCGCGCCGCGCGCTCGCAGCGGGAGCGGGGGAAAGGGCGGCGCGGACGGCGTCGTCGTCTCCATCGGGGTCGAGCCCGAGCCTACAAGGACCTAGACTCTCGACCAGTCTCCGGCCGGACCGACGGCGGGTTGTTCCGTCAGGCACATGGGCGTACGCTCCGGCGATGGCGGGCCGTGCGGGCTCGGCATCCAGGTTTCCCGGCCTGGGGGTTACGTGATGCGGCGGTTACTCCTCCTCGTGGCGTTGGCGTGCCTGCTCGCGCCGACATCGGTCGCAGGCGGCGCCGTCCTGCCGCCGGGCTTCCAGGAGGAGGTCGTCTTCGCCGGCCTCACGAACCCGATGGTCGTGCGCTTCTCGCCCGACGGGCGCGTCTTCGTCGCCGAGAAGAGCGGCCTCGTCAAGGTCTTCGACAACCTCGCGGACACCACGCCGACCACGTACGCCGACCTGCGGACGAAGGTGCACAACTACTGGGACCGCGGGCTGCTCGGGATGGCGCTCGACCCGCAGTTCCCTGCCGACCCCTACGTCTACGTCCTCTACACGCACGACGCGGCGATCGGGGGCACGGCTCCTCGCTGGGGCACGGTTGGGGCGACCTCGGACCCGTGCCCGAACCCGCCCGGCGGCAACGTAGACGGCTGCGTCGTCTCGGGCCGCCTCTCGCGCCTGAGCGCGACCGGCGCCGAGACCGTGCTCGTCACGGACTGGTGCCAGCAGTACCCGAGCCACTCGCAGGGCCAGCTGCAGTTCGGTCCGGACGGGGCCCTCTACGCCGCGTCGGGCGACGGCGCCGCGTTCGGCTTCACCGACTGGGGCCAGGACGGCAGCCCGCTCAACCCCTGCGGCGACCCGCCCGGCGGGGTGGGCGCCGTTCTGACGCCGCCCACCGCCGAGGGCGGCAGCCTGCGCGCGCAGGACCTGCGGACGAGCGGCGACCCGGTGACGCTCGACGGGTCGGTCATCCGGGTCAACCCCGACAACGGCGCAGCCCTGTCCACGAACCCGCTCTTCTCCAGCTCCGACCTCAACGCGCGGCGGATCATCGCGCACGGGATGCGCAACCCCTTCCGGATGACGTTCCGCCCGGGGACGTCCGAGCTCTGGATCGGCGACGTCGGCCTGGGCCGCTGGGAGGAGATCAACCGGATCACGAGCGTGCTCGGGACGGTCGAGAACGGCGGCTGGCCCTGCTACGAGGGCCCCGCCTCGCCCCCGTCCTGGCAGAACGCCGGCATCGGCATCTGCACCAACCTCTACGCGGCCGGCCCCTCCGCCGTGCACGCGCCGTACTTCTCCTACTCGCACACGGCCAAGCTCGTCCCCGACGAGACCTGCCCGACCGGGAGCAGCTCGATCTCGGGCCTCGCCTTCTACCAGGGCGGGCCGTACCCGGCGAGCTACGACGGGGCGCTCTTTTTCGCGGACTACTCGCGCAACTGCATCTGGGCGATGCGAGCCGGCGCCAACGGGCTCCCGAACCCGAGCGACATCGTCACGTTCGTCGCGCCGGGGGCCGGCCCGGTCCACCTCGAGATCGGGCCGAGCGGCGACCTCTTCTACACGGGCTACGACGACGGGACGATCCGGCGCATCCGCTACTTCGCGGCGAACCAGCCGCCGATCGCGGTCGCGCAGGCGACCCCGACCAACGGGATCGCGCCGCTCGCGGTGAGCTTCGACGGCCGGTCCTCGAGCGATCCCGAGGGCGGGGCCCTGGCCTACGCGTGGGACCTCGACGGGGACGGGCAGTACGACGACTCGACCTCCGCGACGCCGTCGCGCACCTACACGCAGAACGGCCAGGTCACCGTCAGGCTCCGCGTCACCGACCCGAGCGGCGCCTCCGGCACCGACTCGCTGACGATCACGGTCGGCAACACGGCTCCCGTCGCGACGATCTCCGCCCCGACGGCGGGGACGACCTGGGCCGTCGGCGAGAGCATCGCCTTCTCCGGGACGGCCGTGGACGCCCAGAGCGGAACGCTGCCGGCGTCGGCGTTCCAGTGGGAGCTCGTCCTCCACCACTGCCCCTCGACCTGCCACGAGCACGAGCTGCAGACCTTCGCCGGCGTCCGGAACGGCTTCTTCGACGGCCCGAACCACGACTACCCGGCCCACCTGGAGCTGCGCCTGACCGTCACGGACTCCGGCGGGCTCCAGGACACGGAGACCGTGCTCCTGCAGCCGGAGACGGTGCAGACCACCTACGCGGCGAACGTCCCCGGGCTGCAGCTGACGGTGGACGACGACACGGAGGCGGCGCCGTTCGCGCGCACGTCGATCGTCGGCTCGACCCACACGGTGTCGGCGCCCGCCACCCAGACGCTCTACGGCGTCGAGTTCACGTTCGAGTCCTGGTCCGACGGCGGCGCGCGCGTGCACCAGCTGACGACGACGAGCCCCGCGACGATCACCGCGCAGTACTCGGGAGGGACGCCGGCCGCCTGTTTCCACAACCCGGCGACGAGGTCCGTGACCGCCTCGATCGCCGCCGGCTCGCAGGCGACACTGAAGGTCGCCCCGACCGGCCAGCTCCTCTTCGGGCTCGTGCCGCTGCCGTGCGGCGGCGCGACCGCGACGAACACCGACACGGTCGTCGTCACCGGCACGCCGGGGACGCAGGAGCGCTTGACGGTCGACCAGTCGGAGGCGCCGTTCGGGCCGGGGGTCGAGGTTGAGGGCAACACGCCGGAGATCGAGGTGGTCGCGAACCTCGGCGACGCCTCCGACCGGCTCGTCGTCGTAGGGACGGCTGGCGACGACAAGCTGGCGGCCGGCCTGAACGGCGTCACGATGAACGGCGACAGCGACGTCGACGTCACCTTCGCCCCGTCGCCGGCGCCGTCCGTCGTCGAGCTGGCGGGCGGCGGCGGGAAGAACACGCTGACGGCGCGCGGCGGCAACGGGACGGGCGCGGTGTTCGCCGGGGCCGTCGTGCTTCGCGCCGGCGATCTCGGTGACACGCTCACCGGGTCGAACCTGGACGACGTCCTCGTGGGCGGCGCCGGCAACGACGACGTCAACGGCTACGGCGGCAACGACACGATCGACGGCGGCGACGGCGACGACAAGCTGAACGGCGCCGACGGGAGCGACGACACGCTGGGCGGCCTCGGCGCGGACTCGATCTCCTCCGGCGCGGGCGACGACACGATCCGGGCCTCGGACGGCATGGTCGACCCGGTGCTGAACGGCGGCGCGGGCCTCGACACGGCGTACTACGACCTGATCGACCCGATCCCGAGCGCCGTCGAGAACAAGATCATCGGCACGGCGCCGCCGCCCCCGCCTCCTCCTCCGCCTCCTCCGCCGCTTCCGGACACGACGCCGCCCGAGACCACGATCCCCTCGGGGCCGGCGTCGTCGACGAGCGAGACGAGCGCCGCCTTCACGCTCGCCTCGAGCGAGGTCGGCTCGACCTTCGAGTGCGCCCTCGACCTCGGCCCGTTCCTCCCGTGCGTCTCGCCGGTCACGTACGGCGGGCTGGCGCTGGGCGGCCACCAGCTTCGCGCGCGGGCGACGGATCCCGCGGGCAACGTCGACCCGACGCCGGCGTCCTTCACGTGGACGATCGTGTCGGCGCCGCCTCCGCCCCCGCCTCCTCCACCCGGCCAGGGCACCTGCAGCTACAGCGCGGCGACGAAGGCAGCGACCGCCTCGATCCCGGCCGGCGCGACGGCGACGCTCGCCGTCGCCGGCAGCGAGATCCGCTTCGCCGGCGTCGCCTGCGGGGCGGCGACGACTGCGAACACCGACTCGATCTCGGTCAACGGCCCGGCCGGCTCGGTCGAGCGGCTGGTGCTCGACCAGTCGGCCGGGGCGCTCGTTCCCGGCGCCACGGTCGAGACGGCCGGCACCGTCTCCGAGATCGAGGTGACGGTGAGCCTCGGCGACGCCGCCGACCAGTTCGTCCTCATCGGCACTCCGGCTGCGGACGTGCTCTCGGCCGGGGTCAAGGGCGTGTCGTTCACGGCGGACGCCGACCTCGACGTGACCTTCTCCCAGCTCCCGAGCGCGCTGGAGCTCACCGGCGGAGGCGGCAACGACACGCTGACGGCGGGCGGGGGCTACGGGACGGCGCAGGCGTTCCCGGGGACGGTCACGCTCGGCGGCGAGGCCGGCGACGACCTTCTCAGCGGCAGCATCCTGGCCGACCTCCTCGCCGGCGGGGCCGGCGCCGACACCCTCGAGGGCAACTCGGGGAGCGACCAGCTGCTCGGCGAGAGCGGCAACGACGTCCTCCACGGGCAGGACGGGAACGACCGGCTCGTCGGCGGCTCCGGCACGGACTCGCTCTCGGGCGGGAACGGCGACGACACGCTCGAGGCCGCAGACGGCGAGGCGGACTCGCTGATCCACGGCCAAGTCGGCGTCGACACCGCCTACTACGACCCGGGCCTCGACCCTGCGCCCGTCTCGTGCGAGACGTCGGTGCCGGGGCCCCCGCCCACCGGCCTGGCCAGGTAGGCCCGCTAGCCGATCGTGAAGGACGTTCGCCCGTACAGCGGCCCGTAGCGGACCGCCGCCTTCGAGCCGTAGCCCGGCCAGAGGTAGACCGCCAGACGCCCCTGCGTCAGCGAGAACCGCGTTCCCCGGAACGTCCAGGCGGAGCGAAGCCGGTACTGCGAGCGCAGCGGCCAGACGCTCAGGATCTTCCGCCCGTCGCGCCAGACCTGGAGGTTGTAGTAGGTCGCCCCGGGGACGGACCGCCAGTCGATGAGCGGCGGTGAGTGAACGACGGCGCCGTACCGCGGAACGGCGATCGGGGTCGGCCAGGCGGTGACCGTGGCGACGGGCGAGACGTTCCCCGCGCGGTCGATGCTCGCAATGCGGTACCGGTAGAGCACGTGGTTCAGGACCGTCCGGTCGACGAACGACGCGGCGGCGAGGCGGTCGGCAACCCGCTTCCACCCGCCGGCCGCCCCTCGCTTCCGCCAGATGCGGACGCGGTCGAAGTCGACGTCGATCGGCGTCGTCCACGCCAGCGCCACGCGGCGGTGGGAGGCGCGCGCGCCGAAGCCGGCGACCTCGGCCGGGGGCGTCCGGTCGACGGTCCAGTCGTACGAGGCCTGGCTCACGTTGCCGATCGAGTTCGTCACCTGCACCGTGAAGAGGTAGGCGCCGTCCGCGAGCCCCGAGTAGCTCTTCACCCCGGAGCACGGCTCGAACGCGCCGTCGCCGAGGGGGCCGTCGAGGCGGCACTCCGTGACGACTCCGGCCTCGACGTCGAGCTCGAACTCGGCGTCGGCCCGCTTCGAGAGGCGCGGGACGGTCGTCGTGATCCCGGGCTTCGCCGGCGTGGGGCCCGCCTGCACGATGACCGTGAACGCCTCCGCGGCGCTCGAGAGGCCTGCGGCGTCCGTGGCGACGCACGAGACCTCGGTGTCGCCGAGCGGGAACGGCGAACCGGGAGTCGGGTGACACTGGACGACGGGGCTCGGATCGGCCGCGTCGCGGGCGGCCGGGAGCGCGTAGTCGACCACCGCCCCTTGCGGAGACTGCTGGGCGGCGATCACGTCCGGGTGCGAGTCGAGCGTCGGCGGCGTCGTGTCGCGCACAGTGACCGTGAAGCTCCCGTCCCCGCTCGCGTTCCCGGCGGCGTCCGCGGCGGCGCAGGTGACGGTCGTCTCTCCGAGCGGGAACGTCGAGCCAGAAGCGTGCGTGCAGGCGAGCGCCGGCGCAGGATCGAGGTTGTCGGTCGCCGCGAACGAGACGATCGCGCCGGCAGGCGACACCGCCTCGGCGATCACGTCACCGGGAAGGGCCGGCGCCGTGGCATCGATCGTCCAGGCGAAGGTCGAGGGCGGGCTCTGGCCTCCGGATCCGTCCAGGGCCCGGACCTGGAAGGTGTGGGCGCCTTCCGCGAGCGACGTGTACGAGACCGGAGACGCGCACGGCGCCCAGGTGTCTCCGCCGCCGTCCAGACGGCAGCTGAAGCTCGCCGTGCCGGCCGACCCGGAGAGCTCGAACGTCGCGCTCGTCGACGTGCTCCAGGCGAGGATGTCGGTCGTGATCGCCGGCTTCTCCGGCACGGCCGCTCCGCCGGCGGAGGCGGCGAGGACGGTCAAGCCGGCGAGCGCCGTTCCGATGGCCGTGAGGATGCGGACGCGGCTCACGTTCCCACCGCGACGACGAAGGCGAGCGCGGCGAGCGCGACCGCCAGGGCCATGGTCAGCCCAATGTCCGCCCGGCGCTCGACGAGCCGGACCGAGACCGCGGCGAGCGCGTGCCTCGGGATCGCGGCGAAGACGAGCGCCAGGAGAGCGGCTGCGAGCAGAGCCAGGAGCCCGGCCTCGGTCCCCGAGGGAGACGATCCTCCCCCGGCAGCCGGGGCGACGGCCGGGGCCGCGGCGCGAGCGGGGCCGGGGTCCGTCGCCGCGCGGGCGAGCGTCGACGGCTCCTCGGCTCTCGGCGGGTGCGCCGGGAGCGGGGACGCGGGCTCGGGCTCGCGCTTCCTCCGCGCCGCCCGGGCCTGCTTCTCCTTCGCGCGCGCCGGCCGCGGCTCGGACTCCGGGGTTGGGGCCGGCGGCGGCGCGACGCTCGGAGCGGGCGCCGGAGCAGGAGCCGGGGGCACGGGCGCAGGGTCGGGCTGGGGCTGCGCGAGCGCAGCGCCCGCCGCACTGAGGGTGATCGCCGCCGCGATCGATGCAACGAAGGTCGCCCCCACAGACCTCTTCCCGGGACCGTTCCGCAGGTCATCAGGGTAGGCCGCCCGCGACGGCCGCGCAAGCCGCAGCGTGCCACCGGCGATCCGGTCGCCGGGCGATTCGACGGCTAGGAGGAAGGTCGGGCGAGCATGACGACCGCGTTCAGGAGCGCGAGCGCGGCGAAGGCGATGCCGAGGACGGCCCGGCCCGCGTCGGCCAGGGCCGCCGCCGCGAGGCCGAAGACGGCGAGGCCGAGGAGAACGCGGCCCGTGAGCCCGGTGCCGAGAGGGGCCTTCGGCGAGATCGCCAGCCCCCAGACGACGATCACGGCGAGCGGCGCGCCCAGGCCGAGGAGCCACGCGGTCGCTCCGTCGCCGGTCGTGAACCCCCAGTACGCGAGCGCGGCAAGGGCCCCGAGCTCGAGGAGGAAGCGCAGGACGTCGTTCCAGCCGATCATCTCCGTTACGTTTCCGCCCATGACGGACGTCGCCCGGGATCGTCGCACGTGAAGGTCCGCGCCGCGGTGCTCGAGGAGTTCGGCAGCCCGCTCGAGGTGCAGGAGCTCGAGCTGGCCGAGCCGAAGGCCGGCGAGGCGCTCGTCCGGGTCGTCGCCTGCGGCGTCTGCCACACCGACCTCTACACGGCCTCGGGCGCGGATCCCTCCGGCTACTCCCCAACCGTCCTCGGCCACGAGGGCGCCGGGGTCGTCGAGGAGGTCGGCGAGGGCGTCACCCTCGTCGAGCCGGGCGACCACGTCGTCACGCTCTTCGCGCCGCAGTGCGGGACGTGCGTGCACTGCCTCCGCCCCGGGATCGGCCTGTGCCTGGCGATCCGCGACCGGCAGAACGAGGGCTACCTCCCCGACGGCACGACCCGGCTCTCGCGCGACGGCGAGCCGATCCGCCACTTCATGGGCACGTCGACGTTCGCCGAGTACGCGGTCCTGCCCGAGATCGCCCTTGCGAAGATCGACCGCGAGGCGCCGCTCGACCGGGCGGCGCTGTTCGCCTGCGGCCTCTCCACCGGGATCGGCGCGGCGCTCAACACCGCCCGGGTCGAGCCCGGCTCGACCTGCGTCGTCTTCGGCACGGGCATGGTCGGGCTCGGCGCAGTCGTCGGCTGCCGGCTCGCCGGCGCCGAGCGGATCATCGCCGTGGACGTCGCCGAGGGCCGGCTCGCCCTCGCGCCCCACCACGGCGCCACCGAGACGATGCCGGGCGGCGAGGGCGTCGTCGAGCGGATCCTCGAGGCGACCGGAGGCTTCGGCGCCGACTACACCTTCGAGGCGACCGGAAACGTCGGGGTCATGCGCCAGGCGGTCGAGTCCGCGCGGATGGGCTGGGGCCTGGCGACCATGTGCGGCGTCGCCGGCAAGGGGGAGACGCTGGACGTCGTCCCGCGCTTCCTCATCACCGGCCGGCGCATCGCGGGCTCCTCCTTCGGCGGCTGCAAGGGCCGGGAGGACGTCCCCGCCTACGTGCGGCGCTACCTCGCCGGCGAGATCGACGTCGACGCCTTCGTCTCCCACAAGCTGACGCTCGACGAGGTGAACCGCGGCTTCGAGCTGATGGAGGCCGGCGACGGCATCCGCAGCGTGATCGACTTCGGGTGATCCCCGAGCACGAGGCCTACGTCGAGCACGCGCGCGGCCGCACGTGGTACCGCGTGGTCGGCGAGGGCGCGGACGGACGTGACCCGCTCGTCTGCCTCCACGGCGGGCCGGGCTCGACGCACAACTACTTCGCGCTGCTCGAGCGACTGGCCGAGGACGGACGTGCCGTCGTCCTCTACGACCAGCTCGGTTGCGGGCGCTCCGAGCGTCCGAAGGGGATCGACTGGAGCGTCCGGGTCTTCCTGGACGAGCTCGCAGCTCTCCGCGAGAAGCTCGGGCTGGAGCGGATCCACCTGCTCGGCACGTCCTGGGGCGGGATGCTCGCGCTCGAGCACGCCCTCGCCGGCGCCGCCGGGCTCACGAGCCTCGTCCTCAGCTCGACCCTCGCGAGCATCGACGAATGGGTGGCCGAGGCGAAGCGGCTCAGGGCGGAGCTGCCCGCCGGGGTCGTCGCCACCCTCGACCGCCACGAGGAGGCGGGCGACTACGACGCGCCGGAGTACCGTGCCGCGCTCGACGTCTTCGACGACCGCTACGTCCGTCGCGGCGCGCTCGGCCGTCCGGAGCTCGAGCTGATGAAGGCCGGGCTGGGGAAGGAGTCCTACCGTGCCATGGTCGGGCCGAACGAGTGGACCGTGACCGGCGCGCTGCGCGGCTGGGACGTGCGGGACCGCCTCGGCGAGATCGCGGTGCCCGCGCTCGTCGCCCGCGGCCGCTTCGACATGTGCACCGAGCGCATCGCGGCGACGCTCCTCTCCGGCCTCCGCGACGCCCGCGAGGCCGTCTTCGAGGAGAGCTCGCACATGCCCGCCCTGGAGGAGCCGGAGCGCTACCGCGAGGTCGTGGGCGCCTTCCTGCGCGAGGCCGAGCGGCCGGTTGACACCGCCCCGGCGACTCCTTAGTGTCGCTAAACATCGTCCCGACGCTCCGAGGTGGTGGGCCGGGCACTCGTGCGGGGACGAGGCCAGGGGAGGCTAGGGAAAGGAGCAGCTCAGATGAGACGAGGCCTATCGCTCTTCGGCCTGGTCGCGGTCGTCGCAGCAGTCGCCGTGCCGGCGTCCGCGGTCCCGCCGACGACCACGACGACCACCCAGCAGGCCGTGCTGGCGAACCCGACCGCCTGCGGGAGCTACGGCGTCGAGTGGCGGATCAACCTGACCTCGGAGACGAAGCGGTACTTCGACAGCCAGGGACGCCTCACGCACATCATCCAGCACATCACCGAGGACAACACGATCAGAAACACCGTCACCGGGCTCACCCTGCGCGAGGGTCCCGACGACTTCCACCAGACGACGTACTTCGACCCGGAGACGGGGCAGCGCACGCTGATCTACATCCGGGGCGTCTCGGTGTACGTCGAGCGCGGCGACGAGGTCCTCGTCGACAAGGGCAAGATCTGGATCGACGGGCAGACCGGCCGGATCATCGCGTCCACCGGTCCGCATCCGCTGCGCGAGCTCCTGGACGGGAGCTTCAACATCGCCCTGGCGCTGCCGGGGTTCTGCGACATCCTTCGCCCGTAGGAGGACACGGAGCGGCGCGCGGGCCGCGCCCCGCGCGCCCCGCTCCACCGGGGCGTGTGCAGGTCGTCGTACGACCCGGTCGGGGAGGCAGTCGGTTGACCCGCCCGCCTCTCTTTGAAACCATCGACGGCGGTTCTTCGAGGAGGCTGGAGTGCGACGACGGGGTCTGATACGGGTCACCTTCACGGCGGCGTTCGTCGCGGGCCTGCTCGCGACCGGGCTCGGAGGAGCCGGGATCGCCGCTGCGGACGGCTCGCCGTGCCCGCCGTCGGGCGGCGAGCTGTGCGTGACCGTCACGCACACGCCCGCCGAGGTGTCGGCGTCCTCGGCGGACGGACCGACGTTCGTCGCCTTCGAGGCGACCGTCCGGAACGCCGGCAGCGGCAAGCTCACCCAGGTGGCGGTCACCGCGTGCCTCGTCGCCGGCTCTGACGGGGGGACCTGCGCGGATGCTCCTCCGGGAGCCTCGTTCCACTCGGCGGACTCGAGCGCGGGCCCCTGTACGATCGCCGGGGCGACGGCGCGCTGCGAGCTGGGGTTCCTCAAGCGCGGCACCGAGGCGACGATCGAGCTCGTCGCCCGCGCGCCGGCCGCGGCCGGGACCTTCCGGAACCTGGTCAGCGCCTCCGCCAAGCAGCAGGGGCCGGTCACCGTGTCCGAGCCGGTCACGGTGCTCGCCTCCGGCGGCCCGACGGCGACCTCCTTCGTCCCGGAGGGGACCGCGATGCAGCTGCTCGCCGCGGACGAGGGTCAGACCGGACTGTCGAAGATCCCTGCGGACCACGACGCCCTGACCGCGGAGATGGCGATCACGGACGACCCGCCGTTCGTGTGCCCGAAGCGCGAGATCTGCCGGGGCGGCGGCTGGGTGAGCGCCACGATCCCCGGCACCTTCGACGCCCTCCAGTTCGTGCTGCACTGGCCCGACGAGCTCGTGTCGAAGAAGCAGAAGGTGAAGAACTTCGTGCTCTTCTACATCGCCTGCGACACGTGCGAGCTCGAGATCATCCGCGATCGCTGCAAGTCCGCGACGCCGTCGGCGGCGGAACGGCCGTGCCTCTGGGACATCCGCGACCTGAAGCGCGACGGCTTCGAGGCGACGCTCATCTCTTCCCACAACGGGAAGATGCACTAGGAGGGTTCGGCGAAACAACGGCGGTGCCGCCGGGCCGCGCGACGACGAGCGGAATTTTCGCCAATCCCTCCTAGCAGCTACGCGGCCGTCTCCAGCGCCCGCAGCGACGATCGCACGCGCTCCGCCGAGACGACGTCGTCCTTCCGCTCGAGGCGGCCCAGCGCCTCCGTCAGGCACTCTCGGGCTCCGTCGCTCGCCGTGAGCGCGAGCACCTCGGCGAGGTCCTCGAGCGCGTCCGCCTGGAGGATCAGGGCGTCCGTTCCCTCCAGGAGCCCGACGGCCGCGCGCGCGAGCTCCTCCGCCTCCCCGGCGAGACCCCGGCGCGCGAGCGTCTTCCCCCGGACCGAGCGCCACAGGGCCTGGGACGTGAGGTCGTCGTCGGCCGAGAGCTCCTCGGCCACGCGGGTGAGCTCCTCCGCCTCGTCGTAGCGGCCCTGTGCGTAGACGGCGCGGGCAAGCTCGCCCGCCGCCGTGGAGAGGAAGTACCGCTCGCCCATCTCCGAGAGCTCCTCGAAGTCGCGGCGGAGCTCGCGCTCGGCCGCCGCCGGCTCGCCCGCGAGCAGCTCGACCCGGCACGACTGCTGCGAGGTGGAGGCCGCCACGACGCTGCGTCCGAGCTCCTCGAGCATCAGGCGGGCGCGCGTGTAGAGATCGCGCGCCGCGGCGAAGTCGCCCTGCATGCCGCGGAGGCCGCTGAGCAGGCTCATGACGAGCCCCTGCGTCCTCCGGTCCTCGCGGGCCTCGGCGACGATCGACTCGCAGCGCTCGATCGCCTCGCCGACGGGCGTCGGTCCGTAGAGTGCGGCGATCGCGTACTGCGAGGCGGCATGCTGCCGCTGCCGCTCGTCCTCGCCGAGCGAGGCCTGCTCCATGGCCCGCTGCGCGGCGGCGGCCGCCTTCCCGTAGCGGCACGCGGTCCCGTGCGCCCAGGCGACCATGCGCAGAGCCCGCGCCAGCTCGACGCGATCGCCGCCGGCCTCGAGGACGGGGAGCCCGCGGTCGGCCTCGACGACGACCTGCTCGGTCCAGTCCTCGGGCTCGGCGGAGTGGCTGCGGACCCGCAGCCTGAGGAGCCGGGCGCTGGCCGCGAGCCCGTCCTCGCCCGTGCTCTCGGCGGTCTCGATCGCCTCGTCGAGGAAGGTCTCCGCCCACGCGAACTCCCCGATCGCCATCATCACCTCGGCCAGATCGGGCAGGCGCGCCAGCCGGTCACGGCTCTCGGGTGGCAGGAGCGTGACCGCGCGCCGAAGGAGGTTCGCCGCTGCGGGCATGTCCCCACGGGCGAAGGCCCGCGCGCCCGCCGAGGAGAGGCGGGCGGCCGCCCGGGCTCCGAGCTCGCGTCCGTGGTCGTCCAGGGGGCCGAGCTCCGAGAGGCACCGATGCGCCTGCTCGAGGTGGTAGCCGAGGATCTCCTCGTACTCGACGGCCCTGTCGCGATCCTGGTTCACGCGGTCGGCCCAGGCGACGAAGCGCTCGTGAAGGACCGCGCGGGAGCTCTTGAGGAGGCCCCTGTAGGTGGCGTCGCGGATCAGGATGTGGCCGAAGCGATACCTCCGTTCTCCGGAGAGATCGGCCTGCTCGGGCCGGATGAGCTGCCTCCGGATGAGCGCTTCGAGGAGCCCCGGCAGGTCTCCCCGGACGCGCTCCGAGACGAGCTCCTCGACGGCTCCCTGGACGAAGAGCTGCCCGACGACGCTCGCCGCCCCGATCACCTCCCGCTCCTCCGCGCCGAGGCTCTCCAGGCGCGCGGCCAGGAGCGCGTGAATCGTGGGGGGCATCGAGACCGTCGAGAGATCGCCCGCCGCGACCCAGACCTCCCCGTCGCGGCGAAGCAGGCCCTCCTCGACCATCATCTCGAGCAGCTGCTCGACGAAGAGCGGATTCCCCTCGGAGGCGGCGGCGATCCGCGCGCGCACGTCCTCGTCGACCCGGGCCTCGCCGAGGAGCTGCTCGACCACCCTGCCGACGTCGGCCTCGCGGAGCGGCTCGAGCGAGATCCTCACCCCGCCCGCTCGTTCGCCCCAGCCCTCCCGCATCTCGAGGAACTCCGGCCGCGCGAGGGAGACGAGCAACAGGGGCCCCTCGGCTTCGTCGGTGAGGTGCTCGACGAACTCGAGGAAGGTGGTCTCCGCCCAGTGGACGTCCTCGAAGGCGAGGACGAGCGGCCGGCGGGCCGCGATCGCCTCGAGGAGCTTGCGGGCCCCCCAGAAGACCTCGTGGACGGGGAACTGGGCGCCGGAGAGCCCGATCGCGGAGGCGACCCGCTCGACGGCGCCCGCCGCGTCGGGGCCCGCGAGCTGCCTCAGCTTCTCCTGCGCGACCTCGGGCGTGTCGTCGTCCGAGACGGCGGCGGCCTGCCGCATCGCCTCGCGCAGAGGCCAGAACGTGATCCCGCGTCCGTAGGCGAGGCAGCGGCCGCGCAGGAGCAGCTCGTCGGCATCGAGCGAATCCGCGAGCGCCGCGAGCAGGCGCGACTTGCCCACGCCCGCCTCGCCGAGCACCGTCACCAGCCGGCAGCGCTGCTCGACGCGGGCCCGACCGCGTTCGTCCAGGAGCGCTCGCAGCTCGGAATCCCTGCCGACGAGCGGGGCGGCGCGTGCCGCCGGGGCACGATCGGGATCGGCCAGGCCGAGGAGCCGGTACGCCGGCACCCGCTCGGCCTTGCCCTTGAGGTCGAGCGGCTCGACCGGCTCGACCTCGATCGTCTCGCGAGTCAGCCGATGGGTCAGGGGGCCGATCAGGATCTCCATCCCGCCCGCCGCCTGCTCGAGCCGGGCGGCCACGTTGACCGCGTCCCCGACGACGAGATGCTCTCCCTCGGTCGGATCTCCGGACACGACCTCGCCCGTGTTCACGCCGATACGGCTGGTGAGGCGCACGCCCCAGCCCGCCTCGAGCTCGTCGTTCAGGCGTTCGAGCGCCGCGCGCATGCCTTCGGCGGCGGCCACGGCGCGAGCCGCGTCGTCCTCCCGCACGACCGGGAGCCCGAAGACCGCCATCACCGCGTCGCCGATGTACTTCTCGACGACGCCGCCGTGGCTCTCGAGCACGCCGCGCATCTCGTCGAAGTAGCGCGTCATCAGGGCACGCAGCGACTCCGAGTCGAGCCTCTCGCCCATGCTCGTCGATCCGGCGAGGTCGCAGAAGACGACGGTGACGAGCTTTCGCGCGGCCTGCGGGGCATCGTCGGGCACCAGCTTCGTCCCGCAGAACCCGCAGAGCCGGAACCGCTCGGGGTTCTCCTCGCCGCAGTTCGGGCAGACCCTCATTTGCTGCGAGTGTACGTGCCTCTATGCAGGAGGTCGTCGGGCGGCGGACTGCCGGGACGGCCCCGAGTGTGTCACTGTTGACACGAGCGGGGAAACGGAGTATCCCGTACCCGAAGAGGCCGACGTGCCGTCTGCTTTGTCTCTCGATATTCCAGCGCAGGCGCGACTGCGTAGCTGGCGGAGACGCCCGTGAGCATGGGATCCGTGGCCATCCGTGCATGGCGCTGGCAGCTGCCGATCGTGCATCGGCTCGGTCTCGCGCTGCGCTGGATCGTCGTCGAAGGGCGTCCGGCCCTCTTCGGTCTGGTTGCGACAGCCATTCTCCTTCTGGCCCTGAAGAGCTGGTTCATCCTGGCGGTCTACGGGTTGGTTCTGCTCGCCTGGCTCGCGTTTCAGGCGAGACGACGCGTTGTCGTGGCGGAGTTCGTCGACCACACGCTCGAGCGGCCGGGGCGGGATGACGAGGACAAGGGCAAGGAACCACCCGGCCTCAAGGGCGTCGCAACGCTGCTCGTCGTCGAGTTGGCCCGGCTCCAGCGTCTCTACCGCGTGGTGGACGAGCGGCGTGCGATCGGGACCGCGGTCGGCGAAGGGAGGCCGCTCGACGCCACCGTCAAGGTCGAGTCGCTGAGCGAGATCCTCCAGAGCGCCGTCAGTGCCGAGTCGAAGGTCTCTGTGGGGCCGATCACGATCCCGGTCGGAGCTCTGATGGCGCTGCTGGGCCGTCTCGTGCAGGGACCGCAGCTTACGGGAGCGCTTCACTCCAACGGTGACAGTCTGATCCTGACCGCGCAGCTGGCCGGCGGAACAGGTCGAAATCACAGCTGGAGGGTGATGGAGCGACCGATCAGTTCGGCCGATGACGCCGGCCGAAGTCCTCGCGTCAACGAGATGGTCGCCGAGTTGGCGTGCCGGATGTTCTCCGATCTGACGCTGGGCAGCTCGGTCAACTGGCGAGCCACCGAGCATTTCGTCAAGGCCCTCCGAGCCTTCAGGCGCTGTCTGCGTGTCCCGCGCGGGCGCAAGCTGAACCTGAAGGAAGCGGAGCGAGAGCTGATCGAGGCCTTTTCCGAGGACGACGGGTTCGTGCTGGTCTTCTACAACCTCGGAGTGGTCTACACCGAGCTCTGGCGCATGGCTCTCCACGAGGCCCGCGCGATGAAGGAGGCCTACGACCTGCGGGCGCCCGGCTCGGCGGAAGCCAAGGAGGTCGAAGCGGCGGATCAGCTGCACGCGGCCGAGGCGGCGTTCGCTCGGGCGATCGACCAGGATCCGGGGCGCTGGGAGGCGTACTACGCGCTTGGCCTGACTCGCTTCGAGCGAGGTCGGCGGGACTCCGTGATCGAGCAGTGCGAGCGGGTCCTGGCGCTTCACCCCTCCCTCGCGAACCGAGCGAAGGCCTACGATCTGAAAGGCCTCGCCGAGTTCCGCCGGAAGGAGCCGAAGCTGGGCGATGCGAGGGCAAGCAGCCAGAGGGCTGTGAAGCTTTCGCTGCGGGCACTCCGGCGCGCCGAGCTCTTTCGCACGAGCGCGCCCGGGAGCGAGACCGATCCCATTCCGGCGCTCAAGGACCAGGCGACCCGGTGCCTTCTCAACCTGGCCGTAGTGCTGGCCCACGAGCCGGTCGACTCCTCGCGGATCAGGGTCATCCGTCCGCGACCTGCCACCACTCTCCGCCGGCTGGAAGCCATTCTTGGTCTCGCCCTGTCGCTCACGAACCGAGACGCGGTCCTCCACTTCGAGTTCGGCAAGATCGCCGAGCGCCGTGGCGCCCTCGACAAGGCCGAGCGAGAGTTCAAGGATGCGACGCGGATCGACCCCGACCAGGCCGCGTACTGGGCACACCTCGCGGCGGTTCAGGCCGAGCTCTTCAAGAGGTATCACGGAGATCCCAGGCGCCGGCAGCAGGCGAAGGAGGCGGCGCGCCACTCCTGTCGGCGTGCGCAGCAGGCGATCAACCTCTCGTCCAGCACGGAGGAGGACCGGAGCATCCGCGCGAGTCTCGCCGAGACGTATCGCAGGATCGGAGACAAGCAGGACAGCCAGCGGATCAGAGCCATGGGCGAGTTCGCGGACATGATCGGCGTCTACGAGTGGAACCTCGACGTGTCGCCCGAAGACGAGCACATCGTCCAGGATCGGTTCGACGACTTCTGCAAGCAGGGGAGGGCGTGGGAATCGGGTCATCTCGCCAGGCTCCTCGGCGTCGCACGGCTCAACAACGGCGCTCCTGAAGAAGCCGAGACGTTCTTCCGGCGGGCGATCGAGCTCTTCGAAGGGGACCACCCCGAGGAGATCCGCCGCTACGGCATCCGAGCGCGACTTGCCACTGCGGTCGCCGAGAAGGGTGGTGAGCAAGCGTTGGCGGAGGCCGAGCGTGCGCTCGCGGTCGATCCGCTCAGGAAGCTCGAGCGAAAGACGCTCGGCCAGATGTACTTCGGCTTGCGTGATTACGAGCATGCGCGCGCGGCCTGGGAGAGCGCTCTCCTCTGGAGTCCGAACGATCCCGAGCTCTACTGGAGGCTGAGCGAGTGCCACCGTCGGCTTGCCGAGGAGGAGCGGCGACCAAGCGAGCGCCGGTCGGCGTTGGAGGCCGCCGCCCTTCATCTCGAGCAGGCACTCGAGCTCTACGGCGGTGAGGGCCTCGAGAGTCGCCTCAAGACTCACTACTGGCTAGGCAGGGTCTACAGCGACCTCGGCGATTTTCAGAAGGTGATCGCGCATCTTCGCATCGTTCAGTCCAAGGCCGAGCTCGACATCCTCGCCGACATGCTCGTGGGTGAGGCCTTCCTGAAGATGCGCGGCTACGAACAGGCCGAGGCGCATTTCACCAAGGTGATCGGGGCCGGCGAGGAACGGCTCGCCGGCGACGCCGAGGCCACGGTCGGCCGAGAAGTCGAGGACGAGATCCCGGTAAGCCTCGTCGTTGCCTGGGCTTACTGGGGCCGTGCGTTCTCCGACGCTGAGCGCGACGGCCACCTGGATCGTGCCGATGCCGACGTCGACGCCGCGACGGCTCTCGTCGATGTGCTCGAGCAGGAGGCTCCAAGCGACGGTGCGGCAGGCATCAAGCTCGCGCCGATTCTCCGGAGCTGCGCCGACTGTCGAGGCTGGATCAGGTTCAAGCAGGAGCGCCTCGACGAGGCGCTCGACTACCTACGGCAGGCGATCCTCCTCGGCGCCGACAGTGAGACGTACATCCGTCTCGCCCTCGCGTACGAGGCGAAGGCCACAGTTGCGGAAGCCGACCTCCGACCGGCGCTTCTCGGTCGTGCACGCGCCTCGTGCACGCATGCGATCGACACGGACGTCACCGGAGAGTCGCGTGCCCTGGTCGTAGAGATCCTGGCCCGTCTGGGCGCCGAGTCCGACCCGCTCGTGGCCACCAGCCCAAACGGCGCTCCCTGAGGCGCAGTCACGAGGTGCGGCTGCTCACCCCCTCGGAGCCCGAACGGAGCGGCGCAGGAGTCGAACCTACCCAGCGACGGGTTACGCCGCCTCACCGGTTTTGAAGACCGGCTGGGCCACCGGGCCCCTGCCGCTCCGGGGTCAGCGTACAACGGGCGGCGAGGCCCTCGGTCAGCCGGTGCTTCGCGCGGGCCGGCGGGATCGCAGCGCGCAGGCGAGGGCGAGGGCGAGCGCGACCGCGGCCGGCGCGAGCGTCGGGAAGCCGTCGC
>DASPGT010000057.1:0-19218 GCA_035620475.1 Gaiellaceae bacterium | reverse complement strand
ACGACATGCTCGGCGGGAACCACGACGACTTCATCGACGCGAACGACGACGCTGCCGACGTGCAGATCCACGGCGGCCCGGGGGTGGACACCGCCTGGTACGACGCGGGCATCGATCCCGGCCTGACCGCGGTCGAGAACTCCGTGGCCGACCCGGGCGAGGAGCCGCCTCCGCCGCCTCCGCCGCCCGCTCCGGGCGAGTGCGAGTACCGGCCCGGAACCCTCGAGGTCGTGGCGACGATGCCTGCCGCCGGCGAGGCGACGCTCGCCGTCGTCGGGGGCGAGATCCGCTTCGGCGCGACCCCAATCCCGTGCGGGACGGCCACGACCCTGAACACGGACTCGATCGCGATCGGAGGCGCCCCGGGAACGGCCGAGCGCCTCGTCGTCGACCAGTCGGCGGGCCTGCTCGCCCCGGGAGCGGCCGGCGAGGGCAACGACCCCGAGATCGAGCTCGCCCTGGCGCTCGGCGGCGCCGACGACGAGGTCGTCTTCGTCGGCACGGCCGCCGGCGACACGATGGCCGCCGGCCTGAACGGCGTCTCCCTGAACGGGGACGGCGACGTGGACGTCACCTTCGACGTCCTGCCCGGCCGGATCGAGCTCAGGGGCGAGGGCGGCGCCAACTTCCTCAGCGGCCGCGGCGGCTTCGGCGCGGGCCTCGCCTACCTCGGCATCCTCACGCTCGTCGGCGGCGACCTCGCGGACGAGCTGAACGGCGGCAACGGGAACGACGTGATCCAGGGCGGCGGCGGCGCGGACGCGATCAGCGGCTATGCCGGAAACGATCAGATCGACGGCGGCGCGGGCGACGACACGATCACCGGCAGCGACGGTGACGACTCGATCGTCGGGGGCGCCGGGGCGGATGCGATGAGCGGCGGCTTCGGCAACGACGTGCTCGAGGCCGACGACGACGAGGCCGACGTCCAGATCCACGGCGGGCCCGGCAGCGACACGGCGTACTACGACGCGGGCGTCGACCCGGCGACGATCGCCGTCGAGAACCCGATCCCACGGTAGCCCGCCGCGCCCGTCGGGCTCGTAGGCCACACTAAGCCCATGCGCGCGATCGTCCCGCTCGAGAGCGAGCCTCGCTTCCGCCCGTTCCCCTTCGGCACGCCGCTCGACGGGCCGATCCGGCGGGCCGTGGACGACGCCGCGCTCGTCCTCTCGCGCACGATGGGCCGGTTCGACGGGCCCATCGCCTTCTGCCACGGCGTCTCCCGAGACGGCGCGATCCTTCGCCGCCGCGGCCGCTACGCCGAGGCGATGGTCGTCTTCGCCGAGCCGAGCCAGGCCTACAGGCTCGGCTTCGCTCTCGGCGTGCAGCTCTTCGTGGAACGGCAGGAGGGCCTGATCCTCTTCCAGCAGCGCGGCCCGTCGATCGGCCGCGACCCGCTGCTCTGGACGGCCTCGGCCTCAGGGGGCCTCGCGCACACCGAGGAGCCCCGCGACGCCGTCCTCGCCGACGCCGCGGGGGAGATCGGCCTCGGCCCGGAGGACCTGCCCGGGTTCCGCCCCGTGGCCGTGGTCGTCAGCGACGACTCCGGCTCCGCGCTCGTCGTCTACCACGCGCGGCTGCGCGAGGGGGCCGAGCCGCAGCCGAACCCGGCCAAGGTCGCCGAGCTCTTCTGGGCCGAGTCCCCGGCCGGCCTGGGCGCCCAGGTCTCGGCGGACACGGTCGCGTCCTGGGAGGCGCTCGAGCGCTGGCGCTCGCCCGACCCCGAGCCTACGGCCTCGGCGCCCGGCTGACGCGGCGGTCGAGGCTCAGGAGCCCGGCGCCTCGCCGCCGGTGACCTTCTCCCACCAGTCGTCCTCGCGGCGCTTCAGCTCGGTCTGCACCTGGGCGACGTAGGCGGCCAGCTCGTTCTCCTTCTGGCCGAGCCGCTCCTGGAGGTCGGCGAGCTCGCGCTCGCGCCGCTCCAGCTTGTCCTCGCGGATCTCGATATCGGCCTCGGTCCGGGCCTCGCGCGCGTCGAGCTCGGATTCGCGCGAGTCCATCTCGGTGAGGCGGTCGCGGAGAGAGGACTCGGTCTCCGAGAGCCGCTTCTCCCGCCGCTCGAGCCGCTTGCGCTGCGACTCGACGACGTCCTCCGTGTTGGAGAGCTCGGCCTCGCGCTCGGCGAGCTCCCGCTCGCGCTCCTTCAGGCGCTCCTGGAGCGCCTCGACGTCGAGGACCTTCGCGGTCTCGGACTCCACGCGGGCCAGGTGGGTCTCCCGCTGGTGGAGCTCGGCCTCACGGGCGACGAGCTCGGCCTCGCGCCGGTCGACCTCGGCGAGCCGGGCGGCGGCCTCCTGGGCGGTCCGATCCTGCCCTGACGCCCCCCGCTCGAGCCGCTCGGCGTCGAGCCGGAGGCGGTCGTGCTTGGCCCGGAGCTCCGCCTCGCGCTCCTCGAGGGCCTCCTCCTTCGCCTGCATGCGCGAGTGCTCCTTCGCCAGCTCGCGCTCCCGGGCGGCCAGGGCCTGCTCGCGCTTCGACGCGGACTTCTCGTGGTCGCGGACGGCGGACTCCCGCTCGGCGAGCGCCCGGTCGCGCGCCTCCTGGCGCGCCTTCATCTCGGTCTCGCGGCTCGCGACCGCCTGCTCGCGGCGGACGAGCTTCGTCTCGCGCGAGTTCAGGGTCTGGGCCTGCTTGGCGAGCTCGGAGCCGAGCTTCTCCCGCTCCCGGTCGGCGTCGCGGAGCTCGCGGAGCTTGGCCTCGACCTGGTCGGAGCGCTCGCCGGTCAGCACCTCGGTGGCGGTCAGCCGGGTCTCGAGCTCGGAGAGCCGCTCGCGCTCCTCTCGGAAGGTCTGGAGCTGCTCGGTCAGCCGCGCCTCGCGAAGCTCGATCTCCTGCTCGGCAGAGGCGATCTTCGCCGCGCGAAGGTCGAGGTCGGCGGCCCGCGCCGCGTAGTCGGCCGCGAGCGCGCTCGAGTCGTCCTGGGCGGTGAAGGACGCAGCCAGCTCGACGCGCAGGTCGCGCTCGCGGTCGAGCGCGGCCGCGAGCTCCGCCCGGAGGGCGTCGATCTCGGCCGTGTCTTGAACGGAGACGGGCGGCGGCTCGGGCGCGGCCGCGGCCTGCGGCGGCTCGTCGGCAGCGGGGGCGGCGGGCTCCCCTGCGGCCGGCGCGGCGCCGTTCGCCTCGGGCGCCTGGGGCTCGGTGCGCTTCTTGAGCTTGCCGCGGAGGCCGGTGCCGAAGCCGGTCTCGGCCTCGATCTTCGGGGACTCCTGAGCCTCCTCGCTGACCGCCATCGCCGGATACCGGAGCTAGAACAGCTCCGAGAGGTTCATGAACGCCGGCCCGAGGATGACGATGAACATCGCCGGGAAGATGAAGATCACCGTCGGGAACAGCATCTTGATCGGCGCCTTCATCGCCCGCTCCTCGGCGGCCAGCTGGCGCCGCTGGCGCGTGTCGTTCGCCTGCACCTTGAGGATGCGCCCGAGCGAGATGCCGAGCTGGTCGGCCTGGATGATCGCTCTGACGAAGGCGGAGAACTCGGGCGTCTCCACCCGCTTCATCATCTTCGTGAGCGCGTTCTGGCGGCTCTCGCCGATGCGCATCTCTCCCAGAGCGAGCGCGAACTCGTCGGCCAGGGGACCGTCCATGTGCTCGGTGAGCTTCGAGATCGCCCCGTCGAACCCCATGCCGGCCTCGACGGAGACGGCCAGCAGGTCGAGGGCGTCCGGCAGCTCGGCCCGGAGGACTTCCTTCCGCCCACGGGTCTTCATG
This sequence comes from Gaiellaceae bacterium, assembly GCA_035620475.1. Classification (GTDB taxonomy): domain Bacteria; phylum Actinomycetota; class Thermoleophilia; order Gaiellales; family Gaiellaceae; genus JAIBJN01. Next base: position 15,504 of record DASPGT010000057.1, on the reverse strand, counting down.
GTGACGATCGTGTCCGGGAACATGAAGCCGACCAGGGCGCCCACGAAGCCGAGCAAAAGCGCCTTGGACGCGAGGGCGCCGGCGACGCTGGCGAGCACCTGGCCGCTGATGAAGCCGACCAGCGCAAGGATGCCCTTCGAGGCGAGGTAGCCGGTCGGCGAGACCTTCCGGTTGAGCCCGGCCCGCAGGAGCTTGTTGGAGACGGTCTCGACGCTCGCCCGCGGGGTGATCCGCAGGACGACGCGCGCGAGGCTCGTCTTCATCGGGACGAGCGCGCGATCCTTGAACGTCCCGTCGTCGAGGACGGTCGAGCTCGAGACGGTGCGCGTCTTGCCGTAGCCCGCGGCCCGCCTGATCGATCCCGAGCGCTCGCGCGCGGGCAGGGTGGCGACGTCCATCAGGAGGAAGAACGCGAGGGCGACGGCGCCGCCGGCGATGATGAGTGTCCAGATCATGTCAGTACCTGAAGTTGACGATTTTTCGGAGGACGAGGGAGCCGATGCCGATCATCACGAACATGGTGAGGACGAGCTTGTGCCCGGTGCCCGTGTGCCAGAGCGGGCGCATGTACTCGCTGTTCAGCAGGGTCAGCATCAGCGCGACGAAGAAGGGAAGGCCGATCAGCACGTAGGCCGACGCCCGGCCCATGGCCGTCAGGCCCTTGATCTTCTTGGCGAACTGCTGCCGGTTGCGCACCGTGTCCGCGACCATGTCGAACAGCCCGGCGAGGCTGCCGCCGACCTGGCGCTGGATCGTCACGGCGGTGATCACGAACTCGAAGTTCTTGGAGCCGATCCGCTGGGCCATGTCCGCGAGCGCCTCGTCCATCGGGCGGCCGAGCCGCGTCTCCGTGAGCACGCGCTTGAGCTCCTTCGAGGCGGGCGGCTGGTCCTCGTCGACGACGCTCTGGAGCGCCTGGCGGAAGCTGTGCCCCGCCTTCAGCCCGGCCGCCATAGTCACGAGCAGGTCCGGCAGCTGGTTCTCGAAGGCCCGCACCCGCTGCTTCGCCTTGAAGGAGACGAAGAGGTACGGGAGCGCGGCCCCGCCGAGGAGCCCGAGCGCGATGAGCGGCACCGACTGCGTCAGGCCGGCGGCGACGAGCCCGCCGAGCAGCCCGGCGCCGAGCATCAGGTAGACGAACTCCACCGTGCGCAGCGGCAGGTCCGCCCGCTCGAGCACGCGCTGGAGGCGGTGCCACGGCTTGAACTTCCCGAGGGCGTTCTCGGTCGCGTGGAAGAGGCCGGCGGCGATGCGCAGCCGCTGGCGGCCGGTTCGCTTGGCCCGGCGCTGCGTGGCGACGTGGGGCTCGAGCCGGCCCTTCAGCCATGCGCCCCGCGGCGAGGCGAAGGCGAACGCCGCGGCGAGGAGGATGATCAGGCCGACGACGACGGCGAAGCTCGCCTGGCCCCAGAACGTGCCGAAGAACTGCTCCGGGAGGCGCCCCTCGAGCTCGGGCTTGCGCGTGACGACGGGATCGCCGGGCGCGATGACGTCCACGGTGGCGGACTCGTCGCCGGCGGCTGCCGTCAGCTTGATGGACTCGCTCGGAAGGGCAGCCGTGACGTACTCGAGGCGCCAGGTGCGCGACAGCTCCTCGGCGATCGAGGTGTAGACCTCGGCGAGCGCCGCCGAGTCTGCGGCGCCGTAGTAGTTGCCGCCGGTCTCCTGGGCCAGCCGCTGCAGCGGCCGCGGGTTGAACTGCGCGCTCTCGATGCCGACGACGTAGATCGAGACGGCGGCTTCCTGGGCGGCGGCGACGGCGTTCTCGAGCGTCGCCTCGCTCCGGGTCTCGTTCCCGTCCGTGACGATGATGACGACGCGGCCGAGGTTCGTCTCGGAGGCGAGCGAGTTGGCCGAGAGAACGAGGGCGTCGTACAGCGTCGTCCCCTGGACCGGGTCGGTGGAGATGGAGCGGAGCGCCGAGTCGGCGTCGGTGGTGGAGGTCTGGAAGCCGGTGAGGAAGATCGGCTCGGTGGCGTACGTCAGCACCGAGATGCGGTCCTGCGCCGGCTTGGCCGCCACGAACGCGCGCGCGGCGGCGACCGCGTCCGTGAGCGGCTGGCCGCTCATCGACTGGGAGCGGTCGACGGCCAGGACGAGGCTCTTCGCGCGGCCGAGGTTCGTGGCGACGAGACCGGTGACCGGCTCGCCGTTCTCGGTCAGCGCCGGCGCGGAGCTCGTGGGCCTGTCGGTGACGAAGATCGCCCGGACGACGGGGTAGTCGCTCGAATCCGCCTCCAGGGTCGCCGCGACGGAGGCCGCCGGGAGAACGAGCGCGACCAGGGCGACGAGCCAGGCGACGCCGGGCCGGCGCATCACTGGAAGCCGCCGAAGCTCGCGGCCTGGAAGGTCGTCCGGACCTCCTCGTCGGAGTCCTGCTGGAAGAAGCTCGGGGGCAGGGTGACCCCGTTCGCCGCCATCTTCTCGAGGAAGTGCGGCTTCAGCCCCGTGCACTTGAGGGGGGAGAGGAGGCGGGTCGCCCCGGGGGCGACGGAGTCCTCGTCCGGCGGCTTGGCGATGAAGATGTCCTGCAGCGTGATGACGTCGGACTCCATGCGCAGCACCTCGGTGATGTGTGAGAGGCGGCGGGAGCCGTCCACGAGGCGGGTGATCTGCACGAGCAGGTCGAACGCGCTGGAGATCTGCTCGCGAATGGCCCGGTGCGGGAGCTCGACCCCGGCCGTGAGCACGAGGGTCTCGAGGCGGGCGAGCGCGTCGCGCGGGGAGTTGGCGTGGATCGTCGTCAGCGAGCCCTCGTGGCCCGTGTTCATCGCCTGGAGCATGTCCAGCGTCTCGGCGCCGCGGACCTCGCCGACGATGATCCGGTCGGGGCGCATGCGCAGGGCGTTCCTGACGAGCTCGCGGATGCGCACCTCGCCCTGGCCCTCGATGTTGGCCGGCCGCGACTCGAGCGGGATGACGTGGTCCTGCTGGAGCTGGAGCTCGGCAGCGTCCTCGATCGTGACGATGCGCTCGTCACCGGGGACGAAGGCCGAGAGGGCGTTCAGGGTGGTCGTCTTGCCTGTGCCGGTGCCGCCGGAGATGAGGACGTTGAGCTTCCCCTGCACGCAGGCGGCGAGGAAGTGCGCCGCCTTGGAGCTGACGGACCCGAAGTTGATCAGGTCGTCCATCGTGTACGGGTCGCGCGAGAACTTCCGGATGGTGAGGACCGGCCCGCGCAGCGAGAGCGGCGGGATGATCGCGTTCACACGGCTGCCGTCCGGCAGGCGCGCGTCCACCATCGGTGAGGACTCGTCGACCCGGCGGCCGACCTGGGAGACGATCTTGTCGATGATGCGCAGCAGGTGCGCGTCGTCGACGAAGGTCGCCTTCGAGAGCTCGATCTTGCCCAGCCGCTCGACGTAGATGCGATCGGGCCCGTTGACCATGACCTCGCTGATCGTGTCCTCGCGCAGCAGCGGCTCGAGCGGGCCGTAGCCGAGGATGTCGTCCGTGATCTCGCGGACGACCTGCCGCCGCTCGTCGCGCGTGAGCGGCGTCTGGTCGAGCGCGAGCTGCTCGGTGACAACCCTGAGGACGCGGTCGGTCAGGTCCTCGTTCGACTTGGTGGAGAAGAGCTCGGGCCCCAGCTTGGCGATGCACGCGTGGTGGATCCGGGTCTTCAGCTCCGCGTACGGGTCGACCGAGCGGCTTTCCGGCTTGGCGTCGCGCGCGGCGGTCTCGATCCGCGTGATCGTCGCTTCGGCCGGCCCGCCGTTGCCTGTCTTGGTGAGGCGATCGTGGAGGCCCATCGGCTAGCCCCGCCTGAAGAGCCCGCGCTTGGCGGACTTCGCGGCCTCTGCCGGCTGGAGCCCCTTCGCCATGTCGCGGATCGCCTTCGAGAAGTCGGCGCCCGACTCGGCGAGCACGGCGGGGTTCCCGCGGTTGACCGCGATGGGCACGGCCCGGTCGCTCGGGACCTCGAAGCGCACCTTCACCTCGAGCGCGCTCTCGACCTCGCTCCGCTTCATGCCGACCTTCGAGTTCGCCCGGTTGAGGACGACCCGGATGCGGTTCTGCGGGAAGGCGAGGAGCTCGAGCGTCTGCAGCGCGAGCCTGACGTTCTTGAGCGTCGGGACGTCGAGCCCGCAGACGAGCAGGAGCTCGTCGGTGCGATCGAGGGTGGCGAGCATCGGCCCGTGGAAGAAGGGCGACGTGTCGACGACGATCACGTCGTACGACTCGCGCGCCACCTCCAGGAGCCGGCTGAGCTTCGACTCCGTCACGAGCTCGGCGTCCTCCGGGCGCACCGGCGCGGGGAGGATGTCGAGGCCCGACGGGTGCCGGGTGGTGTATCCGGCCAGCTTCTCCGAGTCGAGCTCGCCCGGGGCGACGACGAGGTCGTAGATCGTCTTCTCGGGCTCGAGCCCGAGCATGATCGCCGCGTCCCCGAACTGGAGGTCGAGGTCGAGGAGCAGCGTCCGCTTGCTCTCGAACTTGGCGAACGCGGCGGCGAGGTTCGTGGACGTCACCGTCTTCCCGGTCCCGCCCTTCGGCGAGAACACGGTGACGATGCGCCCGCGCCGCGTCGGGGACCCGGTCGGTGCCGGCCGCAGTGTCGAGCGGCCGGCCTTGCGGATGGCGAAGACGACGTTCTCCGTCATCTGGGGCAGGAGCAGGACGTCCGACACGTCGGCGTCGAGCGCCTCCTCGAGCAGGACGGAGGCCTCGCCGGAGGCGAGCAGGATGATCGGCGTCCGCGTGTGCTCGCGGATCGAGGCGATCTCGTCGGCGGGGAGCGTCGAGCTCCGCGTCCCGTGGAGGATGACCTCCAGGTGCCCGCCGGTGAGGACGCCTGCCGACTCGGCGACGGCCATGCTCGTGCCCACGAGCTCGATCTCCGCGTGCCGCTCGAGCGCGTCCCTGAGCTGGTCGAGGCCGTCGCACGAGCCCGTGACGAAGATCCGGGTCTTCTCGCGGACGACGACGGGGGTCTCGCTACTCATTGTCTTCCTCCGTGTTCCACAGTCCTTCGAGCTGCTGCGACCTGAGACCGTCCTCCAGGAGCGTCCACCAGGACTCGGCGGCCTCCGGGCTGTCGGACGCGTCCTTGGGCGGCCGGAGCGTGAGCGTCCAGGCGCCGTTCGAGGCGATCCAGAAGAGCTTCTGCTCCTGCGCGTCGGTCAGCGCGAGCTTCACCGAGAGGCCCTTGTCGGCGTCCTCGGTGATCTTCGTCTGAACGTCCGCCTTGACCGCGGCCTCGAGCACGAGGATGTCGCGCAGGATCGTGCGGCTGACGTGGTTCGTCTCGTTCTCGGGGACGTTCCAGGTGCCGACGATGTCGACGCGGTCGCCGGTCTGCAGCGTCCCGGCGAGCAGCTGGTGCTCGTTCCCCGGGACCTGGACGGCGCGGAGGTTGCCGGTGAGCTGGGCGCGGATGCCCTTCTCCGCTTCGGACTTGAAGCGGAGCGTGCTCACCTGCTCGCCCTTGTACACCTGGGCGGCGACGACCTTGGTGGCGACGTCCGCCGGGTCGAGGAGCGCGCCGGGGGCCACCTGGCCGCGCTCGACCTCCGAGGGCGTCAGGAACCCGCCGGCCTCGAGCTCGGCGCCCGACGTGCCCACGGGAATGTCCTTCGCCGCAACCCAGACCGGGACGAGCTCCTGATCTTCCTGGAGCCGACCCCGCTCTTGGGAGACGTAATAGAAGACGAGCAGCACCGCGACGGCGGCGAGCGCGATCGCGAGCCCGATGTTGCGGAGTCGATACGTCATTGCACCACGTCTTTCTGGTCTCGGATTGAGTGCCTTATCGGCGTCCTCGGCCCGGAAGCTGAGTGCTCATTCCCGAAGCGCGAAGGACACGCTGCCGCGGTCGTTCACTCCACGCGCTCCGTCGTCTGAGCCCTGAGCGTCCCGGACTTCACTACGACGCCGAGGAGGCTGATGTCGTAGGGATACGTCGCCTCGACGGTGACGTCGTCCCCCTGGATCCAGGTCGAGCTGACCGAGATGCCGAGCTTGCCGGGATCGAGATCCGCCGCCGAGCGGCGCACCCTGTCGATGACGACTGCCTCGGGGTTGGACATGTCGCGGGCAACCGCGCCCTGCCTCCCCCCGGCGCGGACGGAGTCCGTCAGCGTCACGTACTGGTGGAAGACGATCCCGAACTGGATGATGCCGAACAGGAGCAGCGCGAGGAGGGGCAGGACCATGGCGAACTCGGTGAGCGTCTGGCCCTGCTCTCGCTTCCTGGTGATCCTGTGGGGCTGAAGCTTGGTGAGCAACGTGGGTACGACCCTTCTCGGCTGAGAGGCGGGCCCTTGTTCTGCGGGGGCGCGGAAGAAGGGCCCGCCCACTCACGGCCGGTGTCCTAGAGGACGCCGGTGACAGCGTTGATCGCATCGCCGATGGCGCCCGAGAGGGCGGCGAGGGCGACGACGATGGCGAGCGTGATGACGGCGAGGACCACGCCGTACTCCGCCATGGTCTGGCCGTCCTCGCGCTTCAGTGCAACGAGGGACTTGAACATGCTCGATTCACCTCCCTTCCCTACTCCGGGCACGCACGTCGGCGCGCTGACCTGATAACGAGCCGAACGCGGAGATGGCACGAGGATGGGCCGTGAGAGCCGGCTGGTCGATCGGGCGGTAAGCGTGGTCACGGTGATGAAAGACCTCCCGAGTTCTCCTCGAGCTACTCGGCGTGACCGCTCCGCCGTTTGGCTCAATCTGCCCCGCACCATCGGGCACCGGCGAGCCTGGGAGAATCCCCCGGCGGAGGGGTTCGGTGGCCAGATGACCCGTTCGGGGGAAGATCGCCGTCGCCGGCGCGCCCGATAGTCCGAGCACGACCGCGGAGCGGATCGCGGATCGGATCAGAAGGACTTGTTCCGCGCCGAAGTGGCGGCCTCGGCGCCCGACTCAACGGGAGCACCAGGCTGATGCCACACACGAAGAAGCCGCGGCGATACCTTGCGCCGCTCGTCCTGTTCACGCTCGCCGGCTGGGCCCTTTGGGCCCTCGGGCGCAACGAGCCGGCCACGTCCGGCGACGCCGCACCGGAGCCGTCCGGCACGCCCGACAGCACCGGACCGGCTCCCTCCCCCGCGCGCGCACGCGCGACGTGGAGCAAGCGCCGCCTCGCCACGAGCCTCGCCTTCGCCACGCTCTTCTTCGGCGGCGCCGCCTTCTCGGCCGGCGCCGGCGACGTCGTCGCCGAGGCGCTCGAGGGCGACACGACCACCGAGACGACCTCCACCGAGGAGGCCCCGGAGGAGGAGCCCGCTCCCGCCGAGGAGGGCGAGGGCGGCGAGAACGGCGAGGAGCCCGGCGAAGGCGATCCGCCCGCCGAGGAGACCGACCCGCCGGCCGAGGGCGACGAGCCCGCCGAGGGCGGCGACCCGCCGGCCGAGGGCGAGGAGCCCGGCGAGGGCGAGGAGCCCGGCGACGGCACGCCTCCGCCCCCGCTCCCGGACGAGCCCGGCGAGGGCGAGGAGCCCGGCGACGGCGACGAGGGCGGCACGCCTCCGCCCCCGCTCCCGGACGAGCCCGGTGACGACGACGAGGCCCCGGCGCCGACCGACCCGGGCGGCGACCGGCCGGGCGACTCGAAGCCGCCGAAGGATAAGCCCGTCATCGACAAGGGCACCCGGAGCCCGGCTCACCTCGACCCCGAGGCGAGCGCGGACGGCTTCTTCGCCACCATCTGGCTCCACCGGCCGCTTCCCGACCCGACGCCTCCGGCCAAGCGCCTCCGGCAGGGCTTCGCCGACGGCCTCCGCCGCGAGGCCGTCCGGGCCAAGGTCGACTGGGCGCTCCTTCTCGGCGTCCTCCGCGCCCGCGGGTTCGACGGCGGGACGATGAGCCTCGATCCGGTGCGCTCTACCGCCGTCGCCCTCGCCCGGCTCGGCGCCGCGAAGCGTCCCGGCCGCGCGCTCGTCGCCTACGGCGGCAAGGAGTTCGCGAAGGAGGCCCTGGCTCTCCGCAACTACAACAGGGCGGTCGGCCTGAAGTCGCTCGTCGAGGGCTTCGAGGCCGCCAAGCCGAGGCTGCAGCGCGTGCTGCTCCGGGACAAGCGCGTCGACATCTACCCGGGCGGGCGGCTCGACGTCGCGCTCGGCCGCACCGACGTGCGCGTGATCGTGCTCCTCCGCTACCTCGCCGAGGCGCACGGCCAGGTCACCGTCTCGAGCCTGACCACCGGCCACCGCCTGTACTCGCGGCCGGGCGTCATCTCGGCGCACGTCTACGGCCTGGCCGTCGACATCGCCGTGCTCAACCACCGGTCGATCTACGGCAACCAGGAGCCCGGCGGCCTCACCGAGAGGGCCGTGAGGAACATCCTGCTGCTGCCGGCCGAGCTCCAGGCGAAGCAGGTCATCTCCCTGCTCGGCCTCGGCGGGCCGTCCTTCCCGCTCGCCGACCACGACGACCACATCCACGTCGGGTACTGATCGCAGAACGCGTGCTCGTATCCCTGGAACGAGACGACGGCAGCCTGGTATGTGAGCGGTGTCTCCTCGCGGAGACACCGCTCGCCCGTACCCGGGGCCTCCTCGGACGCGCCGGGCTGGAGCGGGGCGAGGGCATCCTCCTCCGCCCCGCCTCCTCCATCCACATGTGGTTCATGCGCTTCGCCATCGACGCGGCCTTCCTCGACCGCGAGGGCCGCGTCCTCCGCATCGCACGGGATCTCCGCCCCTGGCGGCTCGCCGGCTGCAGGGGCGCGAAGGCGGTCGTCGAGCTCCCCGCCGGCGAGTGCGAGCGCGTGGGCCTCGCCCAGGGCGACGTCGTCCGCGTCAGGCGCTAGACGGCGCCCTCGATGGCGTGGAGCGTCCACGCCGGGCCGATCCGGACGAGGTGGCCGTCGGGGTCGGCGAGGTCGTAGACCTCCGTGCCGAAGCGCGTCCTCGTCACGCGACCGCCCAAGATCCCCCGGCGGTCGAGCCGGGTGATCTCGCCGTGGATGTCGTCGGCGGCGAGCTCGAGCCGGACGGAGCCGCCGATCTCCCGCCCGCGCTCGGGATCCCAGGTGAGGACGAGGAACGTCTGGCCCTCGAGCACGAAGAACGCGCTGTGGGCGTTCTCCCCCTCGTCGTAGGCGGCCGCCGGCCCGCGCCCGAGCAGGCGCGTGTACCAGTCGATGGAGCGGTCGAGGTCGGTGACGTAGAGGTGGACCGCGGTGACCAGGCTCACGGCGCGGGCTTCGTCTTCCCGCGAGACGCGCCCACCTCCGCCGCGTGGCGCTTCTCGCGTTCCTTCTTCTTGCGCTTCCGGTCGTTCCGCCAGCGCCTGAGGGGCCTGGAGCCTCGTCCCATGAGGCTGGAGACTCTATACATTCCTCTCGTGCCGCTGGAACCGAGCCGCACCGTGGACGAGCTGCGCGAGCTCCGGGAGCTCACCGGGGACGAGGACGGGGCGCAGCGGGTCGCCTGGACGGACACCTGGGTGACCGCGAAGGACTGGCTCTCCGCGAAGGTGGCGCCGACCGGCGCCGAGGAGGAGGTGGACGAGGCCGGCAACCAGTGGTTCACCCTGCGCGGCGAGTCGGAGCGGGCGCTCGTCATCGGCGGGCACATCGACTCGGTGCCGAACGGCGGGTGGCTCGACGGCTCCCTGAACGTCCTCGCGGGCGTCGAGGTCCTCCGGCGGCTGGCTGAGGAGGGGACGCCTCCGGTCACGGTTCGCCTGGTCAGCTGGGCCGACGAGGAGGGGGCACGGTTCGGACGGTCGCTCTTCGGCTCGAGCGCGGCCTCGGGGACGATGGCCGACCAGGACGAGATCCGCGAGCGCACCGACGCCGCCGGCATCCGCTGGGAGGACGCGCTGGCCGCACACGGAGTCGACCTCGGCAACGCGCTCGCCGCCCACCGGCAGCTCGAGACCGCCGCCGCCTACCTGGAGCTCCACATCGAGCAGGGCCCGGTGCTGGAGGCGCTCGACCTCCCGCTCGGCGTCGTCCTCGGGACCTTCGGGGTCGAGCGGCACCAGATCACCTTCCGCGGCCAGGCCGCCCACGCCGGCTCGACGCCGATGGACAAGCGCCGCGACGCGCTCGCGGCGGCGGCCAAGCTCGCGCTCGAGATCCGCGGGATCGCCGCGCGCACCGGCGGCGGCGCCGTCTGCACGATGGGAAGCTGTGTGACGAAGCCGGGGATCGTCACCTCGGTCGTCGAGACGGCCACCGTCCTCCTCGACCAGCGCCACCTCGACGCGGCGAAGCTCGCCGCCATGCTCGCCGAGGCGAAGGAGGCGGGCGAGCGCTTCGCGCGCGAAGAGGACGTCGAGGTCGAGTGGGAGCGAGTCTGGCGCATCGATCCGATCCTCTTCGACGAGGCGCTGATCGAGCTGGCCGACGAGGCGGTGACGGAGGTGGCCGGCCGGTCGCACCGCCTCCCGAGCGGTCCGCTCCACGACGCCGCCGAGGTCGCGCGCGCCGGCGTCCCCACGGTCATGCTCTTCGTCCAGAGCCTGCGGGGCCTCTCGCACACGAAGCTCGAGGACACGAGGCCCGAGCACCTCGAGCTCTCCGTGCAGGCGCTCGACCGCCTGGCGACGACGACGATCGGTCGCCTGGCCGGCTAGACCAGCTCCGCGATGTCGCGGCCGACCTGGACGAGGCCGAACGCGACCGCGCCCGCCAGGATCGCGCCGCCCGCGACGGTCGCGTCGAGCCGGTAGAGGAACCGGGGCACGCCCGGTCCCCAGCGGTCGGCCAGCGGAGCGAGCGCGAAGCCGGCGACGAGGTAGAGCGCCCCGAAAAGCGCGACCGCGAGGCCGGCCGGGTCGATGAAGAAGAAGTCGAAGTTGTCGGGGTCGATCACCATCCCTCCAAGCAGGGCGAGGAGGACGACGGCGAGCACGAGGCCGCGCCAGAGAAGAGGTGCGGGCAGCCAGCGCCGGGCTCCGAAGACGATCAGGCCGGCGAGGACCCCCGCGGGCACGCCGGCGAAGAGGATGAGCCCCACCGTGCCGCCGAGCGTGATCTCGCCGACGACGTTTCCGTTCTCGGTGATGATCCCGCGCGCGTCCGGGTCGGCGAGGGCGAGGAGGCGCATGACGACCCGCGACCCGAGCCCGGCGACGACGATGCCGACCAGGAGCCCGGCGGCGAGGCAACCGCCCACAGCGCGGGCCACGGCCGCCGCAGACACGGCCGGACTCTACGGGACGCGCGGCCCTGCTGTCATGGTGTGGCCGACGAGGCGCGGGTCGCGGGTCGGGCCCTCCTTGCTGACGTGGATCGCCGTGCGTCCGTTCGCCGCCTCGATCCTGCGGACGACCCACGGCCTCCCGTCGACACCGGAGCGGCCCAGGGCGTCGCCGACCGCCGGCACGGGCCCGTCGTGGACGCCCCGCCAGAGCTCGCGGCCGGCCGAGTCCTCCCGGATCCACACGACCGGCGCGTCGATCCCCGCGTCCGGGGACGCCGCGCCGCCCGCGGACCAGACCGCCTGCGGGTCGAAGCTCGGCTGCTCCGCGGCGGCGATCTCGCGGAGCGCGAGCCGCAGCTCGTCCGGCGTCGGGTTCCCCCAGTGCCAGAACCCGCACCAGATCCTCCTGATCACACGGCGCGAGTCGAGCACGAAGGTCAGCGGCAGGTAGGGCCGGTGGGTCTCGTCGGTCAACTCCAGGAGGTCGAGCTCCTCCGCGACCGCTCGGTCCTCGTCGGAGAGGAAGGGAAAGGCCGCGCCCAGGCCCGCGCGGAAGGCACCGTTGACGTACGGCTCGTCAACCGTCACCGCGGCGATCCGGCCGAGCTCGCGCTGCAGCTCGTCCTGGAGCCCCACGACGTTCCGCAGGCGAACCTGCTCCTTCGGGCACCACCACCCGCGGACGAAGGCGAGGACGAGCGGGTGATCCCGGGCGATCTCCGAGAGGGCCCGCCCGGCCCCGGTCGTGTCGGGAAGCCGGAGATCGGGGAACGCGTTGCCGGGTACGAGGTCTTCCCTCATCGATCCTTCCTCCTTCGGAGCTGGTTGCGGAGCCACGCCGGCGTCGCCCGCCGCGCGCCGGCCACCGCCCGGCGGAGCGCCGGCGTCGCGTCCTCGCCGTGGATCCCTTCGCCGTGCCCCACGAGGACGTGGCCCGGTGCCAGGCACCCGGCCAGGTCCCGCAGGGCCCTGGGCTGGTAGAGGCGCAGGAACGGATGCACGCCGAGCGGCTCGTCCGGCGCGCGGAAGTACGGGACGGTGCCGAGCGCCTCGGTGCAGACGAGAACCCCCTCGTCCTCCCACCAGAGGGCGACCTCGCGCCAGCCCGGGACGTTCAGAATCGCCCTCGCCTCGAACGGTGAGCCGGGGACGCCGGCGAACGGAAGCCGGTAGTGGGGCACGGACAGCCGCTCGGCCAGCGCGGCGCAGTCGCGGCCGTGGCGGTCGACGAGCTGGAGGACGCCGGCCGGCTCGCCGAGGGCGCGCACGCGCTCCACGACGCCGGGCCCGTCCACCGGGTCGACGAGCCAGACCCTCCCGCCGGCGGCGAGCGCATGGGAGGCCCGCTGGAGGAGCGGCGGCTCGGCCGCGATCCAGCCGAAGCCGGCGGCCGTCTCGTCGCAGAAGGCGATCTTCACGTCCGTCACCACCGCGTAGGTTGCCGGTCCCGCACGGGGTCGAGGCGCAACCCCGGTGGCCTTGCGCGGGCATACGGGTCGAAACTATGATTTAGACATGTCTAACTCTCGCGGACTGAGCCGGCGCCAGCTGATCGCCGGCGTCGCCCCCGTCGTGGCCGCGGCGCCGTTCGCGGGGATGGCGCTGGCCGGCCGGCGGGAGCTCGAGGCCTCCCACATGGGCATGGATCACGCCGCGATGGGCCACGCCGCCATGATCGGCGAGGCGGCTCCCGCTCCCGGCGGCCCCGGCGACCTCGACGCCCTCACCTATCCGCCGCCCGCGCTGCCCCACCAGCCCGGCCGCCTCCGCGAGTACACGCTGGTCGCGCAGGACCTCGAGATCGAGGTCGCCAAGGGCGTCTTCTACCCGGCCTGGACGTACAACGGCACGGCGCCCGGCCCCGTCATCCGCGCGACGGAGGACGACCTCCTCCGCGTGGACTTCAGAAACGGCGGCTCGCACCCCCACACCATCCACTTCCACGGGATCCACCCGGCGAACATGGACGGCGTCTTCGAGATCGTGAACCCGGGCGAGAGCTTCACGTACGAGTTCCCCGCGCGGCCGTACGGGATGCACCTCTACCACTGCCACGCGACGCCGCTCAAGAAGCACATCCACAAGGGCCTCTACGGCGCCTTCATCATCGACCCGTCCGAGCCGCGCCCGCCCGCGCAGGAGCTCGTCATGGTCATGAACGCCTTCGACACCGACGGCGACGGCGAGAACAACTTCTACGCGGTGAACGGGCCGGCCTTCTACTACGCCCGCTACCCGATCAGGGTCAGCCGCTCGCAGACCGTGCGCATCTACCTCGCGAACCTGACCGAGTTCGACCTGATCAACTCCTTCCACCTCCACGGCGACTTCTTCCGCTACTACCCGACCGGCTCGAGCGACGCGTTCGAGTACACGGACACGGTGATGCTCTGCCAGGGCCAGCGCGGGATCATCGAGATCGACTTCGCCAACACCGGCAACTTCATGTTCCACGCGCACCAGTCCGAGTTCGCCGAGCTCGGCTGGATGGGCTTCTTCGAGGTCACCGACTAGTGGAGGCTCACTCCGCCGCCGAGCAGCAGGGTCCCAGCCGCGGCGAGGCGCTGCGCTGGCGGCTCTGGGCGCTGGTCCCGATCGTCCTGCTCGTCGCCGTCGTCTCGCTCTTCTCGGCCCGCGGCGAGTCGCTACTCGAGCTGGTGGGGGAGAGCCCGCCGCCGGCCGACGCGTTCGACGTCCGCCGCGTCGAGTTCTCGCCGGGCGAGATCCGCATCCGCGTCACGAACCCGCAGCGCGAGGACCTGACCATCGCCACCGTCACCGTGGACGACGCGATCGTGCCCTTCACCGTCGACGGGCCGACGACGCTGGGGCGGCTCCGCTCGGCGACCGTCGTCGTCCCGTACGCCTGGGTCGAGGACGAGCCGATCGCGGTCGGGATCACGAGCTCGACGGGCATCCAGACGACGCACGAGGTCGCCGCCGCGGTCGAGACGCCCGAGCCCAGCCCGGGCGGCTTCCTCGGCTACGCGATCATCGGCGCGCTCGTCGGGATCGTGCCGGTCGCGCTCGGGCTCCTCTGGCTGCCCTCGCTCCGGCGGGCGCGGCCCGAGTGGCTCGCCGCGTTCATGGCCCTGACCGGCGGGCTCCTCACGTTCCTGGCGCTCGAGGCGCTCACCGAGGCGCTCGAGCTGCAGGCGGCGCTCCCCGGCGCGCTCGGCGGCACCGGCCTCGTCGTCCTCGGCGTGGCGGCGAGCTACCTCGCGCTCACCTTCCTGTCGCAGCGCCTGGGCCGGGCCGGGGCCGCGCGCGGCGGCGCCCTGGGCGGGCTGGCGCTGGCGACCCTGGTGGCCATCGGCATCGGCGTCCACAACCTGGGCGAAGGCCTGGCGGTCGGCACCTCGTTCGCCCTCGGCGAGCTGACGCTCGGGACGTTCCTGATCGTCGGCTTCATGCTGCACAACGTCACGGAAGGCCTCGGAATCGCCGCGCCGGCGGCCGAGGGCAAGGCCGTCGGGCCGGGGCGCCTCGCAGCGCTCGTCCTGATCGCCGGCGCTCCCACGATCCTGGGCGCCTGGATCGGCGGCTACGTGACGAGCGACGTCCTCGCCGTCCTCTTCTTCGCGCTCGCGGCGGGAGCCGCCCTGCAGGTCGTCGTCGAGGTCGTCCGCTTCGTCGCCCGCCGCGCCCCCGGCGGCCTGACGTCCGGCTATGCCGTCGGCGGCTTCCTCGCCGGGCTGGCGATCATGTACGCCACCGGCCTCCTCGTGTAGGAAGGGCGTATGAGCCACCGGCTATCACCCGGGAGGGTGATAACCGGCCCACCGGATCGGACGATACTCAGTCAGGACGGAGCGGAGAACCGCTCCCTCTGCGGCTCATGACGTGGAAGCATCTCGAAACCCTGGCGACCCGCGTGGCGCGGCCCCGCGGAGTGAAGGAGAGCCCGTGAGCACTCCGCTCCGCGAGCGGCCCGACGCTCCGCTCGGCACGCTCATCTTCCGGGCCGGGCTCCTGCCCGCCGAGACGATCGAGAGCGCGCTCGAGGAGGGCGTGAAGACGGGCAAGCGCCTCGGCGAGATCCTCACCGAGCGCGGGCTCATCTCCGAGGTCGACCTCGCGCGCCTGCTGGCCGGCCAGAAGGGGCTGGACTTCGTCACCCTCCGCGAGCAGATCGTCGACCCGGCGGCCGCCGCCCTCTTCACCGAGGAGCAGGCCCGGCTCTTCCGGGCGCTCCCGTACTCCTTCGACGGCGAGCTGCCGGTCGTGGCCATCGCCGATCCCACCGACGACGTCCTCATGCGGAACATCCGCGAGGCGCTCGGCCGCGACGACGCCCGGTTCGTCGTCTGCGCCCGCGGCGAGCTCGCGGAGATCGCAACCGATGTCTACTCGCGGCCGCTGCCTCCGGCCGCCGACGCACCGCCCGTGCCCCGGCCGGAGCCGGAGCC
>DASPGT010000056.1:0-18357 GCA_035620475.1 Gaiellaceae bacterium | reverse complement strand
CGGCCCGGGGGCCGACAACCACCTCGGGGGAAACCACAACGACACGATCGTCGCGAACGACGGCGAGGCCGACGTCCAGATCCACGGCGGGGCCGGCGTCGACACGGCGACGGTCGACGCCAACCTCGACCCGGGCACGGTCGCGGTCGAGAACGTGATCGTCGACTCCGGCCCCCCGCCGCCTCCGCCCCCGCCCGGAGGCTCGTGCGTCTACGACGCTCCGTCGGGCACCGTCAACGCGGCCATCCCCGCGAACGGGAGCGCGACCGTCGCGGTCGTCGCCGGGGCGATCCACTTCGGCGAGACCCCGACCGCGTGCGGCGCCGCGACGACTGCGAACACGGACACGATCACGGTCGTCGGCCAGCCCGGCTCGGTCGAGCACCTGACCGTCGACCAGACCGGCGGCCCGCTCGCGCCGGGCGCGACCGCGGAGACGAGCGGCCTCTCCGAGGTCGAGGTCGCCGCCAATCTCGGCGACGCGACCGACGAGGTCACGGTCGTCGGAACGAGCGGCGACGACACGCTCTCGGCCGGCACGAACGGGGTCTCCGTCAACACGGACTCCGACGTGGACGTCACGTTCGGCGTCAGCCCGTCCCACCTCGAGCTCGTCGGCGGAGGCGGCGTCAACGTCCTCACCGGCCGCGGCGGCTCCGGAAGCGGCACGGTGTTCGCCGGGCGCGTCACGCTCCGCGCGGGCGACCTCGGCGACCGCCTCGACGGCGGGAACCTGAACGACCTGCTGGTGGGCGGCGCGGGGCCGGACATTCTCGACGCCGGTACCGGCGACGACGAGCTGCGCGGCGGCCCCGGCGCCGACGTCCTCAGGGGCTCGGACGGCAACGACCTCCTCGTCGGGGACGCAGGCGCGGACGAGCTGAACGGGAGCTTCGGCAACGACACGATCGAGGCCGGCGACGGCGCCGCGGACCTGCTCATCCACGGCGGCCCCGGCACGGACTCGGCCGAGGTGGACGGCGTCGACCCGGGCACGATCGCGGTCGAGAGCGTCACGGTCGTGGCCGGCCCGCCGCCGCCTCCGCCCCCGCCCGGCGGCGCGTGCACGTACAACCCGGTCTCGGGCGTCGTGCTCGCCTCGACGCCCGCGGGCGCCGCGGTGACCCTCACCGTCGTCGGCGGGGCGATCCACTTCGGCGAGACGCCGGCCGCGTGCGGCGAGGCGACGACGGCGAACACGGACTCGATCACGGTGTCGGGCCCGTCAGGCTCCGTCGAGCAGCTGATGATCGACCTCTCCGGCGGCCCCCTGGCGCCCGGGGCTTCCGACGAGGGGCCGAACAGCATCTCGGAGATCGAGATCGCGGTCGACCTCGGCGAGGCCGCCGACCAGGTCGTCGTCGTGGGCTCGCCGGGGGACGACACGATCGCAGCCGGCACGAAGGGCCTCGGGCTCAACGACGACCGGGACGTGGACGTCACGTTCACCGTGCTGCCGGCGACGTTCGAGCTCTTCGGCGGCGGCGGCAACGACTTCCTCTCCGCCCGCGGCGGCGCCGGCGCCGGGCCGCTCTTCGCCGGCCCCGTGACCATCCACGGCGAGGACGGAGACGACGCGATCATGGGAAGCGACCTCGCCGAGCTCCTCACCGGGGGCGCCGGGAACGACACGATCGACGCGGGCGCCGGGAGCGACACCGTCCAGGGCGGAGCGGGGGACGACGCCGTCACGGGCGGGCACGGGGACGACGACCTGGACGGCGGCCCCGGGACGGACCAGCTCTCCGGCAATGCCGGAGACGACGTCGTCCACGCGGACGACGGCATCGCCGACGCCGAGCTCAACGGCGGCGCGGGCACCGACACGGTGTTCTACGACGCGGGGCTCGACGTCCCGGTCGCGTTCGAGGTCCTGAACGGCTAGCCGCAGTCGCCGGGCGGCGGCGGGATCACCTTCGTCTGGCGTGTCGCCTCGGCCTGGATCGCCCGCTGGATCGTGCGTGCCATGAGCGCCGCGCCGTCAGGGTTCAGGTGGATGGCGTCGTAGGTGAGGCCGCGGCGGTCGGACACCTTGTCCCAGGGCGCGATCACGAGGTCGTTGCGGCGCCGGTCGAGGCGGCGCAGGCGCTCGTTCACGTACTTGAAGTACCACGCGTAGCGGTCGTGCTGCCAGTGCGCGCTCGGCGGGATCACCGAGCGGCGCGCGTTGCGGAGCGTCACCCAGACGAACTGCCGCGCGCCCTTGCGGCGCAGGGTGGCGAGGAGCTCCCTCGCCTCGCCGTCGAACTTGCGCGCCCAGCGCGCGTAGTTCTTGCGCCCGCGCTCCCAGAGCGAGTTGTAGCCGATGCCGAGCACGACGAGCCGGGGCACGCTCCGGCGGGCGGCCATGCGCTCCTCCATCGCGGGGAGCATGATCGCGGGCTCGCCGACGATCTCGACGCGCCAGCGGCGGAACTGCTTCCGGATGGCCTGGGTCGCGCCGAGGAGGACCGAGTCCACCAGCACGGCCTGGCGCCGGCGGGTGAACCAGCCCGGCTTCACCGTCGTCGGCGACCCCGTCGGCTCGCACACCGTGGAGGTGCCGACGGCGGGCGCATCGGCCGCGGCCCCCGTGGTGCCGCCGAAGACGAACCCGGCCAGCAGCGCTCCGGTCGCGACCAGCCCGCCGACGACCACGGCCAGCGCCGTCGCCCGGCGCCTCCGGTAGCGGCGCTGGAGCTCGGCGCGTCTCGCGGCGCGCTCCTCGGGTGTTCGCTCCTCGGCCATCGGTCGTCGTCTCGCGAAGACGGTTCACGATAGCGGCAGACCGCTGCGGCCTCCAGCCCGGTGGCAGACTTCGGCGGTGAACCTCTTCCGGTTCGTCCCGGGCTACGAGACCTCCGTCTACGAGGCGGGACGCGAGCCGATCTTCGTCGCGCTCCTCGCCTTCCTCATCTGCTTCGTGATCACGCGCGGGTACACGCGGGTTGCGCGGATCCGCGGCTGGGGGAGCGGCAGCGTGCACGGGGTGCACCTCCACCACGTCGTCGTCGGGATCGTTCTCTCGCTCGCATCCGGGGCGCTGATCATCGGCTTCGAGCCGGTGGACAACCTCTTCGATCTCCTCCTCTGCGCCGCGTTCGGCTCGGGGGCGGCGCTCGTCCTCGACGAGTTCGCGCTCGTCTTCCGGCTGCAGGACGTCTACTGGGGGCAGGAGGGCCGCGCGTCGATCGACGCCGTCATCGTCGCGGTCACCATCGGCATGCTCGTCTTCCTGCACGTCGTCCCCTTCGACGACAAGACGAACGGGGACGTGGGCCGGTGGACGCTCACGACCTACCTCGTGATCCACATCGCCCTCGTCGTCGTCACGCTCCTCAAGGGGAAGATCTGGACGGGCCTGATCGGCATCTTCGTCGCCTTCGTCGCGCTCGTCGCGTCGATCAGGCTGGCCAAGCCGCGCTCACCCTGGGCGCGGCGGTTCTACAGGCCCGGGAGCGAGCAGCTCGCCCGCGCGGAGGAGCGCCAGCGGTGCCACGACGCCCGCTGGGCCCCGCGGACGCGGCGCGTCCTCGACCTCATCGGCGGCGCGCCGAGCGAGGCCGAGCCCGAAGCGGAATAGTTCCCCCGGTGCGGATCCTCTACGGTGCCGTCGGCGAAGGGCTCGGGCACGCGACCCGGTCACGGGTCGTCGCCGCGCACCTGCTCGAGCAGGGCCACCGGGTCAAGGTGGCCGCCTCCGGCCGCGCGTACTCGTACCTGCGGGAGCATCTGCCCGACGTCGAGGAGATCTGGGGCACCTCGTTCGTGCTCGAGCACGGGACGGTGAACGCCTGGAAGACGCTGACCGCGAACGTCACCGGAGGCGCCCGCGGCGTGCCCGCGGACTGGAGGCACGGCTCCGAGATCGCCAGGTCCTTCGCGCCGGACCTGGTCGTCACGGACTTCGACGGCTTCACCTACCTCTTCGCCAAGGCGCACCGCACGCCGGTGCTCTCGGTCGACAACATCCAGATGGTCGACCGCTGCACGCACGACGCGGAGATCCTGAGGGGCGTCCACCTCGACTACCGTGAGGCGCGCACCTTCATCCACGCCAAGCTCGGGCGGGCGAGCCACTACGTCATCACGACCTTCTTCCGCCCGCCGCTTCGCAAGACGCGGACGACTCTCGTCCCCTCGCTCCTGCGGCCGGAGATCCTGGCGGCGAGGCCGGAGCGCGGCGAGCACCTGCTCGTCTACGGAAGGATCAGCGAGACCGCGATCGCCGCCCTCGAGGCGAGCGGCGTCCCCTGCCACGTCTACGGGGCGCGCGACGGCCTCACCGAAGAGGTGCGGGAGAGGAACCTCGCCTACAAGCCGTTCGCCAACGAGGCCTTCATCGACGACCTGCGCGCCGCGCGCGGCGTCGTCGGCTCCGCCGGGTACTCGCTCATGAGCGAGGCCGTCTACCTGCGCAAGCCGATGCTCGCCCTCCCTCTCGCCGGGCAGTTCGAGCAGGAGATGAACGCGCGCTACCTCGAGCGGCTCGGCTTCGGCACGAGCGCGTCCGCCCTGGACGAGCCGGCGCTCGAGCGGTTCCTCGCCCGCGAGCCGGAGCACGAGCGCGCGCTCGCCCGCTACGAGCAGGACGGAAACGCCCAGGCGCTCGCGACGATCGATGGCCTCCTGGGCGAGCTCGCCGGCGGACGCCGGTGAGCGAGCTCGAGGTCGGCCGCACGCTGCTCCTCTTCGCCTGGGCCTTCGGGCTGGCGGCGATCGAGATCGAGATCGAGGGCGGCCGGGGCTGGGCCGAGCGCCTCCCGACCTGGTGGCGCGCGCGGGGGACGGTCGGGCGGGCCTACGGCGCCGCCATGGGGCGGCGGCCGCTCACCGGCTACCACGTCTTCGCGTTCGCGATCCCGCTCCTCGTCCTCCACTTCCCCTACGCGATGGGCGTCGACTGGACGCTCGCCGGGGAGCTCCGGACGCTGGCGACGTTCTTCGCGGTCGCGGTCGTCTGGGACTACCTGTGGTTCGTCCTCAACCCCGCATACACGGTGAGACGCTTCGAGCGCGGGAACGTGTGGTGGTTCGAGGTGCCGTGGCTCTGGCGCTTCCCGCTCGACTACTACGTCGGCCTGGCCCTGTCGCTCGGCCTGGCCGGCCTCTCCGCCTGGTCGGCCGGAGACGTGGCGCCGCTTCGCCGCCACCTCTGGATGATCGCCGGCCTTGCGCTCCTGGTCGCCCTGACCGTGCTCGCCGCCCCGCTCTACCACCGCTGGTACCGGCACATGCGCCGTCCCGGCGCGGACGACCGCGGCGCCGTGCGAACCTATCCACCGCCGTCCCCGGGCGAGGCCTGGGCCGGCGGCATGCCCGACCTGACGCTCGACGACGAAGGGAGACGCACATGAGGACGTGGCCGCTCGCGCTCGGCGCCGCCGCCGGAGCCGCCGGCTGGGGCATCTACAACGCGATCTCCCCGACCGGCCAGGGCTTCGGCAGGTCGTTCGTGGGCACGCCCGGCAAGGGGAAGCTCCTGGCGATCACGTTCGACGACGGCCCCAACGTCGCCTGGACGCCGCAGCTCCTGGAGGTGCTGGAGCGACACGGCGTCAAGGCGACCTTCTTCTCCATCGGCCACTACGCGCGCGAGCAGCCCTCGCTGCTGCGCGAGGTCGCGGCCGCCGGCCACGCGATCGGCAACCACACGTACACGCACGTGACCATGCCGCTCCACACCGACGACACGATCCGGCGCGAGCTCCGGGACACGACGCGCGCGATCGAGGAGGCGGGCGTCGAGATGGCGACGGTGAACGGCCGCCGGCTGATGCGCCCGCCCTACGGCCGCCGCCGGCCGGGGACGCTCCGCGTCCTCTGGGAGGAGGGCTACGTCCCCATCCTCTGGTCGGTGACGCTCTGGGACTGGAGCAAGGGCGTGACCACCGAGAAGATCATGCGCAAGGCCGAGAGGCAGATCAAAGGCGGCGACGTGATCCTCCTCCACGACGGCTGCGACGTGGCCATGGGCTGGGACCGCAGCCACTCGGTGCACGCGGCCGACCTGATCCTCCGGCAGTGGAAGGAGCAGGAGGGCTGCGAGTTCGTGACCGTCCCTGAGCTGATCGAGCGGACGGGCTTCGACGTGCCGCGGGCGGCCTGATGCGGATCTTCGTCTGGCACGGCTACCTCCTCGCCGGCACGGGCTCGAACATCTACGCGCGCCAGCTCGCCCGCGAGTGGGGCCGGGAGGGCCACGACGTGGTCGTCTTCTCCCAGGAGCCGCACCCGGAGCACTTCGACCTCGGCGGCGCCGGGACGGTGCGGCCGGACGTCGGCGGGCTCCTGCCGGTCTTCGTCGTCGACGAGTACGAGGGGTACGAGGTGAAGCGGGTGCAGGACTGCACGCGGGCCGAGCTGGAGGCCTGGGTCGAGGCCAACGCCTCGGCCATGCGCGAGCGGCTTCCCGCCGACTTCGTCTTCGTCAACCACGTCCTGATGGGCGGCCCCGTGGGCGCCGCGGCCGGGGCCCCGTTCGTCGTCAAGGCGCACGGCTCCGAGCTCGAGTACTCCATGCGCGGGAACGCGGAGCTCTCCTCCTGGGGGCGGGAGGCGCTCGCCGGCGCGAAGGCGACCATCGTCGGCTCCGAGCACATCCGCGAGGTGCTCGCGGACGTGTGCGACCACACCGAGAACGTCCACGAGATCCCGCCCGGGGTCGACGTCGAGCTGTGGCGGCCCGCCCCCCGGGACGAGGCACTGGCGGCGCTCCTCGCCGAGAGCCGGAACGACCCGCCGAACCCGGGAAACGCGAACGAGCGTCTGCCCGACGAGGGCAACGCCGACCGCCTCGCCGCGTTCCTCGCCGGCGACCGCGCGACCGTCGTCTACTTCGGAAAGCTGATCGAGAACAAGGGCGTCCAGGTGCTCTTCGAGGCGCTCCGCGGCGCGGACGCGCGCGTCGTGGTCGTCGGCTTCGGCGACTACCGGGCCGAGCTCGAGCGCCTGGCCGAGGGGCTCGACGCCCTCTTCACCGGCCCCCTGGAGCACCGCCATCTGGTTCACCTGCTCGCGCTCGCCGATTCCTCGGTCGTGCCGTCGATCTTCCCGGAGGCCTTCGGGATGGTCGCCGCGGAGTCGGCCGCTGCGGGCTGCCCGCCGATCGTGGCGAACCACTCGGGCCTCGCCGAGATCGCGCAGGGCCTCGAGCGCTTCTACCCCCCGGAGCTCCGGCACCTGCCCGCGTTCACGAGCGGCGACGCGGGCGAGCTCGAGGCGAAGCTCTCCGAGCAGCTCGCCCTCGGGCCCGGCGAGCGGGAGGCGCTGCGCGCGGCCGCGCGCGAGGCGAGCGTCGAGCTCTGGAGCTGGACGAGCGTGGCCCGGCGCATCCTCGCCGTCGCGACCTGAGGCGGGGCGGCCGGCCGGGCCGGCCGCCCCGCCCGGCGTTCACGGAGCGGTCGCCACGTTGGCGGCGCCGCGGGTCAGGGTCGTGGTGAAGACCCAGTCCGAGGCCGCGTCGTTCGTGTCCGTCCCGTCCGGGATCCGGCTGAGGGAGCCGGCCGCGGTGTTCGAGTCCGCGACGGTCGCCGGGAGCATCGTCCCCTCGACCAGGCTGTAGGCCCGCCCGGCGATGACGGCCGCGGTGATGCCTCCCTCGTAGGAGAGCGCGTCGAGGAGCGCGCCGTCGTCCGTGTCGATCAGGGCGAGCCCGTCCGGCGCGCCGTTCTGGGCGTCGCCGGCGACGACGAGGAAGGCCCCGGGCGCGAGCGTCCCCGTCAGCGCCTCGCGGTCGTACTCCTCGGAGTCGGCGCCGTCGACGTAGACGAGCGCGATCCCGGCAAGGTCGAGCTCGGCCGTGCCCGTGTTCTTCAGCTCGACGAAGCCGTCGCCGTCCGCCCCCACCTGGTCGTAGTCCACCTCGTTGATCACCAGGCCGCCCGTGGGCGGCGGCGGCGGGGGCGGAGGAGGCGGTGGCGGCGGCGGCGGACCGCCCGCGACACAGCGGAAGAGCACCGTGTCGTCGCCGGCGAAGTCGAGCTCGACGGTGCCCGCTTCGCCGCCGTCGGTGGTGCAGGCGATGCCCGCCAGGTCGCCGAGCTTCGTCAGGCCCGCGCCCGGGTCTCCCTTCGGTCCCTGGGGACCGGCCGGCCCCGCCGGGCCCGCCGGGCCGGCGACGTTCCAGGACACCGCCTGCTCCCGCGAGCGGCAGGCGCTTGCCGCTGAGACGATGCGCACCCAGCCGCCGTTGGGATGGCGGCAGGCGACGATGACCTCGTCCGCGGCGGCCTCCGCGGCGAGCTTGCCGTTCTGCCCCACCGCCACCGCGCCTCCGGCGGCAAGGGCGAGCGCCCCGGCCGCCGCGACGGCGGCGAGCGCCCGCATCCGTGTGATCCTCATGGGTCTCCTTCCGGTCGACGTGACGCGACCGGGAATACCGCCGCCGGCCCTTCGCCCACCAGTGGCCGTATCGGCCGTGTCCGACGGGAAGCCGCATGGACGCTGGGCCCTGTGGAGACTTCGGCGCGAACCTAGAGCGGTCCCGTCACAGGCACGCCGGCATCCAGCTGCCGCCGCTGCTCCTCCGTGAACGGCGCGCTCCGGAGCGCTTCGTCGAGCTGGCGCGAGCGGAAGAGGTCGGCGATGTAGCGCATCCGATCGGCGAGCTCCGTCCAGTTCGTCGCGCCGCCGGGCGGCGCCGTACCGTCCGCGCCTTGTCGGCGGAGGAAGTCGAGCGTCTCGGGGTCGTCTACCGGGTCGAGCAGCGCGGGGTAGAGGGGCTGTCCCCTCGGCGCGGGGAGCTGCCGGCCGAGGACGAGCGTCTCGCCGGGGAGCTGGAGGGTCATGAGCTCCCGCGTGCTCAGCTCCTCCCAGTGGCGTTCGACGGCCTTTCCCGCGTCGCGGAGGGCGATCCGGAGGGCGCCGCGGCAGAAGGTCCTAAGGCCGCGCGGCAGACGGCGGGCCGCCTCGTCGGCCGGGTCGAGCAGGGCCACGCGGACGGGCGCCTCGATCGAGCCGGCGATGTAGGGCTGCAGCCGGATCTGCTCGTGCCGGCCGATGCGCGCGTTGGCCAGGAGCATCAGCTCGGCCTTCCGGTGCGGGTCGGGCTCCGCGCGCGCCTTCGCGTAGCCGTTCAGCGCGAGCCGCAGGCGCGTCTGGCCGCCGCGCTCGCTCGGGCCCTCCTTCAGGGTCGTGCCGAGGCGCATGAGCGCCGACCCGTCCGCGTCCTCGTCGAGCGCGGCGATCGTCCGCGAGAAGACCGGCCCCAGCTCGCCGAACACGGCCAGGTTCCCGGCGGTGATCAGCTCGCCCACCTCGTGCACGATCCGGCGGGCGATGTCGAGGACGACGTCCTTCGGGATCCCCGCGTCCGCGTTCACCCGCGCGAGCGCCCGGTTCGCCCGCTCGATCCCGCGGTCGAGGTGTGACGAGCCGGCGAGCACGTCGCGGAATGCAGCGGGCACCTCCTCGTCGCGGATGAAGCGGCCGGCGGTGCGTGAGGCCCACGTGGCGAAGGTGCACCAGTTCGCGTGCTCGACGCCGAGACGCTGCCCGAGCGCGACCGAGAGGTCGTGGTAGCACTGCGTGATGAGCAGGTTCCGGCGGATCGGGTCGCTCTCGAGCCCGACAATCCACGCCACCCGCTCGGGGGAGGTCGGCTCGCCCCGCGCCCGCTCGCCGCCGGTCACGGCGTGGACGATGCCTTGGCCTTCGGCGGCAGGGAGCGCGCGAACCCGGCGGCCTGCTCGACCCAGCGGCGCACGGCCGCGTCGTCGAGGCCCTCGCGCTCGATGTAGACCATCCCGGTCATCGGCCTGCCGGTGAAGTCCATCTGCCGGACGTGCGGCTCGGCGAGTGCGGCGTCCGCCCTCTCCGCGCCGAGCCGCAGCATCAGCTCCTCCCTGACGATCCCGCAGGCCATGTTCCCGTTCACCATGAACGCGAGCCCGCCGAACATCGTGCGCTCGGTCAGGCCCGGCTCGTCCGCCAGCACCACCCGGACGCGGTCGGCCAGCTCCTCGTCGTAGGCCACGCTCACTCCTCCAGCTCGGTCGGAAGCCCGAAGCGCTCGAAGAGGCTCGCGTCCGCGAAGCCGACGATGCCGGCGACCGCGTCCGTTTCGAGCGCGAAGACCATGATGCCGTAAGCGCGGTGCGCCCCGAGCTCGGGATCCCAGGCGTACGCAGCGAGCGCGGGCTGGCGGTTCGCCGAGGTCGGGACGAGGCGGATGCGGTCGAGCCGTCCGCCGAGCGGGACGGTGGCGAAGAACCCGGTCACCGCCTCGCGGCCGCGGACGTAGAAGGGCTCCGGCGGCATCGCCATCATCGCCTCGCGCGCGAGGAGGCCCGCGATCCCCTCGACGTCGACGGCGTCCCACGCCTCCATGAACCGGCGAAGCAGGGCGTGCCCGTCGGCGTCTCCCGCCGGAACGTGGGCCGGGGCCCCCGCTGCCCGCGCCCGCTCGAGGCCCGCCCGGGCCCGCTGGAGCGCGCTGTTGACGGCTGCGACCGAGTCGCCCAGCGCCGCCGCCGTCTCCTTCGCCGACCAGTCGAGGACGTCGCGGAGGATGAGGACGGCCCGCTGCTTCGGCGGCAGGAGCTGGACGGCGGTGACGAACGCAAGCTGGACGGTCTCGCGGGTCTCCACGGCGTCGAGCAGCCGGTCGGGATAGGGCTGGAGGTGGAGGAGCCGCTCGTTCCAGGCGTCCTCGCCGGCGTCCGCGACCGGCACCTCGGGCCGGCGGCGGCGGCCCGCCAGCGTCGTCAGGCAGACGTTCGTGGCGATCGTGTGGAGCCAGGCGCCGAAGCGCCCGCCCGGCTCGAAGCCGTCGAGGAAGCGCCACGCGCGGAGGAGCGTCTCCTGCAGGGCGTCGTCGGCGTCGTGGACGGAGCCGAGCATGCGGTAGCAGTGGAGATGGAGCGCCCCGCGGTGCGGCTCGACGAGGAGGCGAAACGCCTCCTCGTCGTCGCGCGCCGCCGCGAGCAGCTCGAACTCGCCGGTTGCCACGCCCGCCACGTTAGACCCCCGGGGGCTCGGCGCCCAGCTCGGTCCAGGCGTTCGGGGTGAAGGCTCCCGGTGTGCCGCCGAGCGCGAGGAAGCGGAGGCCGTCGGCTCCGGGGACGATCCGGCGCAGCTGGTCGGGCCCGAGCCGGGCCATCACACCCGGCCGGAGCTCGTACTCCTCGCCGTCGACGAGCAGCGTCCCGCTGCCCTCCAGGGGGACGTAGACCTCCTCCTGGTTCGGGTCGTAGGCGTCCGCCGAGTGGTTGTGGAGCGGATAGCCGTCCCAGTCGGGCGGGAGCGTCAGCACCTGCATCCCCCAGGCGGTCACGCCCAGCTCGGCCCGCGCTCGGCGCATCAGGCCCTCGTGGACGCCGTCCATGTCGTCGATCGCCACCACGGTCACGTCGCTCATGTGAACCTCCGTCGTCGTGAGCTTGTCGAGAGGTTCAACTCACGGAGGCCCGCGAACTCATCGGTCGGCGCAGCGGCCGCCGGCCCGTGGAAGCGAAGGGCCGGCTTCGCGCCGGCCCTCGTGTCTAGAAGAGGAGAATCAGGATGATGATGATCAGGATGATGACGAGCGTGCCTACACCGATGTACATATGACCTCCCTTTTGGGAAGGCTAGGTACCCGGCGGCGCGCGCGTCGAAACCCCTTCCGCCTCGCTACCTCCCCAGCGCCCTGACCGCGAGCGCGTGCACGTCCGCGCGCTCGACGCCGGCCGCGTCGACGTTGCTGACCGGGGCGAGCGACACGAACTGCCCGTCGCGGCCGCCGGCGTAGACCTCGAAGACGCCGATCCCCGGCGTCGACCCGGTGCTCACGTGCGGGTCGGCGGTGAGCGGGTTCGGGCCGCGGAGCGAGGCGAAGACCTTGTCGCCCGCGGGCGAGAGGCCGAGCAGGTCGGGCGTCGGGTCGGCGGAGACGCCGCCCGCGAGCTGGATGCGGTTGATCACCTCGTCCGTGCGCGTCTTCACCACCCACAGGAAGTTGCGGCCGCGGTCGGCCACCCAGAGGAAGTCGTGGTTCTCCGTCAGGGTGGCGCCGTGCGAGTCGGCGTCCATGTCGCCGTCCTCGCTGAAGACGACCTTCGGGGCGGGGGTGTTCGGCGGGTTCGCCGCCGAGAAGCCCGTCACCGGGAAGGCGTACAGGTCGGCCTCGGCCATGTTCGCGGGGGTGCCGCCGCCGGAGTCGACGTACATCTTCCCCGGCGTGAACCGCTTCGCGGGCACCTCGGCGCCCAGGCAGCCGTTGGGGTGCACGGTGTCCTTGTCGTACTCGGCGACGATCTGCATGGGCGTGGACTTCGAGTCGACGACGAAGAGGCCGCCGCCGCGCAGCGTCACGAACGAGTAGCGGCTCGACGAGTCGATGATCGGGCAGATCGGCGCGTTGTCGGGCCGCAGCGCCGCGCTCTCGCAGGGGAGGCCGCTCGGCGTCGTGCAGGTGACGAGGTTGATTCCCGCCGCGGTGTTCAGGGTGAACGTGTTCGTCGAGTAGTCGGTGTCGATGCGCTCGAAGAGCTTGCCGTTCTGGTTGGCGACGGAGACGTAGGTCTCGTCCGGCGAGGGGATGGCGAAGTGGACCTGCCTCGCGCCGCCCGCTCCCGCCGAGGTGCGGATGCAGTCGACCGGCGCCCGCGTCTTCGCGTCCAGGAAGACGACGTGCCCCGTGGCGACGAAGGAGATGATCGCGTGCGTCTGGGCCGCGTTGAAGGCGAGCATGTGCGGGCGGACCGGGTTCGCCCCCGTCTTCTGCAGGCACATCGCCGCGACGGCGGCGCCCAGGTCGACCTTCTCGGGGGCGGCGTCGGCGAAGCGGCGCTTCTCGAAGCGCTCGTCCGGCCAGATGTAGAGCGTCCCGCCGTAGGCGAGCCCGGGCGAGTTCGACTGGTCGATCGCCCACACCTCGTACGCGTCGCGGTCGCCGCCGGCGAGCCCGGCTCCCGGCAGGAGCGTCAGGACGGTTACCACGGCGAGCAGGAGCCCGACTGTCTTTGCCCGGCGAGACATGCTTCCACCTCCGATTCGTGTGCCCCGAGAGGCGCCAGCATGCGGCATCGGGCCGCGAGGGGCAACCCCGGATCCGTAGAAAGCCGTCGCCGGCTCGGTAGCGCCGCGGATGCTCCCGTCCGGCCTGACCGCCATCGTTGCCCTCGATGCCCGAGCGGATCCTCATCCTCGGCGGCGGCACCGGCGGCGCGGTGGCCGCGCGCCGCCTCTCGCAGTGGGCGAAGCCCGGCGAGGTCGAGGTCACGCTCGTCGATCGAAGCCCGTGGCACGAGTACCGCCCGAGCTACCTGTGGGTCATGACCGGCAGGCGCGAGCCCGACGAGGTTCGCCGGCCGCTCGCCGAGCTCGAGCGGCGCTGGGGGACGAGGGTCCTGCAGGCCGGCGTGGAGCGGATCGACCCCGACACCCGCACGGTGCAGACCGACGCCGGGACGCTCGAGTACGACTCGCTGATCGTCTCGCTCGGCTCCGTCCTCGCCGACGACCCGACGGTCGCCGGCCTGGAGGCACCCTGGGAGCTCGAGCCCTCGGTTCGCCTGCGCGACCGCCTGGCCGGGTTCGAGGGCGGCCGCGTGCTCGTCGGCCCGGTGAGCTGGCCCTACCGTTGCCCGCCGGCGCCGTTCGAGGTCGCCTTCATGCTCAAGTACCTGGCCGAGCAGCGCAATCTCGCCGAGAAGACGGAGGTCACCGTCTTCCATCCGTGGGCCGAGCCGATGGAGACCTTCGGCCCGCTGATGGTCCGCGGCTTCAAGCAGTTCCTCGACCAGTTCGGCGTCGGCTTCGCCGGCGGGTTCGAGCTGGCCGGGCACGATCCGCGGGCGCAGCGCGTCACGGCCCGCGACGGGCGCGAGCTGCCCTACGACTTCGCCGTCGTCATCCCGGCGCACGAGGCACCACCCGTCGTCGCCTCCTCCCCGCTCGCCGCCGAGGGCGGCTACATGGATGTCCAGCTTCCGTCCATGCGCTCGCCGACCTACGACACCGTCTACGGGATCGGCGACGTGGTCGCCCCGACGATCGGACTGGGCATGGCCGGCGTCTTCGCCCACTTCCAGGCCGAGCACGTCGTCAGCCAGATCCTCGACCGGACGCGCGGCGCGTTCATGGGCGAGCTCTACAACATGGTCGGCGTCTGCGTGATGGACACGGGCTACATGGGCGCTGCCGTCTGGTGCGACTTCACGGACAAGCTGATGGGCCGCTCCCCGTACCCCGACTGCCGCATGCTCGGCGGGATGCGCGCCTTCCGGGCGGTCAAGGTGGCCTACGAGCGCTACTGGTTCGCGCACCTCTTCGGCGGATGACGATGGCCGGCGACGCACCCAGGCAGCTGACGGACGAGGAGCGGGAGGCCGTGGACCGCGTCCTCGCGAAGCTCGCCGAGAACGCGGAGGGCGTCGAGCAGCTGATCGACTTCGCGGGCCACCTGCACCGGAGCGGGGCGCTGGCCGGGCTCCAGGCCGGGATCGAGGACCTCGACGAGAACTTCAGCGCCGTCATGCGCCCCGAGCTCATGGGCATGGCCACCAACCTGATGATGCTCATGGGCATCCTCAGCCAGGTCTCCTACGAGCCGTTCTTCGACCTGGCGACGCGGACGACGCCGGCGTTCGACGAGGGCTACCGCGGCTTCCAGGAACGCAAGGAGAAGCTCGGCCTCCGCGAGACGGTCGCGCTCATGCGGAGCCCCGAGGTGGCCGCGCTCATGCAGACGATGGTCGCGGTTCTCCGCGCGCAGCGCGGGCAGAGCTAGTCAGCCGCCCCGCGAGCCGGAGGAGCGCCGCGCGGAGCTCGTCGGGCCGCCGGATCTCGAGGTCGCACTCGAGCCCGGCAAGCACGCCCGCCAGCCAGTCCAGCGACTCGGCCCGGATGCGGAGGAGCGTTCCCGGGCCTTCGGCCGAGAGCTCCGCGAGGACGTGGGCGAGCCGCTCCCGCGCCCGCCCGAGCGGCAGGTGGAGGAGCACCTCCGCCTCCCACGTCCACGGGACGCGCGCGAGCGAGGCGGTGACGTGGGCGACCGCGTCGAAGCCCTCCGGCGGCGGCTCGGCGGCGCCCTCGAGCCCGAGCCGGGACATGCGGTCGACCCGGAAGGTCCGGAGCCCGCCCCGGCCGTGGTCGTAGGCGGCCAGGTACCAGCGGCCGGCGTGGACGACGAGACCGTGCGGGCTGAGCTCCCGCTCGCTCACCTCCCCCGTAAACGAGACGTAGCGCGCGCGGATCCGCCGCCGCCTCCGGACGGCGTCGGCGAGGAGAAGGGCGTCCTCGCCGGCCACGGGGGCTCCCCGCACCGCCTCCGCCGTGAACCCGAGCGCGTGCTCGAGCGCCTCCGCGCGCCGGCGCAGGTCGGCGGGGAGAACGCGGAAGACCTTGGCGAGCGCCTCCTCGGCGGCCGCGCTCTCCGTGTCGAGGCCGAGGCGCCGGGCGCCGAGCAGGCCGAGCACGACGACGACCGCCTCGTCTCCGGTGAGCATGAGCGGCGGGAGCCGGTACCCCGGGCGCAGCCGGTAGCCGCCGCCGCTCCCGCGCTGGCCCTCGACGGGGATGCCCAGCTCCTGGAGCGCGACGACGTAGCGGCGAACCGTCCGCGCGTCGACGCCGAGCCGCTCGGCGAGCTCCGGGCCCGTCACCGCCGGCCGGGCCTGGAGCGCCTCCAGGAGCGCGAGCAGGCGGGAGGTCGGCGAGCCCACCCCGGGAGTCAAGCACACATAGAGGACAGAAACTGCCCTCTTTGACCGCTAGCGTGGCTTCCGTACCCGAGACGCGAGGAGAACGCGATGAGCAGCGCACGCGACTTCGACTTCTTCATGGGGAGCTGGACGGTGAGGAACCGCTTCCTGGCCGACCGGCTCCAGGGCTCCGACGACTGGAAGGAGTTCGAGGCGACGAGCGTCGCACGCCTCCTTCCGGGCGTGCATGGGAACGAGGACGAGTTCCGCACCGACTTCCAGGGCGGGTTCGTCGGCATGTCGTTTCGCTTCTTCGACCCTGCGGCCGGGCGCTGGTCGATCTACTGGGCGGACAGCCGCCGGCCCGGGCTGCTCGACCCGCCCGTGTTCGGCGGGTTCGAGAACGGAAAGGGCGTCTTCGAGGGGACCGACGTCCTCGACGGCCGGCCGATCCTCGTCCGCTTCACCTGGTCGGACATGGACACGCCGGCGCCGCGCTGGGAGCAGGCGTTCTCCGGCGACGGGGGCGAGACCTGGGAGACGAACTGGGTGATGGAGTTCACGCGCGCGAGCGAGTGACCCCGGGCGTCACGGATGTGGAAGACTGCGCGCGCCGTGCGGGTCTTCCTCGCCCTTCTGGCGGTCTGCGCCCTGGTCTCCGCCTGCGGCGGAGACGACGACGAGGCGGACGCCCCGCCGCTCGAGGGCACGGAGTGGATCCTCGTGTCCGGCGTCGACGCGCCGGAGGACGCGGTGCCGACGCTGACGCTCGAGGACGGCCTCGCCGGCGGCTTCTCCGGCTGCAACACCTACCGCGGCCCGTACGAGCTCGACGGCGACTCGATCTCCCTCGGGCCGCTGGCGGGGACGCTCATCGGGTGTCCGGGGCCCGAGGCAGACACGGAAGCCGCCTACCTCGCGGCGCTCGAGGACGTGGACGGCTGGGCGATCGAGGGCGGCGAGCTCGTCCTCTCCTCGGGCGGCGACGAGGCTCTGCGCTTCTCGGCGAGCTGAGGCTGGGCCGTCGCATAGGGTAGGCGCGGCACGGCGTCGTCCCAGCGAGAGGAGCGAGCATGACCATCGCCAACGTCCCGCGGCCGGCCGGCGTGACCATCGTCGCGGTGATCGTCTTCGTCCAGTCGTCCTTCGCCGTCCTCGGAGGGCTCGCGCTTCTCGTCGAGCGAAACGACGCCGACCTGCTCTCGCACCTCGAGCAGTCGAGCGGGAGGCTCACCTCTTACGGGGTCGCGGCGATCGTGTGGGGCGTGATCGGGCTCCTGGTGGCGCGCGGCCTCTGGAACGGGGCGGAGTGGGCCAGGATCCTCGTCGGCATCCTCGAGGTCCTCAACATCGCCGGCGGCATCTACCTGCTCTTCGCCTGGGGCGGCACCTACCTCTGGCAGGGGATCTGGCAGATCGGGCTCGCGCTCGCGGTGCTCTACCTTCTCTTCGGCGCGCGCGGGAGCGAGTACTTCACCTCCCGCGAGTGACCCCGGCGCGCCGTCTCTAGCTCAGGTCGAGGAGCTCGCGGAGCCCCGACTTCAGCTCGTCCACGCGCTCGCCGCCGAGCCGGTCGCGGACGAGCCGGTCGAGCGCGAGGAGGACGCCGGCGGCCACCGGCCCGAACGCGCGGGTGCGCGGCGTCAGGAAGACGAGCGCCGCCCGGCCGTCGGTCGGGTCCGGGCGGCGCTCGACGAGCCCGTCGCGCTCGAGGCGTCGGACGAGCTCGGTCATGGTCTGCTTGCTCAGCCGCGCCCGCCGGGCCAGCTCGCCGAGGCGGAGCCCGTCCTCCTCGAAGAGCGGGACGAGCGCCGACCCGTACGACGGGCTCACGTCCGGGTAGCCCGCGGCGGCGAACCGCTCCGCCAGCAGCTCGTTCCAGCGCTGCGTGGCCTTGGCAAGCAGGAAGCCGAGGTCGTCACGGCCGACCGCCGGGGGCCCGGCGCTCACCCGAACAGCGCCCGTACGTTCTCGAGCTCGCGCAGGAGCGAGCGGTGCTGCGACTCGAAGAGCTCGTCGGACATCCCGGGAGCCTGGAACATCGTGAACGTGAAGGCGCTCCTCCCACCGGGCAGGCCGACGACGCGCGTGGGGAAGAGCGCAAGCTCGGCCTCGGTCGGTCCCGCGTACATGTCGATCACGCCGGTCTCGGCATCCGCATCGATGCTGAAGTAGAGCTCGCCGAGGCCGTTCACGACCTTGGCCTTCCCGTCCTCGTAGCGCAGCTCGCGGGCGAACTCGGTCGCCCACCCGGGCAGGTTCTCGACCCTGGAGAGGTAGGCGAAGACCTCCTCCTTCGGCGCGGCCAGAACCGTCGTGACAGTGCGGGACTCCATGCTGTACCTCCATATAGTCTGTCTACGGACTAAAACAGTACGATAGCAGACTACTTCGAGGCGCGCGCCTCCTCGACGGCCCGGGCCACGGAGGTCCGGGAGGAGACGCCGAGCTTGCCGAAGATGTGGCGGAGGTGGGTCTCGACGGTCTTCTCCGAGAGGAAGAGCTCGGCGGCGATCTCGCGGTTCGTCTTTCGCTCGCCGACGAGCTCGGCCACCTCCCGCTCGCGTGCCGTGAGGGAGGCGAGGCCGTCGCCGTCACCCTTGGCCGGCTCGCGGCGGCGCGAGTACCTCCGCCCCAGCCGGCGAAGCTCGCGCTCGGCCTCCTCCCGGGCCCGCACGGCACCGCAGGCGTCGAGCTCGCCGGCCGCCCGCTCGAGCTCGGCGGCGGCGCGTTCGCGGTCGCCGGCTGCGAT
>DASPGT010000055.1:0-6334 GCA_035620475.1 Gaiellaceae bacterium | reverse complement strand
ACGCCGGGTGCCCTCGGCGGCATCTACAACGCGCTGACCTTCCAGTCGGGTGGGCTCGCCGCCGACGCCTACGCGCGCTCGGGCGAGGCGGGCGCCGGCCCGCTCGCCGACGTGGGCCCCGGCCTGCGCCCGTGGAGCGAGTCGCCGCTCTACGGCCGAGGCATCGGCCAGCAGCTCACCACAGGCGAGACCGGGGCCGCGATCACAGCCGACCGCGCCGTCGGCGCGGTCATCTTCTTCGACAACGAGTGGCTGAGCACGCTCGTCTCGCTCGGCGCGCTCGGCGTCGTCGGGACGGCGTGGTTCATCCTCGGGAGCCTGTTCGTCCTCGGGAGGTTCGCGCGCAGGGTCCGCGGCCCCAGGAGCGACCTCGCGGCGTCATGCGCGGCCGCCATCGGCGCGTTCGGCGTCAGCATGTTCGTCTTCGACGCGTTCGCCTTCGTCCAGTCGACGATCCTCTTCTTCGCCATCGCCGCGATCGGCCTGCAGGCCAGGCGCCTGGGCCCGCGACCTGCGGATTTCTAGCGGAGGAGCGACGTTCCGCGCATCGAGGCGGGGACGTCGAGCCCGAGGAGCTCCAGGGCCGTCGGGGCGACGTCGAGCAGGTGCGCGCCCTCGCGCTCGCCCGGCTCGACCCCGGGGGCGACGAGCACGAAGAGCCCGTCCTGGGCGTGGTTCGCGTCGTCAGGGCCCGTGTCGTTCTCGAACGTGTGGATGCCCTCGTCGCCGCCGACCGTGCCGACCGAGCGCCAGAGGAGGTCGCCGAAGTGGACGATCAGGTCGGGCGCGACACCGTTCACCTGCTCGTACGTCTCCTCCGGAATGTGCACTCGCGTACCGATCGGAGCACCCTTTTCGTCCGGGATCGCGGCGAGCCGCTCGGCCAGCTCTCGGCGGACGCGCTCGTAGTCCTCCTGCGGAACCGTTCCCTCCGGCTCGCGGCCGGCGACGTTCAGGAAGATGCGCGAGTAGTAGCCGCCCTCGCCCCAGGCGGCGGTCTTCGCCCAGTCGATCCCGGCCTCGCGGAGCGGGACGGGCTCGGCGGGGTCGGTGAGCGTCGCCAGGAAGCCCTCCCGGCGCAGCCACTCGTTGACCCGGATGCCGCCGTCCATGCGCTTGCCACCGTGGTCGGAGACGACGAGGACGGCCGTGTCGTCGTCGGCGAGCGCCAGGACGCCGCCCATGAGCTCGTCCACGTGCTTGTGGTAGTCGAGGATCGCGCTCTCGTGCGGGTTCCCGGCGACGTGCTTGCGGTGCTCCGGGTCCATCAGCTTCCAGAAGCCGTGGTACATGCGGTCGACGCCCATCTCGACCATGGCGAAGAGCTCCCACGGCTTCGTCGAGAGCAGGTGCTCGGCGAGCTGGAAGCGCCGGTCGGTCATCTCGTACACCTGGCGCAGGAGGTAGTCCTTGTCCTCGGTCCGGAAGTCGCGCACGTCGAAGTGGTACTCGCCGACGGTCTGCTCGATCTCGCGCTTCAGCATGGGCGGAAACGTGTACTGGCTGTCCGTGGACGGCGTCAGGAAGCAGCTGACCATGACGCCGTTGAGCGGGCGCGGGGGGTAGGTGCCGGGAACGCCGAGGATGATCGAGGGCTTGCCCGCGCGCGTCGCGTAGTCCCACAGGCGCGGCTCCTTGATCGCCGTCGAGTTGGCGATGTAGAGACCGTCGTAGGAGTGGTCGGAGCGGTTGCGGAAGCCGTAGACGCCGAGGTCGCCGGGAGTGCGGCTCGCCATCATGCAGGACCAGGCCGGGACGGTGATCGGCGGGATCACGGACGTGAGCGTGCCGTAGGCCCCGCGCTCCATCAGGCCGGAAAGGACCGGCAGCTCGCCGCGCCAGCGGTCGAGCAGCAGGGACGGCTCCGCGCAGTCGAGCCCGACGATCATGACCCTGCTCACCGGGCCACGAGGTCCCGGTAGAGGCCGGCGATCTCGCCGGCGGAGTACTCCCAGGTCAGCGTCGGCCGGCTGGCCACGGCGTTGGCGCGAAGACGCTGCAGGAGGTCGCGGTCGGCGTCGAGCAGGCGGAGGTGGTCGGTGAGCGTCGAGAGGTCGCCCGCTTCGTGCACGAGTCCCTGGTGCATGTGCTCGCAGCGCGCCCCCGTGGCGTCCGAGACGACGAGCGCGCAGCCGCTCGCCTGGGCCTCGTAGGTGACGAACGCGCTGCCCTCCTCGATCGAGGGGAAGAGGAAGACGTCGCTCTCCCGCATCAGCTCGCCCGGATCGTCGACCCAGCCGAGGACGCGGACGCTGGGGTGGCGCAGCCAGCGCCCGAGCACCTCTTCGTAGCCGGGGTAGAACCGCCCGCAGATCGTGAACGTCCCCCGCTGGGCCGCGCCCGACTCGATCCAGGCCTCGAGCGCGTAGTGCAGCCCCTTCCGGGGCTCGCAGCGGCCGACGAACACTGCCCGGAGCCCGTCCGGGCGCCGCCCGTTGAGGCTTTCCGGGGCGGGGAAGCGGCCGGGGTCGAAGCCGTATCCGTGCAGCCCCAGGCGGTCGGGTGCGATCCCGCGGTCGAGGAAGGTCTGCCGACAGTACTCCGAGAGGACGGCGATCATGCTGGCCGCCTCGTACTCCTGCTCCTCCAGCCGAAGCGCGTCCCCCGAGCCCTCGTGGGAGTGGCCGGCGACGGCGGGCAGGCCGAGCATCTCCGTCTCCTCCGCCACCCGTTCGTAGGCGAATGCCGTGTGCGTATTGGGCGCCTCCCGCAGGACGGGGACGTCGGCCCGCCGTGCCGCGGCCGCGGTCGCGACCGTCGCCCTCGGCCAGACGTGGACGACGTCGATCTCGCCCGCGAGCCGGCGGAGCGCGAGGGCCACTCGGCGGTCGTGGTAGTGGTACGCCCGCGCCCGTCCGAGGGCGCGATGCGGGATCCGCGCGCCGGCGACCGACAGCGTCGTGACGACCCGGTGGACCGCGGGCGCAGGCCCGGCGACCGCCGTGCAGTAGAGGTGAACCTCGTGGCCGAGCCGCGCCAGCTCCTCGGTGTGTTGGCGCGCCGCGACGCCGATCCCGGGCGCACCGACCGTGTCCGGGAAGCTGTACAGGACCCGGAGCCGGGCCGGAGGGGGGGCTCTCATCGCGCGGCCCCGCGCTGGACGAGCTCGGCGTAGATCGCCTCCAGATCGTCGACGCCCTGCTCCCAGGTGAGCTGATGACGGTTGGCCAGGGTCCCCTGGCGCAGGCGCACGAGCAGGCTCCGGTCGCCGTCGACAAGGCGGAGGTGTTCAGTCAGCGTCTCGACGTCCCCGGCCACGTGGACGAGCCCACTTTCCATGTGCTCGCAGCGGGCGCCGGCCGCTTCCGAGACAAGCGGGACGCAGCCCGAGGCCTGTGCCTCGTAGGTGACGAGCGCGCTTCCGTCCTCGACCGATGGGAGCAGGAGGACGTCGCTTTCTCGCATGAGCGCCCCGACGTCGGGGACGAATCCCGTGACCTTCACGCTCGGGTGCTCGAGCCAGTGCTCGAGAACGCGGTCGTAGCCCGGATAGAAATCGCCGCAGATCGTGAAAGTGCCCCGCTCGGCGGCGCCCGACTCGAGCCACGCCTTCAGGGCGTAGTGGAGACCCTTGCGCGGCTCGCAGCGGCCGGCGAAGAGGGCGCGCAGCCCACCGTTCAGGTTCGGAGGCCTGGGCTCAGGCAGGGGGAACCGCTCCGGGTCGAAGCCGTAGCGGTGAAGAGCGAGGTGGTCGTCCGGGATCTCGTAGTCGACGAAGGTCGTCCGGGAGTACTCCGAGGGCAGGGCAAGCATGTCAACGGCCTCGTACTCGCGTTCCTCGAGCGCGAGTCCCTTCGGGTCGGGCGTGTGCGAGTGTCCGGGAACAGGCTCCAGGCCGAGGCCGGCCGTTTCCCTGGCGACGCGCTCGTACGCGAACGCCGTGTGCGTGTTCGGCACCTCACGGACGACTGGGATGTCCAGCTCGTGCGCGGCCGAGGCGGTGCGCAGGGTCGCCCGCGGCCAGACGTGAACGACTTCGAACCGCCGGCGGTCGTGGCCCAGTGCCCAGGCGACGCGTCGGTCGTGATAGCGGTAAGCCCGTTGCCGCCCAAGCGCCCGATGCGGTATCCGCACGTGGCCGACGGTGAGCGTCGTCGCGATCGCCTGCTCGGACCTGGCCTGCTCGGGAACCTTGTTCCCGATGCTCGTGCAGTAGGCGACCACATCGTGCCCCCGCCGAGCGAGCCCCTCGACGTAATACCATGCGGCCGCCCCGATCCCTGGCTCTCCGAGCGTGTCTGGGAAGCTGTAGAGAATCCTCAGCGCATCGGTGTTCAGGCTCTCCATCCTCAATCCGCGAGGTAGCCTCAATCCTCGAGGTAGCCGAGGGCCTGGAGACGGCGGCGGATCGCCACCACCTCCTCGTGCGTCAGGCCGTCCTCCGCCGTCGTCGACGGGGGCGCCTGGCTGGAGACGAGGTCGCGCAGGACGTAGACGCAGAACTCCGTGACGGAGTGGAACCCCGTTCCCTCGATCACCTGGCGCAGGCGCTCGTAGAGCGGGCGGGGGATCTTGAGGGTGACGTCGTCGGTTCGGGGCCTGGCCATGACACCTCAGGAGGAGTGTGCCTCGAGTGTAGCGGCGGCTCCTCCGCCGAAGGTCTGGACCGTTACCCTGGACTTGGCAGGGCGCCCGGAATCGCCTAGGACTCGTAGTGGGAGGATGCGGTAGATGAAGAGCCGGAGCTGGAGCGAGGCGCTGCGATCTTTCGCGGACCCGCTGACGTACTTCCAGGCGGTCCGGATCCTGCACTACTACAGCTATTCGCACGTCCGCCCGCGCCGCCGGCTGACCCTGGGCGAGGGCGCGACGATCGCGCCCAACGTCTCGCTCAGGAACGGCGAGCGGATCGCCATCGGCCGCGGCTCGAAGATCGGCGAGCGCGCCTACATCTGGGCGGGTGACTCGAGCGGGCGCGTCACGATCGGCGAGGACTGCCGCTTCGGGCCCGAGGTGTTCGTCACCGCCTCGGACTACGGTCTCTCGCCCGATGCGAAGATCGCCGAGCAGGAGCGGAACGAGCGCGACGTCGTCATCGGCAACGACGTGTGGCTCGGCGCGCGCGTCTTCGTCGGCGCCGGGGTCACGATCGGCGACGGCTCCGTCGTCAGCGCCGGCTCGGTCGTGACGAAGTCGCTGCCGCCGGGCTCGGTCGCCGTGGGGAACCCGGCGCGGATCGTCCGCCGCCGGGAGGACTACGGGGATGCCGCTCCGAAGCAGGAGCCGGAGACCGACCCGGACCCGGTCACGACCCACGCGTGAGCCCCGACGTCTCGATCCTCATCGTCACGTACCGGTGTCGTGACGCGGCACGGGCGTGCCTGGCCTCCCTGCGGGACACCGTGTCGCTGCCGCACGAGATCGTGGTTCTCGACAACGCCTCCGGCGACGGCACCGTGGAGATGGTGCGCGAGGAGTTCCCCGGCGTCCGCCTGATCGCCTCGGAGGAGAACCTCGGCTTCGCGCTCGGCTGCAACCGGGCCGCCGAGGAGGCCCGGGGGGAGTACCTCCTCCTGCTCAACCCCGACACCGTCGTGCACGAGGGCGCGGTCGGGAACCTGCTGGCCTTCGCGCGGGCGCACCCGGAGCACGGCCTCTACGGCGGGAGGACGCTCGACCCCGACGGCTCGGTCAACCCCGGCTCGTGCTGGGGCGCGCCGACGCTCTGGAGCCTCTTCTGCTTCGCCACCCTGCTGACCTCCGCCTTTAAGCGCACGCGCCTCTTCGACCCCGAGTCGCTCGGCGGCTGGAAGCGCGACACGGTGCGCGAGGTGGACATCGTCACCGGCTGCCTCCTGCTCGCGCCGCGGTCGCTCTGGCGCGAGCTCGGCGGCTTCGACACGCGCTTCTTCATGTACGGCGAGGACGCCGACCTCTCGCTGCGGGCGGCCGCCCTCGGCTACCGGCCGGCGATCACGCCCGACGCGGTCGTGACCCACGAGATCGGCGTCTCGTCCGCGGCGCGCGAGGACAAGCTGCTGCTCCTCTTCCGCGGGAAGGCGACGCTCCTGCGGAAGCACTGGCGCGGGCTTCGCCTGCGCCTCGGCCTCGGCCTCCTGGCCGCCGGGCTCGGGCTGCGCTCGCTCCTCTCGCGCGGAGGGGGCGGGGCGCCGTCCCCCTGGACGCAGGTCTGGCGGAGCCGCGACGACTGGCTCGCCGGCTATCCGGAGCCCGAGTCGCCGCCGTCCCCGCAGTCCGCCGCCGCCGGGGAGATCGGCGCGGCCCCGTAGTCGCGGCCGGGCGCGATGAACGACCAGCAGAACTCGTTCTTCGGCTCGCTCAAGTGGGCCTTCTACATGACCTGGGCGGACCGGGCCTTCTCGGTCTTCTTCAC
>DASPGT010000054.1:0-11544 GCA_035620475.1 Gaiellaceae bacterium | reverse complement strand
TGCCGTCGCGGGCGCGCTCCTTCTCTGCGGGCTCGTCGCCTGGCAGCTCGCGGACGTGTTGCGGAAGCTGGACGAGCTCCGCGACCTCCGGCTCGTCGCCCTCCCAGCGGAGGCAGAGACGCCCGAGCGCGAGCTTCTCTTCGGCGCGGTCGGCGCGAGGCCCTTCGCGCGGCGCCCGCCCAGCCTCCTCGACGAGTACGTCGTGCTGGAGCGGCCCGGGACGAGGCGGGCACCGGAGGGCACCGCCCGGACGCTCGCGACCTTCGCCGCCGCGGAGCGGGATCCGGCCACAGGGGTCTGGATCTTCGCCGGCCCGTCCGCGACCATCGGCGCGGCCCGCGCCCGGCTCGAGGACGTGCCCGGAGCCGAAGTCGCGACCGTCTCGCCGTCGGTCCTCCTCGTCCGCTCGGCCGAGCCGCTCGAGCCGCGCGCGCTGGTCGAGCTCGCCGCGGAGCTCCGTGAGGCCTGGCTCGAGGTGGCACCGGAGGACCGCGAGGCCGAGCGGCTCCTCCGCCGCGCCCAGTACGCCCTCGGTGCCGGGTGATCCCGGGGGCGCGCTAGCCGCGGCCGGCGAGGAGCTCGGCCGTGCTGCCGGAGCGGAGCCACGCGGCCGCCTCGCCGTAGGCCCGACCGGCGTCGCCGCGGAAGAGCGCCCCGCGCAGACGGAGCCCGGCGGCCAGGATGCGGCGTGCCCGCTCGGCGCTGCCCGCCCCCTGGTGCTTGGCGACGAAGCGCAGGTGCCCGCGGAGCTGCTCCCGGCGCATCGGACCGAAGGAGGGCCGCTCGCCCCAGCGGGCGCCGGTCGACACCCCGCCGACGTGGACGAACTCCGCCTCCGGGTCGAAGACGACCTCCCAGCCGGCCCGGCCGACCCGGTAGCAGATGTCCATCTCCTCCCCGTACATGAAGAAGTCCGGGTCGAAGCCGCCGGTCGCCTCGTAGACGTCTCGGCGGACGAGCATGACCGCGCCCTTGACGACCTCGACCGCACTGATGGACCCGTGGTCGAAGCCGGCGCCGTAGAACGCGTTCAGCGCCCGGGTCCCCCGCCCGAGCCGCCGCAGGAAGAGGTACTCCGTGGCCAGCCGCCACGGCGTCGGCCAGCCGCGCACCGAGCGCTGAAGCGAGCCGTCGGGGTTCGAGAGCCGCGGGCCGACGATCCCGGCGCGCGGCCGCCCGGCGGCGAAGGCCGCCAGCCGCTCGATCGCGTCCCCCACCGGCCAGGCGTCGGAGTTGAGGAGCAGGAAGAGGTCGCCGGCGGCGGCCTCCATCCCGACGTTGTTGGCGGCGCCGAAGCCGACGTTCTCCGCGAGCTCGACGAGCTTCACCGACGGGAACCGCTCGCGCACGAGCGCCGGGCTCCCGTCCGAGGAGGCGTTGTCGACCACGACCACCTCGTGGGCGCCGCCGGCGACGGCGTCCAGGCAGCGCTCCAGGTGCTCCCGCGCGTTGAAGGAGACGATGACGATCGAGACCGTCACTGCGCCGGCGCGGCCGGGCGCACGCTCCGCCAGAGAAGGATGACCGCGCCCGGGATGCACGTCGCGATCGTCACCGCGTAGTAGAGGAACCCGGCCGCGAAGGCGACGTCCTCGGGGACGTCGAAGCGGCCGAGGAAGAGGACGAAGAAGGCCTCGCGAAGGCCGAGCCCGTTGAGCGTGAAGGGCACCATCTGCACGAGGAAGAGGAGCGGGCCGAGAATGACGTAGACGACCGGCGAGACGTCGGCGCCGACCGCCTCGCCGCAGAGCCAGATCGCGATCACGCGCAGCAACTGGGCCACGACCGTGACCCCGAGGACGACCGCCAGCGCGCCCGGCGCCTGGCGGTACTCGTGCATCGCCCAGTAGAGGCTCTGCATCGGCTTCTCGAGCTTCACCCTGCGCCCGAGCGGGAAGAGCCGGCGCTCGAGCGCGAGCCCGAGGCGGCGGGAGAAGAGCAGCAGCCCCAGGACGATCATCACAGCGACGAAGACCACCTCGATGATCGCGAGAAAGCGGACGTCGTCGTAGCGGCCGACCGCGACGGCGAGGCCGATCGCGACGAGAACGAGGGTTCCGGCCGAGCCGAGGACGCGCTCCATGAACACTGCCGCGGCGGCGGACGCCTTCTCGTTCGGGCGCCTGCGGGAGTGCTCGATGATCCGCACCGCATCGCCGCCGACCGCCGTCGGGAGCACCTGCCCGAAGGTGTAGCTCACGAAGTAGAGCCGCAGGAGCCAGGAGAACGGCTCGTGCACGCCCTTCGCCTGGAGGAGCACGCTCCAGCGCCAGGTCATCAGCCACGTCGTGCCGACGAAGATGAGGAACGCCGCGAGCACGTAGCCCCAGTGGCTGTCGCGGATGATCTCGACCGCCTGCTCGAGGTCGATCGACCAGAGCAGGAAGGCGATGATCCCGCCGGAGACGAGAAGCTGGACGCCGAGCTTGACGCTTCGTCTCACGCCCGGCCTTCAGGCGCCGGTGAAGCGGGCATGGACGCGCCCGAGCGCGGCGATCGCGTCCTCGACGTCGGCGTCCGAGTGCGCGGGCGAGAGCGGCAGCGAGAGCACCTCGTCCCCGGCCCGCTCGGCGACCGGCAGGCGCGGCTGGTCGGGGAAGCGCTCGCGGTAGTACGTCAGCCGGTGCACGGGGAGGAAGTGGATGCTCGTACCGATGTTCTCCTCCCCGAGCGCGCGCTGGTAGGCGTCGCGGCCGGCACCGGCCCGCCCGGGGTCGATCCGCACCACGTAGAGGTGGAGCGCGTGCTCGTCGCGCGGGTCGCGGCCGAGCGGCTCGATGCCGGCGAGCTCGGCGACGGCCGCGTCGTAGGCCGCGACGTGGCGCCGGCGGATCGCCGCGTGCTCCTCGATCTTCTCGAGCTGGACGAGGGCGATCGCCGCGAGGACGTCGGAGAGGTTCGCCTTGAAGCCGGCCACGGTCACGTCGTACAGCGAGCCCTCGCCGCGGCGCATGAGCCGCAGGTTCCCGAGCGCGGCGGCGACGTCGTCGTCGTCGGTCGTCACCATCCCGCCCTCGCCCGCGGCCACGTTCTTCGTCGCGTAGAGCGAGAAGCAGGTGGCGAGGGAGAGCGCGCCGAGCTTGCGGCCGCGGTAGACGGCCTCGGTCGCGTGCGCGGCGTCCTCGACCACCGGCAGCCCGAGCGCGAAGAGCGGGTCGAGGTCGGCCGGCTGGCCCGCGAGGTGGACGGGCAGGATCGCCTTCGTCCGCTCCGTCACCGCCGCCGCGGCGGCGTCGGGGTCGATGTTCAGGTCGGGGTCGCGGACGTCCACGAACACCGGGCGGGCGCCGCAGTGGACGATCACGTTGCCGGTCGCGGGCCACGTGATCGGCGACGTGATCACCTCGTCCCCCGGCCCGACGCCCGCGGCGAGGAGCGAGAGGTGCAGCGCCGCGGTGCCCGAGGCGAGCGCGATCCCGTGACGCGCCCCGACGTACTCGGCAAAG
Organism: Gaiellaceae bacterium; assembly: GCA_035620475.1. Classification (GTDB taxonomy): domain Bacteria; phylum Actinomycetota; class Thermoleophilia; order Gaiellales; family Gaiellaceae; genus JAIBJN01. Next base: position 8,098 of record DASPGT010000054.1, on the reverse strand, counting down.
CGGTGCTCGAGCTCCTCGGTGCGCGGGCCGGTGGTGAGCCACCCGCTCCGGAGCGTCTCGGTGACGGCCTCGATCTCCTCGTCGCCGATCGCCGGAGGCTGGAACGACAGGAAGGTGCTACGCCTCGAGGAGAGCATGCGCGGTCCGGAAGCGGATCAGCTCGGCGGCCCGGTCGGCGCGGGCGAGCGCCTCCTCCCTGCTCTCGCCGCGGGCGAGGACGTAGCCGGCGCGGTCGTTGCCGCGGCGGAACGGGCCGAACTCCCAGCCGGGCGCGCGGTAGACGCGGGCGTCGACGACGCCGTCCACGGCGAGCGCTTCCTCGAGCCCGGCCACGTCCTCGAGCACGCCCGGCGGCGGGACGAGGAAACGGACGACCGCCCCGCCTGACGGGGCCGGCTCGGGTGTCTCGAGCGGCTCGCCGAGAGCGGCGGCGAGGGCGAGCCCGTTGAGGTCGACCCGGAGCGCGACACGGCAGAGCTCCGCGTCGTGGCCGCCGCCGAGGCGCGCCGCGAGCTCCATCACCCGCGGCCCGTCGGGGCCGAGAACGATCTGCGTGTAGGTCGGCCCGTCGGTCACGCCGAGAGCATCGGCGGCGAGGCGCGCGGCCTCGACCGCTTCCTCGACTGCATGCTCGCTCGGCCAGACGTGCGCGAGTGCGACGCCGAAGGCGGGAGCGTCCGCGGTGAGCCGGTCCGTGACGGTCAGCGGGTGGAAGACGCCACCGAGGGAGAACGCGTTGACGGTGACCTCGGGGCCGCCGACGAGCTCCTCGACGAGCGCGAGCCCGTTCCGGGAGGCCTCGACGGCGGCCGCGATCGCCGCCCTCAGCTCGTCGTGATCGCGGACGACCGCGAGCCCCTTCTGGCCCTGACGGTCGACCGGCTTGACGACAGCGGGGAGGGGCAGGCCCTCCACGACCTCGTTCGTGACCTGCCACCGGGGCTGCGGGACGCCGTGCTCGGCGAGGCGCTTGCGCTGGCGGTGCTTGAGGACGGTGAGCGCCGCCGTCTCCGGCGTCACCGGGTGCGGGAGCCCGTTGTGCGCCGCGATCCGGGCGGCGATGGCGACGGGCCAGTCGATACCCGGGGCGATGATCCCGTCGACCTGCTCGGCCCGGGCGAGCTGGCTGATGGCCGCCTCGTCCTCGACGGAGACGACTGCGCGCCGGTCGACGAACTCGAAGCCGACGGCGGTCGGGTCGCGGTCGCAGGCGATGACGAAGAGGCCGCGCTCGCGCGCGGCCCGGTGCAGGCCGAGCTGAGCCGGCCCGGCCCCGAGGACGAGGAGGCGCTTCAGGTCGCCGTCTCGACCGCTCGGAGAGCTGCTTCCCACCAGAGAAGATTCTGCTCGTACCAGGCGATGGTGCGCTCGAGCCCGGCCTCGAAGGACGTCCGCGCCCGCCAGCCGAGGAGCCGCTCGGCCTTGTCGGTCGAGCCGATGTGCCGGTCGACCTGGCCGGGCCGCTCCGGGACGTGCACCTTCAGGCTCGCGGGCTTGCCCAGCTGCTCGAGCACGAGATCGGCGATCCGGTCGATCGAGATGTCGACGCCGGTCGCGAGGTTCAGCACCTCTCCCGCCACGTCGGCCACGTCGGCGGCGAGGATGGCGTCGATCGCCTCGGCGTGGTCCTCCACGAAGAGCCAGTCGCGGCTCGCGTGGCCGTCTCCGTGCACCGTGAGCGGCTGGTCGGCGAGGGCGGCCGTGACGAACCGCGGCACCACCTTCTCGGGGTGCTGGTACGGGCCGTAGTTGTTGAACGGGCGCACGATCACGATCGGGAGCCCGTAGGTGACGTGGTAGGAGTAGGCGAGCCGGTCGGCGCCCGCCTTCGTGGCGGCGTACGGGCTGCGCGGGTTCAGCGGATGCTCCTCGTCCATGGGCTCGCTCTCGGCCGTCCCGTAGACCTCGCTCGACGAGATGAGGATGAAGCGCTCGACGGGGTGCTCGCGGACGGCGTCGAGGAGGATCTGCGTCCCCTCGACGTTCGTCGTCACGAACTCCCGCGCCCCCTCGACGATCGACTTCTCGACGTGGGACTCGGCGGCCGCGTTGACGATGACGTCCACCTCGCGGACGATCTCGCCCACGAGCGCCCGGTCGCGGATGTCGCCGTGCACGAACGACAGCCGCTCGTGGCCCATGAGGTCGGAGAGGTTGTCGATGTTCCCCGCGTAGGTCAGGGCGTCCAGGGAGACGACGTCGTACGGGGTCGCCGTCAGCAGGTGGCGGATGAAGTTCGACGAGATGAACCCCGCGCCGCCGGTCACGAGAATGCGCTTGCGCACGGGCGACAAGTGTACCCGCGCGCCGCTTGGCTACTCGCCGATCTCCTCGCCGATGGTGTAGAGCGGCCGCCCCTCGACGTCGCGCTGGATCCGCCCCAGGTACTCGCCCACGAGCGCGAGGATGAACCCCTGCACCGCCAGCACGCCGAGGACGAGGCCGCCGAGGAAGAGGAGGCCGGGGAAGTCGCCCCGGACGACCCAGACGACGATCCCCCAGATGCCGACGGCGAGCGTGAGGAGCCCGCAGGTCGTCCCGATGAGCACCCCGGCCCACTGGATCGGCTGCGGCCAGAAGCCCGCCAGGACGTGCAGCGCCAGGCGGACGAGCCGGAAGGGCGAGTAGCGGGAGCTGTCGGCCCGCGCCTGGTGCGTGAGGTCGACCTCGACGACGCTCGCGCCGGCCGAGAGGACGAGGGCCTTCGTGAACTTCTGCTTCCCGATCAGGCCGAGGACCGGCTCGACCGCCGCGCGGGAGTACGCGTTGAAGGCGCAGCCGAAGTCGGAGACCCGGGCGCCGGTGAAGCGTCGCAGCATGCCGTTGATGAGCCGGGAGGGCAGGGTCCGGCCCCAGGAGTCCTCGCGGCCCACGCGCCGGCCGCTCGCGACGTCGGCGCCGCCCTCGACCGCGGCGATCAGGCGCGGCAGGTCCTCGGGGACGTTCTGGAGGTCGGCGTCCATCGTCACGACGATCTCGCCCCGCGCGCGCACCAGCCCCGCGTGCATCGCCGGGTGCTGGCCGAAGTTGCGCTTGAAGCGGACGCCGCGAACACGCGGGTCGGCGGCGGCGAGCCGCTCGACGACGGGCCAGGTTCCGTCGCGCGAGCCGTCGTCGACGACGATGACCTCGAACGGCCGCCCGCGCTCCTCGAGGGTCGCGATCGCACGCCGGCAAACCTCCTCGAGAGTCGCCTCCTCGTTGAAGACCGGGACGACGAGGCTGACCTCCGGGAACGGCTCCTCGAGCCCCCGGGGAGCGGCCTCGGCCGCGGGGTTCGCCTGCGCCATTCGCGCCAGGCTACCACCGGCACAAGCGGGCGACCGAGCGCGTACCCTGTGCGCCCGGAGTACGTGCCGGAGGCGGCCGGAAGCCGCCGACGGCGGAGGTGAACGTTGTCCAGAGTCGTGATCGCCCTGCCGGCCTACCGGGCCGAGCATACGCTGGCGAAGACCGTCGCCGACATCCCGCCGGGGATCGCCGACGAGATGATCGTCGTGGACGACGCGAGCACCGACCACACGGTCGAGGTCGCCGAGTCGCTCGGCATCCGCGTCGTCGTCCACGCCGAGAACCGCGGCTACGGCGGGAACCAGAAGACCTGCTACCTCCAGGCGCTCGCGGGCGGCGCCGACGTCGTCGTCCTCCTCCATCCGGACTACCAGTACGACCCGAAGGCGGTGCCGCTCCTGCTCGCCCCGATCCTCGCCGGGCAGGCCGACATGACCTTCGGCTCGCGCTTCGCCGGGCAGTCCGACCCGCGCGCGGGAGGGATGCCGCTCCACCGCTTCGTCGGCAACCGCGTGACGACGGTCTTCGAGAACGCCCTGCTCGGCTCCCGCTTCACGGAGCTGCACAGCGGCCTGCGCGCCTACACGCGCGACTGCCTGCTCTCGCTCCCGTTCCTCCGCTACAGCGACGACTTCAGCTTCGACTCCCAGATGCTCGTCGACGCGGCCACGGGCGGGCAGCGGATCGTCGAGGTGCCGATCCCGACGCGCTACACGGTGGAGTCGTCGTCGATCGACCTCCCCCGCTCCTTCCGGTACGTGGCCGAGAGCCTCCGCTACGCGTCGGCGCAGAGCGCGAGGCGGGGCCGGCGCGGTCGCCGGAACCCGGTCGCCTGGCGCGAGCCCCGGCGCGGGCCGGCGCTCGGAGGCTCCCGCAGGGTCGAGCGGCCGTGCGCGCTCTGCGGGGCGACGGAGCAGGTGCTCGTCTATCCGGCGACCACGTCCGGCCCGCCCCTCCCGGGCGAGTTCGGCTGCACGAGCGGCGCGCTGGCGCTGCACGACGACATCGTCCAGTGCACCGCCTGCGGGATGGTTAGCTCCGTCCCCGCCCTGGACGCCGAGGGGATCAGGGAGGCCTACGAGGGCACGGTCGACGTCGGCTACCTGGCCGAGGAGGAGGGCCGCCGCCAGCTCTTCGCCTGGGTGCTCCGCTCCCTGTCCGGCTACGTCGTCCCGGGCCGGCGCCTGCTCGAGCTGGGCGCCAACGTCGGGCTGTTCCTGGACGTCGCCCGCGCGGCCGGGTGGGACGCCGCCGGCTACGAGCCGTCACGCTGGGCCGTCGAGTCGGGCCGGCGGCGGCTCGGCGTCGACCTCAGGGAGGGGGTGCTCGAGGACGTGGACGAGCCGCCGGGGAGCTTCGACGCCGTGGTCGCGCTCGACGTGCTCGAGCACCTGGTCGACCCGCTCGCGGCGCTGCGCCGGCTGGGCGCGCTCGCCGGCCCGGACGGCCTCGTCACGCTCTCGACCGTCAACGTCTCCAGCATCCACGCGCGCCTGCGGAAGGAGCGCTGGCCGTGGCTGATCCGGCCGCACCTCCACTACTTCAGCCCGGAGACCCTCCACGCCATGCTGCTCGCGGCGGGGCTGCGGCCGGTCGAGTGGGACGTCGTGCCGCGGTCGTTCCACGTCTCCTACGTCGCCAGCCGCCTCGGCTCGAACCTGGGCCCGCTCGGCCCCGCGGCCGCGGCGGTCTCACGCGTCGCGGACGTCCGGGTTCCCGTGGGCCGGCTCGGCGACGTCGTGCTGGTGCACGCCCGCCAGGACCGGCGCGGCGGTTGAGCGCCGCCGGCGTCCGTACCGGACGCCGTGGACGTTCAGGAGCAGGCCGCCCGCGATGAGGAAGGGAACGGTCGTGGCCGCGTGCAGGACGAGCGCGTAGGAGAGCGCGTCGGACTTGGGCACGCCGTAGGCGGCGAGCGCGACGATCGTGGCCGCCTCGAAGACGCCGATGCCGGCGGGGGCCGCCGGGAGCGCGAGGGAGAAGCCGGTGGCGATGACGACGAGGAGCCCGGCGCCGACCGGGAGGCCGAGGTCGAAGCAGAGCGTGACGAGCCAGAAGCAGACCGCGAAGAGGAGCCACGAGACGACGGTGAGCACGAAGCTGACCCCTCCGAGATGGGCGCGGCGGAGGCCCATCAGCCCCTCCGAGAGGTTCGCCGCGGCCGCCTCGAGCCGGCCGGCGTGGAGGAAGGGAAGGCGGCCGAGAGGCCTGAGGAGCACGTGCAGCGGCCGCTCTCCGTACACCGTGAGGACGACGACGCAGGCGGCGAAGCCGACGCCGAGGACCAGCGCGACGATCGCGGCCGTCCGCACCCAGGTCACCTCCGGCAGCCACGGGAGCGCGACGAAGAGGAGCAGGAGCAGGGCGAGGACGTCGAAGACCCGCTCGACCACGACCGTGGCGAGCGCCTCCGCCTTCGAGGTCCCGGCCCGCAGGTTGATCGCCCCCACCCGCGCCAGGTCGCCGGCCCGCGCCGGGAGCACCGTGTTGAAGAAGTGGCCGACGAGGAGCCCCTCTGAGAGGGGCCAGAGCGCGGGCCGGCGCTCCGCGGTGAAGAGGTAGCGCCAGCGGATCACGCGCACGAAGACCGCGAGCGCCATCACCGCGATCGCCGGCAGGAGCCACCAGTAGTCGCTCGACCGGAGGGTGCTCCAGACCTCGGAGAGGTCGACGTTGCGAAGCGCGAAGTACGCCGAGACGAGCGTGACCGAGATGCCCAGCACGGTCATCCTCCACCTCATTCCGGGTACGCTAGCCGTCGCGTGGACGCCGTACCGGAAGCGCAGGTGGAGCGAATCGCCGCCGACGAGATCCACGGGTCGAGCTGGCTGGCCCGGCAGGCGGTGACCGCCGTCGTCGAGGCGGCGAAGCGCGGCGAGGACCCGCTCGCCCTCGCACGCGAGCTCGTGCGGGCGCGCCCCGACATCGGCGCGATCCGCGGCGCGCTCGGACGCGTCCTCGCCGCGGGCCGGACGACCGAGCAGCTCGTCGAGGAGGCGGAGGCCCTGCTCTCCTCGCGCGAGCGCGCGGCGGCGACGATTGCCGTCCTGCTCCGGCCCGAGCTCGAGGAGAAGGTCGTCATGACCCACTCCGCCTCGGCCACGGCCCGCGAGGCGCTCGTCCACGCCGGCCCGGGCCGGGTCGTCTGCACCGTCTCGGAGCCGACCGGCGAGGGCCGCGCCTTCGCGGAGGAGCTCGCGGCGGCCGGGCTCGTCACCGAGGTCGTCGCCGACGAGGATGCGGAGCACGCGGTCGCCACCGTGCAGCTCCTCCTCCTCGGCGCAGACACGGTCTTCCGGGACGGGTCGGTCCTGAACAAGGCGGGGACGAGCGCCCTCGCCAAGGCGGCGGGCAAGGCTCAGGTCCCCGTGGTCGTCGCCTCGGAGATCCTGAAGATCGCGCCCGCCGACCCGCGCAAGCCGACGGAGGACCGCGTCGACCTGACCCCGGCCGACCGGATCACGCGGATCGCCACCGAGGAAGGCGTCCTCGCGCCGGAGGAGATCGCCGCCCTCGTCGACAGGACGCCCTTTCTCGCCGACGGGTACGAGCTGTTCAGCTGAGGACGGCCTCGGCCTCCGCCGCCAGCTCGCCCGCGGCCAGGCAGACGCCGCCCCGCTCGAGCACCCCGTCGAGGATCCGCTCGTAGAGGCGGTCCCACCCGGCGGCCGTCGGAGGGTCGAAGCGGTTCATGTGCCAGAGGATGGCGAAGCCGCCGCCGCGCGCGGCGGCGAGGTCGAGCAGCGCCAGGGCCCGGGCCTCGGCCTGCGCGGCGGTGAGGCCCAGGTACTGCGGCTCGGCGAGCGTCGTGTCCATGAGCGCAAGCGGTATCTCCAGAAGCGGGAGCGGCCCGCCGAGCTCCTCGCTCCACGGCCGGAACGGCTGCATGATGCCGGCGCGGAAGCCCGGCGCGTCCGCGAAGCCCAGCGTCGAGTCGTAGCGGAAGCCGAGCTCGGCGAGCGGGGCGAGGTTGGCGTGCGGGTCGACGCGCAGGAAGTGGTACCGCTGCCCGGCGAGCGGGCCCGCGAGCGCCTGCAGCGTGTCGCGCTCGGCCTCGAGGCGCAGGGGGTCGCGCGCGCTCAGGTAGGTCCCGTGCAGCCCGACCTCGGCTCCGACGTCGAGAAGCGTCTCGACCACGCGCGGCCGCAGCCGGTCGTAGACCTCGGGCGCGTACCCGTCCTCCCGGTGGCCGTGGCCGGCGAGCACAAAATGAGTCGAGGTCGAGCCCCGGGCGCCCTCCAGCTCGGCGATCCGTCGGAAGCACCAGTTGGGATCGGTCCCGCGCAGGCGGTGCACGGGCACGGCCGCGAGGCCGCGCGCCTCCCGGAGCGCTTCCCGGCCGGCACCGGCGAGAACGCGGGCGCGCAGGCGGCCGGCGGCGTTCCGGAGGCCGCGCCGCGTCCAGCGCCACGGCCGGTCGACGTCGTGGGTGAGCGCGACCGCGAAGCGGGCGCCGCGCCAGCGGGGCGGCTCGAGCCCGAGCCGGGCGCGCAGCCGCTCGAGCGGGGGGTCGAGCGGGTCGAGCGCCGTCGCGGCGGCCGGGAACCGGCCGTGCCGGTCGCGCTCGGCGTTCCGCTCCTCCAGCCGGGCCAGGTGCCAGAACGCCTCGGCGAGCTCGTCGCCCTCGGGCCGCTCCCCGCGCTCGACCCGCGCCCAGGCCTCGGCGTGGAGGGGGATCCCGTCGCCGAGAGCGAGGTCGCGGGCTCCCAGCGTGTCGAGCACCCAGCGAGCGCGCGACTCGGCGTATGCCCGCGTCACGGCACGATCCGGCGCACGACCCGGGCGACGTTGGCGAGCGCCGGCCGCA
>DASPGT010000053.1:0-4628 GCA_035620475.1 Gaiellaceae bacterium | reverse complement strand
CGCGCGCTCCGGCCGGCCCGGCCCGGTGCACATCGACGTGCCCTACGACCTCTGGGTGACGAAGGCCGAGGTCGAGGTGCCGGAGCCCGCCGAGCGGAGCGTCATGCTCGACTGGCGCACGCCCGGCTCGCCCGAGGCGGTGGCGAAGGCGCTCGACATGCTCATGGGCGCGCGGCGCCCGCTCATCCTCGCGGGCGGCGGCGTCATCTGCTCGGAGGCCTCCTCCGAGCTCGCGGCCTTCGCCGAGCACGTGAACGTCCCCGTCTACACGTCCTTCATGGGCAAGGGCGCCCTCGGGGCCGAGCACCCGCTCCACCTCGGGATCGCCGGCTGCTGGGGCGAGTACCCGGCCCAGGAGGCGGCGCGGAACGCGGACGTCATCCTCGCGTTCGGCTGCCGCTTCTCCGACATCCACTCGTCCTCGTGGGTGCCCGGCTACACGTACAACATCCCGCCGACGAAGCTGATCCACGTCGACATCGACCCGCAGGAGATCGGTCGGAACTACCCGACCGAGCTGGGGATCGTCGGCGACGCGCGCGAGGTGCTGCGCCAGCTGCTCGAGCTGGCGCAGAAGCAGGGCCCGAAGCGCGAGCGCTCGCCCTGGAACGACCAGGTCGAGGAGTACAAGACCGAGTGGGTCAACTTCATCGAGCAGGAGAAGGCCTCGGACGCCGTGCCGATCGACCCGCGCCGCGTCATCAAGGAGCTGCGCGCGGCCGCTGCGCCGGACACGCTCATGATCACCGACACCGGCAACCACCAGACCTGGGTCGAGCAGTACTGGGACGCGCCCGGCCCGCGGATGGTCTTCACGCCGGGCGGCTTTGCCGGCATGGGGTTCGGCACCTACGGCGTGCTCGGGCTCAAGCTGGCCCGGCCGGAGCAGCCGGCGATCTGCGTCACGAGCGACGGCAGCTTCATGATGTTCCCGGGCGCCGTCGCCACCGCGACCGAGTACGGCATCCCCGCCGTCTGGGTGATCCTCAACAACTACACGATCGGCGTCATCCGCGACCTCCAGCGGTTCTACATGGACGGCCGCGAGATCGGGACGAGCTTCGTCAAGCAGTCCACGGGAGAGTTCTGGAACCCGGACTTCGTCCAGATGGCGGAGTCGATGGGCGCCGGCGGCATCACCGTGGAGGATCCGGCCGACCTCGGCAGCGCGCTCGAGACCGCCGTCTCGGCGGGCATTCCGTACGTCGTCGACGTCCGCGTCAACCGCGACACGGCAGTCCCGCTGATCGGCACCTGGAAGTTCGACCCGATCCCGCAGGCCGAGCCGACCTTCGGCAAGCCGCTGATCCTCAGCTGACGACCCACTATCCGTTCACCGCGCTCGTCGAGCAGGAGCGCCTGAAGACGGCGCTCCTGCTCAACGCGGTCAACCCGGCCGTCGGGGGCGTGCTCGTCTCCGGGCCGAGCGGGACGGGGAAGTCCACGGCGGTCCGGGGACTGGCCGCGCTCCTGCCCGAGATCGAGGTCGTCGGCGACTGCCCCTTCTCCTGCGACCCGGGCGCGCCCTGCGAGCTCTGCCGCGCGCGCGTCGCGGCCGGTGAGGAGCTGCCGGTCGTCGCGCGCCGCGTCCGCATCGTCACGCTGCCCCTGAACGCCACCGAGGACCGGGTCGCGGGGTCGGTCGACATCGCCCGCGCGCTCCGGGAGGGGATCGCCGCGCTCCAGCCGGGCCTGCTCGCCGAGGCGAACCGCGGGATCCTCTACGTCGACGAGGTGAACCTGCTCGACGACCACCTCTGCGACGTCCTCCTCGACGCGGCCGCGATGGGTGTGAACGTCGTCGAGCGGGAGGGTGTCTCGATGTCGCACCCGGCGCGCTTCCTGCTCGTGGGGACCATGAACCCCGAGGAGGGCGAGCTCCGCCCGCAGATCGCCGACCGCATCGGCCTGCACGTTGAGGTGCAGGCGATCGCCGACGCCTCGACGCGGGCCGACGTGCTCCGCCGCCGTGAGGCCTACCTGGCCGATCCGGAGGCGTTCGCCGCCGCCTGGGCCGGGGAGGAGGGCGCGCTCGCCGAGCGTCTGCGCGCCGCGCGGGACTCGCTGCCGGCGATCGGCGTCCCCGAGCGCTTCTACGAGGCGATCGCGCGCCTCGTCGTCGAGTCGGGCGTGGTCAGCCACCGGGCCGACGTCACCATCCTCGAGTGCGCCAAGGCGCTCGCGGCGCTCGACGGCCGCGCCGAGGCCGGCCGCGAGGACGTCTTCACCGCCGCGCAGCTCGCCCTCGGCCACCGCATCGAGGAGGATCCGTTCGGCGCCGGCTCGGGTATCGACGACCGGCTCCTGCGGCGGATCCTCGACGACGTGCTCGCCGTGGAGGGAGAGCCAAAAAAAGCGGAGAGCCCGGCGGGGCCGGGGTAGACACGCCGGTGGAGCTCCTGCAGGCCGTGCCGGAGATCCACGAGGTCGAGGCCGACCCGGAGCGGGTTCTCTCCCTCCCCTCCCGGCGCGACGCCCTCGAGCGAGGCGCGATCGGCCGGCGCGACCGGTCGCTCGTCGCCCTCCGCCGGGGGAAGTACTCCCGCCACCGTCTTCCGGGCCCGGCGCCCGCCGACGTCGCCGTCGACGCGACCCTCCGGGCGGCCGCGACCCGCGCCGGCCGCACCGGCGGGACGCGCGCGATCACGGCGGAAGACGTGCGCCGGAAGGTGCGCGAGCACCGCGTCCCCTTCGAGGTCTGCTTCGTCGTCGACAACAGCTACTCGCTCCAGGCCGACCGGCTGGTCGAGCAGGTCAAGGGGCTCGTCTTCGGCCTGCTCGAGGACGCGACGTCGCGCGGCGACCGCGTCGCCCTCGTGGCGTTCCGGAGCGGCGTCCCGGAGGCGACCGTCGCCCTCCGGCCGACGGCGAGCCGCGCGAAGGCGGCGCGCGTCCTCGCCGACGTTCCCGTCTCGGGCCGCACGCCGCTGGCCGACGCCCTCGCCGCCGCCGGCCGGCTCCTGCGTCAGGAGCAGGCGAAGCGGCCGAACGCGCGCCCCGTGGCGGTCGTCGTCACCGACGGCCTCCCCAACGTGGCGCGCCGCACCCGCGGCGATCCCCTCGCCGACGCCCTCCACGAGGCCCGTGCCCTCCGGCGGGCCGGGATCGGCGTCGTCGTCGTGGACGCCGAGCCCCCGCGTCAGACGCCCCGGCGGAGCTGCGCGCGGGAGCTGGCGCAGGCGGCCGGCGGCGTGTACCTCGAGCTAGGCGAGCTCTCCCCGGAGGTGCTCGCCGGAGCGCTGGAGCGGCCGGCATGACGCGCGAGCAGGCCGCCGCCCTCGAGGCCGTGCTCGACGAGCGGATCGGGCTGGGTCCCGACGAGCTCGACCCCGAGGTCAGGGCCTCGCTCGACGAGCTCGCCTTGCTCGATCCCGCCCGCCGGTCCGCAGCGGAGAGGGCGCTCGCGGCCGCGGTCGGCGCGCGCCGGTTCACCTGGGGCCCGGTCGAGCTCACGCACGGCGAGCTTCTGGCTGCGTTCGCCCGCCACTGTGCGGAGGACCTCGACGAGGTGGAGGTGGAGGAGTCCACGTCCACGCTCCTCGTCGCCCGCTGGCGCCGGGAGACGAGCCGCGTCGAGCTCCGGGCAGGCGCCGCCGGCCTCGCGCGCCTCGCCTCGGCGACGCCGACGCTCCTCGTCACCGACCTCGGCGACACGGTCGAGGCCGTCGTCGAGGAGTTTCTCGCCGACGCGGAGCTGCGGGCCCGCGTGCTCGTCTTCGACCCCGACCGCCTGGAGAAGATCGGCGCCGTCCGCTCGAGCGTCTTCGTCTACTTCGAGTGGTTCCTCCGCGACAGCTACGGCGTCAAGGTGCTTCCTGCCTCCGGCTTCACCCAGGGCCTGATCGACCGCGGGATCATCCACCTGGGGATGGGCTAGGGCAGATGGTTGCGTGAAGCAACTCGCTCGGGTAAGGTCGGCGCCTCGTCGCCCCACCTCGAAAGGACGCCATGGCCGCCGACGCGACCGCACCCGGCACGATCGTCTTGATCCACGGCTTCTGGGTCACGCCCCGGAGCTGGGAGAACTGGATCGCCCACTACGAGGCCAAGGGCTTCAGGGTCCTCGCCCCCGCCTACCCCGGGTTCGAGGTGGAGGTCGAGGCGCTGAACGCCGACCCGACCCCGATCGAGCAGGTGACGGTGCCGCAGATCGTCGAGCACCTCGAGTCCGTCGTCCGCGAGCTCGACCCGCAGCCGATCCTGATCGGGCACTCCGCGGGCGGCGTGTTCACGCAGATCCTGCTCGACCACGGCTTCGGCGCGGCCGGCGTGGCGCTGAACTCGGCGCCGACCGAGGGCGTCAAGGTCGTCCCGCTGTCGCAGATCAGGTCGACGTTCCCGGTGCTGAAGAACCCGGCGAACCGCCACAAGGCGGTCGGGTTCACGCCGGAGCAGTGGCACTACGCCTTCACGAACACGTTCGGCGAGGAGGAGTCGCTGGCGCTCTACGAGCGCTACCACATCCCCGCCTCCGGGAACATCTTCTGGGGGAGCGTGCTGGCGAACATCCATCCCGGCGAGGACGACAACCACGTGAACTACCACAATCCCGATCGTGCGCCGCTCCTCTTCATCTCGGGGAGCGAGGACCACCTGATGCCGCCGAGCGTGCAGCGGTCGAACGCGAA